>CAXUFG010000142.1:3838-13915 GCA_964250265.1 uncultured Pseudonocardiaceae bacterium | reverse complement strand
CGGACTGGGCACACCGTTCGCGTTCCTCGGAAACCAGGACGCCCTCACCGAGGACCCCATCCAACGTCCCCAACTCGACGCCGTGCAACGCGCAGTACCGCAAGGCCAAGCCCACCTATGGACCGTCACCGGCGCCGGGCACTTCAGCTTCACCGACCGCGTCCCGAAGCCGGCAAACACCACTCGGTCCTCCAGGCCGGGCCGCGCCGGCTCTGGGACAGTGTCGAGACCGCCTATCAGCTTTGGTGCCATCTTGACCGTCCCGATCCCGGCCGCTTCGGCGTTGTCGCAAACCCCACCACCCAGTTCGTCTGGTTCGACACCGACGAAGGCTGGTACCGATGGCCCCTTCCGCTTGAGTGAACGGTGGCTCAGGTTTCCGCAACCGCATCTGCGACATCGCACAGCGCTGATCCGGTGGCGTGCCGGATGCCGGTGCGCAGCGTGGCCAGCGGGTCGGTCGCCACGCCGGCCCAGCGGGCGGCGATGTGCGCGTCGGGGCGCACGAGCAGGGCGGCGCCGGGTTCAATGCCCACGGCTGCGGCCGTGGCGGCGTCCAGGGTATGGCCGGCCAGCGGGACGGGCGTGCGCACCGCGTCAGCGGCCGCCTGCCAGTGCTGCCCGGTCTGGTCGGTGAGCAGGGTCAGTCCGGGTCCGAGCAGGTCGAGGGTGCAGACGGGGCCGTCAGGGGCGGGTAACCAGGCGTGGGGCAGGCGGCCGCGTAGATCGATCGCCAGGCCTTCGGCGACGGTGCACTCGATGCCTTTCTGCTCTGCTGAGCGGGTGGCGTTGGCCGTCGCGATCGGCCGTCGCTCAGCCTCGTAGCTGTCCAGCAACTCGGGCCCGGCCCAGCCTTTCAGCACCCAGGCGAGCTTCCAGCCCAGGTCGTAGCCGTCGTGGACGGCGGTGTTCATGCCGGTGCCGCCGACCGGGCTGATCTGGTGTGCCGCGTCGCCGGCCAGGAAGACATGCCGGTCCCCGAAGCGGTCGGCGAGCTTGGTGGCGAAAGCGAAGAAGCCCACTCGCAGCAGCCGCAGCGTCAGCGCGGGTACTCCGGCGCCCAGCCGGATCAGCCGGATCAGCCGGTCATCGGGGTAGTCGGCGAATCGCTCCCGGCCAGGTTCCCACACCCGCCCGTAAGTCCAGCGATCGCCGCCCGAGGGGTAGAAGACGCCTTCGGCCTCGGGATGGCCGATCGTGTAGAGCCCGTGGCGGCGCTCGCCGACAACGTCCCACAGCGGGGCCTCGAACAGTGCGGTCAGGGATTCGAGCAGGGGGTCCGGGCCGCGCAGCGGGATGCCGAGCGTGTCTCGCACGGTGCTGTTGGCGCCATCGGCGGCGACCACGAAGCGGGCCGAGATCGTCGTCATCGCTCCGCTTGACTGATCACGCAGTGTCGCGCGCACGCCGTCGTGGTGCTGGTCGAGCGTGACCAGTTCGGTGTGGTACCAAACCTGGGCGCCTCGGTGGGTCTTGAGATGGGTGAGCAGTACCGACTCCAGGTGGTCCTGCGGGGCCCAGACCGGCCCAGCCGGGCTGATCGCTGCGGCCTCGGCGTGGTCCGGGAGCCCGATCGGCAGGACGCAGCCTTCCGCCGATGCGAGAGTGCTGGTGCACCAGGCCGTGGAGCTGACCTCGACCGACCCGGCCTGGATCGGCGAAACCAGGCCCCACGCGCGGAACAGCTCCATCGAACGGGTACTGACTACCGTGGCTCGCGGCAGCTCCGACTGATCGGTCCGTCGCTCGATCAGCAACGATCCGATGCCCTGGTGCGCCAAGGTGATCGCCGTCGTCAACCCCGCAGGCCCCGCGCCGACGATCAGCACCGGCACGCGGGATGTTTCCGCGCTGAGCCCTTCTTCCCCGAACATGGCCTCGTCCTTATCGTGAAATGCTGGTGGGCCCTGAGTCAAGCCATCGGGCAGCCCTTACTGACGATTTTTATCCAATAGTATGAAGCTGAGATGCAAGCCGAACGCAAGTGGAATGTAAGCGTGTCGTACGCCCGATTTCGGAATAGTACCGAAGGTACTGGTCTTGGCCATCCCGGCATGGTCGAGGTTGGTACCGCAAGGGTGATGATCGTCGACGATGGCGCTGGTAATGTCCGATTGGTCGCTGGTATACGAGGGCCTGTTAGCCCGGGTATCCATCCATTCTTTTGTGGCCGATTCGTGACCGTCAGCGGGGGCTGGGGATTCGTCATAGTGAGTAGTGATCAGTCAGGCAGGCGACGAAGGGGGAGTCGTGAGACCAAAGCTGCGTGGTGACACGAAGTATGTCCCGACGCCCGAGGGTGTCTATCTACAGAACAATCGCCGGGTGCTGAGGATCCCTGGTAAGCAGGTGTACCAGTGGGTGGACCGGTTGGTGCCGTATCTTGATGGAAAGCACAGTCTGGCCGAGTTGACCGACGGGTTGTCAGCTGACCGGGCGGTGATGGTGGATCAGCTCGTCGAAAAGTTGGCGATGGCCGGGTTCGTCAAGGATGTCGAACCTGATGAACCGCATACCCTGAGCCCCGCGGAGACTGACGCCTACGCCGCAGAGATCGCGTTCATCGACTATTTCTGTGACTCCGCTGCCGCGCGGTTCGAGGCATTCCGGCACGCCCGGGTCGTCGCGGTCGGGTCTGGTCAGACGGTGACCGCGTTGGTGGCGGCCAACCTGGCCGTGGGACTCCGCAACGTCGAGGTGATGATCACCAGCGAGTGCCCCACCGACCTCGATCGCTGTTACCAGCATCTCCAGACGGCGCGCCAGCGAGACCCTGACCAGACCTTGACGGTGCGGATGGCGAGGGGCTGGGACGGTGACGAGGGGGCCGTCCGAGCAGCGTTAGGACCATTCGACGCGGTTGTGCACCTCTCGGACCGTCCGATGTTGGCGCGGGCAGCGATGCTGGATCGGGTCTGCCGGGTTGCTGGCAAGACGCTCGTGCAAGCGGTGGTCGTGGGCGATCAGGTGTGGATCGGTCCGTTGACCGGCCCTGACGACGACGAGCAGGCTGGGGGGTGGGAGAGCGCCTGGCGCCGGCTGCAAGCCACCCGCACCGGCTCGGCGGCCGGGCGCCGCAACTTTGCGTTCATCGATGATCCGTTCGCGCCGGTCAGCGAGTACCTGACCTCGCCGACGGCGGCGTTGGCGGCCAACCACGCAAGCTTCGAGGTGTTCAAGTATCTGACCGGGGTTCCGGCGTCCGAGACGCGGGGGCAGCTGCTGCGGCTGGACCTGGAGACCTTGCACACCACTGCCCACCGGTTCTGGCCGCACCCGAGCTGCTTGCCGGTGGCTGAGATCCCCCCGCCGGACCCGGCGGCACTGGCCGAGACCGTGGCGGGGCTGGCTCGGCGTGAGCCGATGGACGAGCTGGTCTTCTCCCAGCAGGTGCGGGGTTGCTTCGATGGCGAGCTGGGGCTGTTCACGTTCATCGACGAGGGTGAGCTCCAGCAGTTGCCGCTGAACGTCTGCCTGGTCACGATCTCGAATCCGGCGCTGCTGTCTGAACCTGATGATCCGGTCACCGCTGTGGGCGTCGGCACCGATATGGGCACGGCGCGCCGCAGAGCCGCCCAACGCGCCTGCGAGGTCTACGCGGCCAGCGTCGTGGACGAGCGGCGGCTCGTCCAGGCTGATGGCCAGGGCGGATGGGTGTGGGGTTATGACTTGGCTGAGCAACGGCCCAGGAAGGTCCCGGCCGAGTCGGTCTTTCCCACGCTGCGTGGCCTTGTGCCGTCGTGGGACAGCGCCCCGTGGCTGGCGTCGGGATTCAGCTGGGCCGAGGCGGTCGCCACCGCGCTTGCGTCGGTGTGCCAGCAGCTGACCGTGGCCGATCTGGACTGTGCTGGCGAGCCGTTCCCGCTGGTCGACCTCGACGCTGGAATCCTCGACGAGCACGGTGCCCGCTACCTGCGGATCCTGCGCACCTGGGGGGTGCCCGTCGCGGTGTACGAGGTCACCGGGGCGCTCGCGATCCCCAGCTATACCTTCTGCGTCGATAACAAGACCGTGGCCTACCGGACCGGCGTCGACGTCCCCGAGGCCCTGCGCCGCGGGCTCGAGCAGGCCGTGGCCTATGAGCAGGCGCGGGCCAACCGCCAGCCGGACTATGCGCCCCCCGACGTGCCTGACTTGCCGCATCGGGCCCGTGGTGTGCGGCCGACCCTTCCCCCGTCGCGCAGCCCGGGTGACTGGATCGACCAGCAGCACCAGCTGTGTGCCGCCTTGGTGCGCCACGGTCGCCGGGTCGTGGTGGTCCCCCTCGACCACGACCCGGCTGTTACCGACGTCCTGCCCTACATCGTCAACCTGGTCGTGGAGTCGAGGTAACCACATGACGACGGTATCCATCGGGTCCGAGCGTGCGGCCCCCCAGTGTGCAGACATTGTCGGGTTGGCGGGTCGCGGCGTCCTGCACGGCACGCTGGCCCGGCGGTTGGTGAGCGCCCGCCCGGTCCTGCTGGTTGACCTGTCCCTCGATCCACTCGTGGGCGGTGCGGCAGCTCACCCCGGTACGGGCGGCTGCGGTGCCGCTGTGTTCGCCGGCGACGGTTGGGACCCCAAGCTGCACCGTGCGTTCAACGCCGCGTGCCGGGCTCGGGCGCTGCCCTGGCTGCCCGCCTACGTCGAGGGCGGTGCGGCCGTCATCGGCCCGTGGACGCTGCCCGGGCAGGCTGGCTGTGCGGTGTGCGCCCAGACCCGCCGGTACGCCGCCCACCAGGACGTCACGGAGTTCTCGCGGCTCGTCGAGCAGTTCGCCGCCGAGTGTGCCGCCCCGTCCGGATCGTGGCTGACCACCTGCGGCGCTGAGCTGGTCGCAGCGCTCGTCGCCGACGAGCTGGCTCGCATCGCGGTCAATCCGCAGCGGGCCCGGACGCGCAATGCCGTGCTGCGGGTGGACCTGGCCGGCCTGAGGGTCAGCGTGCACCCATTCCTGCCCGACCCGTGGTGCGCGGCCTGCGGTGAGCTGCCCGACGACACTGAACAGGCCGCCCGGATCGTGCCCAGGCCGGCGCCCAAGGCGTCGCCGGCGGGTTACCGGGTCCGGCCGCTGTCGGGCGCCGAGGACCGGGACCGGCTGCTCACCCGGTACGTCGACGCCCAGGTCGGGGTCCTCGCCAGCCTGACCAAGGCCGGCGACTCGATGTTCCCGGGTGCCCGGGTGCCCGTCGGGTTGCGCCAGTCGCTTTACCGATCGAATGGTTCCGGCCGCACGCTGAACGTCCAGGCCGCCGAGATCACCGCCGTCACCGAGGCACTCGAGCGTTACGCCGGGCTGGCCCCCTGCGGCAAGCGCACCGTGGTCCGGGCCAGCTACCGCCAGCTGGGGGACGAGGCGCTGGACCCGACCAGTCTGGGTCTGCACTCCGAGGCGCAGTACGCGCTGCCCGGCTACCGCTACCAGCGATACCACCACGATCTGACGCTGAGCTGGGTGTGGGGTTACTCGTTCGGGCGGCAGCGCCCGCTGCTCGTTCCCGAGCGTTACGCCTACTACGGGATCCGCCACCGGGAGCCGGCCGACCGTTCGTTCGTGTCGGAGAACTCCAACGGGTGCGCGCTGGGCGGCTGCCTGGAGGAGGCGATCCTGTACGGCCTGCTGGAGGTGGCCGAGCGGGACGCGTTCCTGCTGACCTGGTACGCGCGGCTGCCGGCGCCCCGGGTCGAGGTCGCGTCGCTGCGCGGCCGCACGACGGCGTTGATCATCGAGCGGATCGAGCACACCACCGGGCACACGATCCACGTCTTCAACACCACGATGGAGCAGCGGATCCCGTGCGTGTGGGTGATGGCGGTCGACGAGCAGGATCGGGCGGATCAGCCCAAGGCGGTGTGCGCCGCGGGCGCGCACCTGGACCCGGAGCGGGCGCTGGAGGGCGCGCTGCTCGAGCTGGCTCGGCTGCTGCAGCGCGCCCACCACCAGTATCGGGACGACCGCGACCGGATCCTGGCGATGGTCGCCGACCCGTCCCAGGTCCGCGAGATGGCCGATCACGCGCCGCTCTACTACGCGCCGGAGTCCTTCGAGCGGCTCTCGTTCCTGGTCAACACGCCTCGGAGACAGACGTTCACGGAGTCCTTTCGCGACCGGCACGTGCCCAGCGAGGACCTCACCGCCGACCTGCACGAGGCGATCGAGCGATACCTGGACACCGGGCTGGACGTCATCGTCGTCGACCAGACCGGCCCGGAGCACGCGCTCGAGCAGTTCGCCTGCGCCAAGGTCATCGTGCCCGGCACCCTGCCGATGGTCTTCGGCTACGACCATCAGCGTATCCACGGTCTGCAGCGGCTTTACCGGGTCGGCTACGAGCTGGGCTATCACCCCCGCTCGCTGACCCACGCCGAGCTGAACCCGCACCCCCACCCGTTCCCATGAGCCGCACGGCCTGGTTGGGGCATGAGTCACCCGGTGGTGCTGGCCTGAGACCCGCGCTCGCCGACGCTGGTGCTGACTGCGGGGATCGGGTGCCTCCGGTGGTGCCCAGCTTCGTCGTGCGGGTCGCTGGGTTGCCGATGGAGGTGCTGCGTCGCTTGCGCTGCGAGGCGACCATCGGTGCGGTCGAGGAGCTGGTGGCCCTCCAGGACCGGCTGCGCGTCGAGGGCGAGCAGCTCTCGCAGGCGCTGTACGACGTCGTCGGCACGGTGGACGACCCGGCGCTGCGGCGCCGCCTGCTCGCGCTGCGGCGCTGCGTGTACCAGGTGCGGCCGCCACGACCAGGCGTCCTCGACGGCGTGTGGGCGGTGCTCCCCGCCGATCTCGCTGCCGGCGTCGCCGCGTGGCAGCAGTGCCTGGCGCAGCTGGATGCGCTGCGGGCACGGGCCGAAACCACCCTGGCGAGAGAGTCTGGCCAGATGCGTCTGGCGCTCGCCGACGCGGCCGGCGACGACTGGTTCCGGCAGGGCTTGGTCCTGGCCAGCCCAGATCTGTACGCGGAGCTCGTCAAGTGGCGCCCCGCCGGCCCTGGGGCGCGGTCGGATGACCAGCTCGAGGTCAGCCTGGCGAAATACCTCGGCCGAGCGGCCGCGAAGACCACCCCCTACAGCACCTTCACCAGCCTCGCCGAGGGCCGGTGGACGCCTGCCGGTCCGTATCCGGTGCAGTGCGTCAGGGTCTGGACGCGACGCAGCGCGGTTGAGTTGGCTGTGCGGATCGCCCTGTACTTGCGCCGCGAACTGGCGTCCTTCCCAGAGCTCCGCTGGCACGTGCGGTTACGCGTCAACCCCACCGTCACGCAGGACGGCGCGATGCTGCACTTCTTCCCGAGTCGCAGTCTCTCGCGCCAGCACAGCGAGGCGGTGGCCGAGGTGGCCGTGACGCCGACCCTGCAGCGGGTGCTGGAGGCGATCCGGGCCGTACCTGACCCCTGCTATGCCACGGTCGCCGCGACGCTGGATCCGGCGTCTGGCACTGCTGGGGTCGCCTACCTCGATCATCTGGTGGAAGTAGGACTGCTGGAGGCGCAGTTGGACGTCGCCGACCAATCGCTGGACCACCTCGGTGCGCTGTCCGACGCGCTGGCGGAGGGTACCGGGCCACGGGTCGACGCGCTTCGCAAGCTACTGAAGCGGTTGCGGGCCCAGCTGACCCGGCTCGCCGACGGCGGGGGAGCGCAGGAACGATCCACGTCGGCCCGCGCCGTTGGTGACACGCTGCATGCGCTGTACGCGCAGCTCGACTGGACCCGGCGGGGCCTCGACGTTCCGGTCAAGGACGCGGTCTTCGAGGACACCGTGGTGGCGGGGTTGGATTACCGCTTCGCGCTGCCCGACTGGACCGGCGTGCTCGACGACCTGCGCCTGCTGGCGGGGTTGAGCGGCCTGTACGACCGGTGCCTGCCGCCACGTCTGGCGCTGGTGGCCTTCTGCACCGATCGATACGGGCCCGGCTCGAGGGTCGGTTTCCTCGAATGGTGCCGCGCGGTGCGCGACGAGGTGCGCCGCCCTGGCGCGGATCTCGGCACGATCCTCACCGTGCCGTGGCTGGCGGCTACCGCCGGTCTGGACATCCTGGAGCGGATCAAGCAGCTGCGGTGGCAGATCACCGCGCACGTACGTAAGTCGCCGGTGGACCAGGCCGGGATCCGCCGGATCGACCGCCGTGCGCTGTCCGACCTCGTCGCTGCGCTGCCGGAATTCGTCCGGCCGCACGATTCGGTCGCCTTCTACGGCCAGCCGATGATCAGGCACGGAACGCCCTACTTCGTCCTGAACAACTCTGACGCAGGTTTCCGGCGCGCGCACGCCCGCTTGCAACGGTTCGCCGCAAGAGCTCGGTGCGATGCGTACCCCACGCCGGAGCTGCCCACCGCCAGCGGCGCGGTGTACGCGGACGTGGCCACGATCGCCGGCTCAAACCTGAACCTGCGGTGCTCGGCCGCTCCCTACGAGATCACCTATCCCGGCAGTGTGAGTAACCGTCCGGCAGCTGAACAGATCCCGCTCGGCGACCTGGACGTCGTCCACGACGGGATCACGGATCGGTTGCGGCTGGTCTGGCGCTCCCGCGAGGTGCAAGTCATCCCCTTGCACCTCGGCATGCTGGTCGACTGGGCGCTGCCCTGGACTTACCGGCTGTTGATGCAGGCGTTCGGCGTGTCGTCATTCTGCGGGCTCCCGCAACGTTTGGCGGGACAGTCCGTTCTGATGCCTGGCCAGGGGGTGCGACGGATTCCCCGGTTGTGCCTGGGCAATGTCGTCATCGCTCGCGCGACGTGGGTGGTCGGCTCCGGCGATGTCCCGCTGCGCGAGAAGAACGAGTCGCCGCTGTCGCATCTGATCAGGGTGACGGGCTGGCGCCGCGAGCACGGCATCCCGCAGCAGTGCTTCGTCCGCGCTGCCACCACATACGGCGCCCCGATCAATCTGACCAAGAACCGCAAGCCCTGCTACGTCGATTTCTCCAATCAGGTCTTTCTGCGCGTGTTTGCGCAGATCGCTGCCCAGTCCGATCTGCAGCTCGTCTTCCAGGAGGTCCTGCCAACAGATGATGACCTGCTCGTCACCGATGGGAATGCCGGCTATGCCAGCGAATGCGTCTTCGAGCTCGACCGCTGATCACCCCCACGCCGCACCTCCGCGCTGGGTCAGTGTCCACCTGTACTACCACGATCACCTCGACGAGCTGCTGCGCTGTGCCGTCGCCCCGCTCCTCGACGAGCTGGCCGCTGGTGAGCTGATCGACGGGTTCTTCTTCATCCGGTACTGGCAGGGCGGCCCACACGTCCGGCTCCGCGTCCAGCTGCGTGAGCACATCGCCGCGCAACTGGTCGAATGCCTAATCGAAGCGCGCATCGGCCAGTTCTTCGCTCGCCGGCCGTCACAGGCGGTCGTGCGATCCGAGGATTACCTGCGGGCCGCCGGTTGGCTCTCCCGGCACGAGTTCGGTCCGGGCCCGACCACGGTTGACAGAGCCACGGTCGAGCCGCTGCAACCGAACAACTCATTGCGCTACGTCGCCTACGTCCCGGAAACGGATCGCCTGGGTGGCCCGGCGGGCGCGGCGGCCTTCGAGCCGCACTTCAAGGACTCCGCCGCGCTCGCCCTCGAGATGATCGCCGCTAACCCCAGCGAGCAGCGGCGCACCGGCCAGGCCCTGGCGATGATGCTGCTCGCCGCCGCGGTGATCATCCCCGACCCCGAGCGGCTCGCGCGGTATTTCCGGCGCAGCTACCGCAACTGGGGCGCCAGACACGCCGCCGGCGACCACACCCGCTCCGCGCGCTACGAGGCGGGATGGCAACAGTCCTATGACCGGCAGCGCGCACAGCTCGACGATCTCGCCCGGCGGCTACTGGACAAGGTGCTGTTGGACGAGCCGCGGCCAGGCGCGGGCGATCACCTGGACGGGGCAAGCTCGCGGTGGGTGGCCTCGGTCTCTTCCCTGGCCGACCGGCTCACCGAACAGCGGCTCACCCCCGAGCCGCTGCTGTTCCAGTGCCTGCACAAGCACAACAATCGGATCGGAATCAAAGTCGCCGAAGAGACCTACTTGCTGTTCCTGCTCCAACGCACACTCACCGAGATTGTCGAGTGAAATGACCTACGATGAACGACGAGGCCGGCTGGCACAAC
>CAXUFG010000142.1:0-3738 GCA_964250265.1 uncultured Pseudonocardiaceae bacterium | reverse complement strand
CCGAGATTGTCGAGTGAAATGACCTACGATGAACGACGAGGCCGGCTGGCACAACGTCCCCCCGGCCGAGCTTTTCGTCCGCCACTGACTGCGCGGCCCGCGGAGAAAGGGAGCAGCGTGACCGATCGGGCCGGTCACGCTGCTCTTCATCTTACCTCGGCAGGCAGCCGCTCAGCGGCCGGGACGAAGGCAATACGCTTCTGTGCCTCGAAGCGCAACTCTCATCCCGAGCACTCGTCGCAAGAGCACTCCGAGTCGTTACAACTGGTTGTGGTTCCGTACGCATCGCTGCATGCGCACGTGTCGGTGCCGCAGCCATCAGTACAGGATTGGCTTAGCTCGCCCGATCCGTGGCCCATCCCGAGCAACTCTAAACCGCCGTTCAGTCCAGCCGCAGAGAAGTCGAAACGTTCGACTTCCAGGGCTTCCAGGTCAAGTCGCAGCTTGTTCAAGACCTACCTCCTCGCTGGATGTTTCGTTACCGGCCCTCAGTCGCTGTGCAGTTGAAAGCCTACGACTACACAGCCAATATCTATCAGTGACCCAATTGGACGGTATCAGCATCATCTTTCGGCGGGTATCACCCTTACTGTACTGATCCTGACTATTTCGCAGTGGGCTGAGCTGGTACTTTCAGTACTGCCATGTCTCATCGAGCGGGCCTGATCTGTCGACGCCTGGCCCAATACGTCCTAGGTGACCGCATACTGCAGGTTCATACGACGGTTGGCGCCGAACTTAGGTGAGTTTTGGAGAAGTGGTTTCTCATTTTCTGCATACTTAGCGGCCCGCGGCCCGGGCTAGCCGCTGGATCACTCGATGGTGTTGCTACGTTACCCATGGGGTAGTACTGAAGGTACTAAGTGAGGTCATTCCTGCCCGGGCCGAAACCGGTATCGTAAGGGTGATGATCGTCGATAGCTATGCTGATAATTTTCTGATTGGTCCCCCGCGGTGGGCGATGGGCAATCGAGGTGTCTTGGGGGTACTTCTTTCGTGCGGCGAGTTGAGGGTGTGAATGTGAGGACATGCGGGAAGTAGTGTCACCAAATTATCGGCCGCCGTGTCGTGGTAGGCGGGCCTGCGGCCACGTAGCGCGCGGCAACGCACGCTCATCGAGATCGCCAGGGGGAAGAACCGCCATGAATGACGAGGCTAGCTGGCACAACGTTAGTGTCTATTACTACGACGACGAGCGCAGAGACGACCTGATCTTGGACTGTGTCCGCCCGTTGTTCGCTTGCCTTGCTTCTCGGCCGAGTTTTTTCCTCCGCCACTGGGTGCGCGGCCCGCACCTGCGGTTGCGCTTCCACACGACCGTCAATGACTTCGATCAGGTCGTCGTCCCGGCGGTGGATAGCCAGGTGGCTGGTTGGCTGTCCACGCACCCCTCGACGATGTGCGTGGACGAAGCGAAGCTGCTGAAGATGCACGAGCAGCTGGTCCATGCGGAACACGAAACTGGGCCGTTGTCTCCGCTCTATCCGGACAACTCGATCCAGTATCTGCCCTGCGACCGCCGGATTGAGGTGCTGGGCAGCGAAGCCGCCGCCAGTCTGCTCGAAGACTTTTACGCGGCCACCACCGACCTCACGTTCGCCATGATTGACCGTATCCGCAGCGGCGTTTCCCGTCTTAACCTGGGACTGGATCTGATGTGGGCCACCGCCCACTCCGCCGGGTCGATCACCCCTGGATACGTCTCATACCGGGCCCACGCCGAAGCCAGGATCATGAGCGCCTCGGACCCGGCTGCGCTGCGGGCGTTCTTCGAGCAGCAGTACCGCGTTCGCGCGCCCGCGCTCATCGAGCGGCTCCAGCAGGTGCTTGACACCGTGGATGGTAAAGGCGGCGATGTCCCGTTCGTCCGGGAATGGGTCCACGCCGTGCACCGTTTGTACGCCCGCGCGCAGGCGCTGATCGCTGCCGGGGACGTTACCCTGTCCGTGCGCGAGCCTGGCGTGTGGTTCAACGACGAGCGGACCGCGCACAGTGCCTTCCACCGGGCGCTAGCGGGCAACGTCGCCCATCTGGAGATGATGCGGACGAGTGTGCGGTTCCACACCTGGCGGGTGATCGTCAACTGTTGCTATCTGCATTTGACGCGATTGGGTGTTCGGCCGTTTGAGCGGTCGTTGCTCGGATTCTTGCTCTCCGAGACTGTCGAGGAGCGTTTCGGCGTCTCGGCCGTCGAACTGGTTACCGCGTCATGACCCGCGGCGGCGTCGGGCGGGAGTACGTGCGTATCGGTGAGAGCCGTCCGATTCCCCAGGAGGTGGACTGGACCAATGCGCCCAGCCTGTTCAAGCTCTACCGCGGCGGCCCGAAGCTCCTGCTGGACGATCAGACCGACGATCACGCGCTGGGGCGATTTCCACTGGGCCAATTCCCTTTGGGGCGATTTCTCCGCGACGTCTACGGGTTGACCCGGCAGCGGTGGGTGGCGCCGAGCGAGGTGACCCCCACCGGGCGCCGCCGCACCGCCGGCTCCTCCAGATCATCGACGTTGCGTCCGGTCCCGGCCGGAGGGGCCCGGTACCCGTGCGAGCTGTACCTGCTCGCCGGCCCGGACCAGCCCGTCCCGCCGGGCGTGTACCACTACGACCCCGCCCACCACTGTCTCGATGCGCTCCGTGACACCGCACCGGAGGCCGGGCTGAGCCTGCTGATCACCGTCGCGTTCTGGAAGAACGTGTTCAAGTACGGTGAGTTCTCCTACCGGCTGCACAGCCTGGACGCCGGCGTCCTGCTCGGCCAGAGTCTCGCGGTCGCCTCCCGGTACGGTCTCGACCCGGCAGTGCATTTCCAGTTCTCGGACGCAGCGCTCAATCGTCTCCTCGGGCTCGATCCCGCCTACGAGAGCGTCTACGCCGTGATCACGCTGGCACCGGCGCTGACTGTCGACCCGGCGCCTGCGGACGCGAACGGGCTCGCTGGCCAGCCGGTCACGACGCACTCGACATCGATCGGGTTGTACCCCCTGCCCGCCAAGCTCCACGAGGCTGCGATGCAACAGGGTGGCGGCCCGTGGCCCAAGGGCGACAGGGTGCCCGCTGCGCTGGCCGATGCGCCCGTGTCGATCCACTCGGCGCCGTTGGCCCCGGCGTCGCTCGACCTCCATGCGGGATTGGACCGCCGGCGTTCTTCCAAGGGGCATTTCAGCCCCGGAGCCGTGAGTGCTCAGCAGCTCTCCGCGCTGCTTGCGGGCAGCATGTGCGGCTATGCGAGCGACCTCGGAGACGACGAGTCGTTCATCCGGCATACCATGCTCTGCTGCGCCGTTCACAACGTCGAAGGAATCGATTCCGGCGTTTATTACTACGATGCTGCCCGCCATGCGCTCGAACAAATCCGTGCGGGCGATGTCCGTGCTGAACTACAAGCCGCGGTCACCTCGCTGATGTTCAACATGTTCCAGATAAACCTCTGCTTCTTCCCGGTCGCGAACTACGCGCCACGGCTGGCTGCCTATGGCGACCGCTGGTACCGAGTGCAGAACATGGAGGCCGGGATCATCGTGCAACGGCTCTATCTGGCCGCGGCCGCGCTCGGGCTGGGTTGCCACACCCAGTTGGGCTTTCATGTCGACGCGGTCAATGCGCTGCTCGGGCTGGGCGAAGGTCCGCTCACCAGCCTGATCCAAGTGCTGATCGCCCCCAGCTGCGAATCAGGCAACTTCTACGATTTCAAGATCTAAAATGTCTGTCTTCTAGTTGTCGGTCGTTGGTGGAGACGAAG
>CAXUFG010000141.1:1439-13935 GCA_964250265.1 uncultured Pseudonocardiaceae bacterium | reverse complement strand
ACGAAGACGGTGGAGTCGGACACCCGGCCAAGCTCAGACACGGCACAGCCTCCCTCATGACACGTGCACGTGCCTGGGCCCTCACCGACTCTGTCGGATACTTGGTCGAATCAAAGCGGCTACGGCCACGCGCGGCAACAGCTGATGGCGGCGGATACCGGGCGACAGTCTGCAGCGGATGCCCGCGGCCGACTGGTCGTCACCGGCTCGCTGGCCCGGGCCGTCGGTGGTGGGGGAGCAGTTCCAGCCGGATGGCAGAGGGCCCGAGCGGGACTACTCGGACCTCGGCCATACCGAGGTCGTACGCGATCGCCGTAGCGTGTTTGGAAAAGTCCTTGGGCGACTGGCCCGGAAGCATGCGAATGTCCAGACCCACGGGTGGGCCGGGGTTCACCGAGACCACTTCAGGAGCGTGGTAGACCCGGCCCGCAGCGATGCTGAAGTCGTCTTGGACTAAATCATCAAGCCCGATGATGATTTCCTCCACCCGCCGGACAAGCCGCTCATACTCAGCCTGTTGCCGTTCCTCCAGGTCTCGATTATGACGCCACTCCAGAGGATGCCTTAGCCTGGATAGCCAAGAGGTTCCCCCTTCGGTGACCGCCCCATTCCCCCCTCTATGCCGATGATTGATCACCACGTCCGGTCCGTGCGGCAGCAGGCTCTCGTAACCGGTGTCTGACCACTGCACAAGGTAAACGACGCCACCGCGGTCGTTACGGACTTCCCGGACCTCGCCCTCACGCACTGGCTCGTGCAGCTCCTGGGGCGTGATCGTGATTTTGTCGCCGACCCGGGCGGTCATCGGTGCCTCCTTCAGTGTGGAACCTGACGGTCTACTTTCGGCCATCCCTGACGTCGAGATTCGTCTTGCGGCGGACACCTGTCGTCGGAGCCACCACCCATCTGCGCTACTCGCCACCTGGGCTCTTCGCATACCTGCCAGCTGGAATATGGCTTCGTCCGCCCACGCGGCGGCCCGTTGGGGCCAGTGTTGCCGGCGCACTCGCAAGCGCAGTCACGTCGACAGCGGGGGCCACGAGCACGTATGCTGTAATCGGTTCGTCACAGCGCCGGTTTGCGCTTGAGCCGCGCGCGGGATCGAACCGGGCGGCGCCAGATCGGTCCGCCGGGCCAGAACGCGGCTCGTTCTGCGTGAAGGTGAGAATATGGACGCCACGGCGCAAGCACCGCAGTCTACCGTGAGTACTTTTCCTCAGCATCGTCATATTTGTGCGTTCTTCTACAGCATCGACGAGCAGCATCGCGTGCTTCGCTCGTTCATCAAGGATGGTTTCGAGCGGGGGGACAAAGCCTTCCATCTCATTGATCCCGATCGACGGGAAGAACATCTCGGGCGGCTCGCCGAAGCGGGTATCAATGTGCACGAGGTGATGGGCACCGGCCAATTGGAGGTGTGGCCGTGGCAAGACGGTCCGCTCCGCGGAGACCACTTCGACCAGGACACCTGGCTGGCGGCATTCGAACAAATACTCCAGTCGGGGCCGGCGGCAGGGTACGCGCAGACAAGATTCCTGGCCCAGATGGAATGGGCGCTCGTCGACTTGCCAGGCGTCGACGACCTCATCGAGTTCGAGACACGGGTCAACTACGTGGTTCCTAAGTACGAGAATGCAGTGATCTGCGCGTATGATCTGACGAAATTTGGCGCGAGCGTGGTGATGGACGCCTTGCGGACGCATCCAGTCGTGATTATCGGCGGACTGCTTCAGGAGAACCCGTTCTTTGTTTCTCCTGACCAGTTGCTGCTCGAGATCCGGGAGCGGCGGTCGGTCCGCGAGAACGCAGGCATGGCGCAGTAAATGCCCCTCGATACCGATGCTGAGATCCTCGCGCTGCGAACCGTGCTCAGGGATCTCGTGGCGCTTTCCGCTATGCCGACGGCATGGGTCGGTAGCGAACCGGCTGCCGTGGCCGCCGGACTTGCCGACACGCTGATCGGATTGTTGCCGCTCAATTTTGTCTTCGTCCGTTTGTGCGTCCCGGGGGTCGATGGCGGAGTCGACGTCACGCGAGGAAAGGCATGGAAGACGTTCCCGGAATGGCTGGAAAATCATCTCGCTAAGAGCGACCGGTTCTCAGTAACGGAGATTATTCCCGACGTCGACGGTGAGGTCGAGCCATGCCGCGGTGTTGCCATTTTCATCGGCATGAATGCCGAGGGCGGTGTGGTTGCTGCGGCCTGTGATCGCATCGACTTTCCCACGGAGATCGACCAGCTTCTGCTCGGCCTCGCTGCGAATCACGCTGCCACAGCATTTCAGAGCGCACGCCTCATCCACGAGCGCACGAGGGCCGAAGAAGAGCTTCGCAAAGCCCGAAACGAGCTCGAGCTGAAGGTGGTTGAGCGGACAGCCGAATTGCGAAGAAGCGAAGCCTACCTGTCCGAGGCGCAGCGGCTGACCCATACCGGCATTGCCGCTCTGAACAGCGCCGGAGAGGTAACCCACTCCTCCGATGAACATTCCCGCTTGTACGGCTTCGATCCTGAGCAAGAAATCCCTTCATTAAAAGAGTTTGGCCAGCGCGTTCATCCGGAGGACCGTGCAAGGTGGACCGAAGCGCTCGAGACAGGATTCAGTGACGCGGCGAGCGTCGAAGAGGAGTTTCGAGTCGTTCCTCCGCAGGGTCCGCTGAGACACCTCCGCGCAACCGTGCATCCCGTCTTCACCGCGGGCGGCGAGCTTGAGGAATTCGTGGGCACCGTCGTGGATGTGACCCAGCGCAAGCATGCCGAGGAAGAGCACCAGGCGCAGCTGTGGTTCCTCGAAAGCATGGACGGGATCGACCGCGCCATCCAAGGGACCAGCGACCTCGAGCAGATGATGAGCGAAGTTCTCGATGTCGCGCTGGTGATCTTCAGATGTGATCGAGCGTGGCTGGTTTATCCCTGTGACCCGGAAGTTGACTCCCACCGAGTGCGGATGGAGCGTACGCGGCCGGAATACGTCGGCGCCTCCGGCGCCGGCGTCGACATCCCGAATGAACCCGACGTCGCCAGCTTCTCCCGGAGCGTGCTGACCTCGAGCGGTCCGGTGCGATTCGATCCCGAATCAGACTATGCGCTTCCGGCGCAGTTGGCGCAGCGTTTCAGCATCAAGTCCATGATTGCCATGGCTGTTTACCCCAAGGTAGACAAACCATATATGTTCGGGCTGCACCAGTGCTCTCACCCACGGGTCTGGACGCCCCTGGAGGAGCGGCTGTTTCACGAGATCGGACGGCGGCTGGCCGACGCGCTGGACACGCTGTTGATGTTTCGTAACCTGCGGGAAAGCGAGCGCAAACTCGAGGGAAGCCGGGCGGAGCTCGCCGCCTCGCGGGCGCGGATCGTCACCGCGTCAGATCAGACGCGACGCCAGATCGAGCGGGATCTGCACGATGGAGTGCAACAGCGGCTCGTCTCACTCGCGCTCGAACTGCGAAGTGCTCAGGAGATGATCCCGCCCGAGCTACCTGAGTTGCACGCGCAGTTGTCCCGAGTGGTGGACGGACTTGCGGGGGCGCTCGAGGAGCTGCAGGAGATCTCGCGCGGTATTCACCCGGCCATCCTCGTCCAGGGCGGTCTCGCGGCCGCCCTCAAGACACTTGCCCGGCGGTCAGCGGTCCCGGTCGAGCTTGCGGTGCGCACCACAATGCGGCTGCCTGAGCCGGTGGAAGTGGCCCTTTATTACGTCGTGTCAGAAGCGCTCACTAATACCGCGAAGCACGCGCACGCTTCCGAGGTGCACGTCGCCGTCGAAGCGCGTGACAGCGTCCTCGAGCTCTCGATCCGCGACGATGGCTGCGGCGGGGCCGATCCGACACGCGGTTCGGGACTCATAGGCCTCACCGACCGCGTCGACGCGCTCGGGGGGACGATGAAAGTGGGCAGCCCCGTCGGACGGGGAACGGCGCTGCTCATCACGCTTCCCATCGAAGAGAGCTAATCAGCTGGTTAGCGTAACCAGCCCAGCAGCCAGTCAGGTGCAGATGGTGGGCACCACCGAGACGGGATGAACGTTAAAATGTCGCGCCCGCCTCGGCCGCTGCGCCGGGGCCAGGTGGATCGGGAAGATCATCGAGAAAGTCAGCGGTAGGGACAAAAAACAGCGTACCGGTCACCGGCGTGGAAAAGTCCAAAATCCGGTCAGTGTTTCCCGGCGGATCTCCCAAGAACATGTTTTCCAGCATTTTCACGGTGACCGCGGGACTGCGGGCATAACCGATGAAGTACGTGCCGAACTCGCCCCTGCCAACGGTCCCGAAGGGCATGTTGTCACGCAGGATCTGCCGCTCGGTGCCGTCGGTGTCGGTGATCGTGGTCAGCGCGACGTGCGAGTTGTCCGGCTTGACGGCGTCGTCCAGCTCGATGTTGGACAGCTTGGTACGGCCGATCACCTTTTCTTGGGCTTCCACCGGCAAGGCGTTCCACGCCCGCAGATCATGCAGGTACTTCTGCACGATCACATAGCTTCCGCCGACGAACTCAGGGTCCTCCTCGCCAATCAGCACCGCAGCACTCGCCGCCGGCCCGACGGGATTTTCGGAGCCATCAACGAATCCCAGCAAGTCACGTACGTCGAAGTACTTGAATCCATGCACTTCGTCGCAGACTGTCACAGCGCCAACCAGTTGGTCCATAATCTGGCTCGCTAGCTCGAAGCACGGGTACAACTGCGTGGCCCGAATGTGAAAGAGCAGGTCGCCGGGCGTAGAAACTGCCCGGTGCTCGGCTCCGACCAGTTCGCGGAAAGGATGCAACTCAGCCGGGCGCGGCCCGCTGAACAGCCGATCCCAGACCTGCGACCCGACGCCGGCAACGCAACTCAGCCGGCCCTCCGGCACTCGGAAACCGACCGACCGCTGAAGAGCCGCCAAGCCGGACAGCAGCTCGCGCACGGCGGCCTCGCCGTCCGGATCGATCGTCACCACCAAAAAGATCGCCGTAGTCGTCAGCGGACTGAGCACCGGCTGCGGAACCACACCAGAGTCGGCCTTGTCCATCTCCACATCCTCACCCACTCTCGACAGTGCCGGTCGGGGCAAACTTCGCCGTCATGCGCCGCGTGGTCAGCTTCCGGGCAGCTGGCCCAAGGTGACCATGACGGTGCGGGTCCCGCCCTGCGGGGTGGTTAGGGTGATCGGAACAGTCTGTCCCGGATCAAGCTTTGCCAGCACCTCGGCGAGCTCGGAGGCGCGGTGCACTGGAGTGTTGTTGACCGCGGTGATCACCTCGCTGGTCTGTATCCCGGCCGCCGCGGCCGGCCCGCCGGGTACCACGCTGACCACGCCCATGCCGACCGGCTGGCCGGTCGGGTCCACCACGGTGGCCACCCGGACACCGAGCTGGGCGCGATGAGAGTTGACCACGTGGCCGTTGTGTGCAATGAGCTGTCCGGCGATGTCGGTGACAATGTTGCTGGGTATCGCGAAACCGATGCCCGGCGCGGGGGCAGCCCCACCGCCATTCGCTGACGGCTCGAGCGCGGCCAGCGTGGGTACGCCGATGACGTCGCCGGCCAGGTTGACGAGCGCGCCGCCGCTGTTGCCGGGGTTGATCGAGGCGCTGGTCTGGATGGCCTCGGGCAGCGTCGCGCCTGGGGCGGAACCTTCGGCGGGCTCGGTGACGGTACGGCCGGTAGCTGAGATGATCCCTTCGGTGACGCTGCCGGTCAGCCCCAGTGGGTTGCCCATGGCCATGACGATGTCGCCGACCTGCAGCCTGGCGGAGTCGCCGAAGTGCGCTGGGTGTAGCGAGGGCGGCGGTTGGTCGAGCTTGATGACGGCGAGGTCGTCGGGTGGGTAACTACCGACCAGGGTGGCCGGGATTGCTTGCGAGCTGTCAGCCAGAGTCACCTGGAACTTGGTCGCCTGGCCCACAACGTGGGCGTTGGTGACGATGTTGCCCTGGGTGTCGAAGACAATGCCGGAGCCGAGGGCACGGTCGGTGGTGATTTGCGCGACCGAGGGCAGCACTCTCTGCACCACGCTGACGTAAGCCTGTTCCAAGTTCTGGGCGTTCGGCAACGGCTGTAGGGAGGTAGACGGTGCACTGGTGGCCGTGACACCACCGGAGCACCCGCTGAGGATCAGCGCGGCGACGGCTGTCGCGCCGGCCAGCAGGTTCTTTGTGCGGAAGATGCCCATGTCGATCCCCTTGACCAGTTGAAGCACCTAATAACCGTCATATTCGGAATTCGAGCGATCGCAACCAATCATCTCATCTCGATCTCCCCTTCGGGTCCGGCAGTTGAATAGCGTCGGGCACTGCCCGCGTGGGGGGCATCGTGGCCAGCGGCCGTCGTCCTATGGCGCTGCCTGCAGTCCTCGGACTCCTGCTGGCAGGTAGTCGAATTAGGCGCTCGCCGTGCAGACGGAGAAGAGCTTCGAGGCGACCATGTATGAGCACCACAGGCAGGGGTATGGGGGCCCGCCCATCAATGTGATCGTCCGCAGTGGTAATGGCCGCCAGCCGAGAAAGGACGCCATGAAAGCCGTCGTGTTCGCCGACACTCGATCGGTCATGGTGGACGATGTTTCCGATGCGGTGGTGGAGGAGCCCACCGACGTTGTGGTGCGGGTGAGTTCCAGTGCGATTTGCGGCACCGACCTGCACATGTACGACGGCCGCACAGGTGCCACCGCGGGCCTAGTGTTGGGGCACGAACCGCTTGGCGTCGTCGACCAGGTCGGCTCGGCGGTGGAGCTGGTGAAGGCAGGGGACCGAGTGGTGATCCCGACTCACCTGTACTGCGGGGTGTGCGTCAACTGCGCCCGTGGCTATTCCGCGGCCTGCCTACGGGTACGTCCTGGGGGGTTCGGCGCCGCCTACGGCTACGCCGGGATGGGTCCCTACCGCGGAGCGCAGGCCGAACTGCTGCGCGTGCCCTTCGCCGACGCCAACTGTATTCCGGTGCCGGGCGACCCGGGCGACGATCGTGAGGACGACTTCGTGCTGCTCGCCGACGCGTTCGTTACCGGATGGCATGCCACCGAGCTCGCCGCGGTGAGTGCCGGATGCACCGTTGCGGTGTTCGGCGCGGGCGCCGTCGGCCTCCTCGCGGCCTATAGCGCGCTGCTCAAAGGCGCGGCCGAGGTTTACGTCGTCGACGCGGTACCCGAGCGGCTGGACAAGGCTGGTGAACTGGGCGCGACCCCGGTCGACTACCGGGCCGGCGATCCGGTCGAGCAGATCCGCCAGCTCCGCCGAAAAGCGGGACTTCCGATCGGCGAGGAGGCCATGGATGGGGTGCACAATGGCATCGACGCGGTCGGCTTCCAGGCCCACGACCGGGCGGAGCCCGGGGCCGAGAAACCCACCCAGGTCATCGAGGACCTGGCCCGACTGATCAACCCCACCGGGCATCTCGGGATCGCAGGGGTGTACGCCGAGAAGGACCTCCACCCCGCCGCGGTGGGGCACCCAGACGGCAGCCTTACCGTGCCCTGGGCGACGTTCTTCAATAAGGGCATCTCGGTCAACTTCGGCCGCACCCACGATCGGCGCTACACCACACTGCTGCGCGATCTCGTCGTCTCCGGCCGCGCCAGACCCGGAGTCATTGTCACCCACCACGGCCACCTCGATGACGCAGCCGGGCTCTATCAGCAGTTCGACCAACGTGCCAACGGCGTCATCAAGGCCGTCCTGTGCCCCTAGGATCCGAACCCAGTGATCGACTTTGGCGACAAGACCAGGCGCGCCCGCTAGCGAAGACCGACGCGCATCCGCGGCCTGACGTGCCGCTCACCGTCCTCGCCGCCGTGCTGACCTTTGGCGCGGGCGCGATGGACGTCGCCAGCTTCACCCGGCTCGGTGGCGTGTTCAGCAGCGTCATGACCGGCAACCTGGTGCTGCTGGGCCTGGCCGCCGCTCGCCCGTCCGGTGAGTTGGCCGCGCATACGGCGTTGGCCTTCGCCGGCTACGTGACCGGCGCCGCCCTCGGCACCTGGATTGCTGGGCCGCCGCACCCACGCGAGCAGACGTGGCCCGTCGCTGTCACCCTGACGCTGGTGGTGGAGCTCGCGGTGATGGGCGCGTTCAGCGCAGGATGGGAGCTCACCCACGGCCAGCCCACCGGTGGCCCACAACTGGTGCTGGTCGTGGTCGCCACGCTGGGCATGGGACTCCAAAGCGCCGCGATGCGCGGTCTCGGCACGACGGTGTCCACCACCTATCTCACCGGCACTCTCACCGGGGTGGTCGCCTCTCTCGTTGCCAAGCAGGGATCCCGTCATCTCGATCATCGCGGCGTCGCGGTACTCACCGCCGTGGCCGTCGGCGCTGCCGTCGGCGGAGTACTCATCTTCACCGCCCCGGCCGCCTTGCCCGCAGTGCCACTCGCCACCCTCACTGTGGTCATCGCCACGGCCGCCTATCATCACCACACTCAGCAGACAGGAACGGCACGTTCGCGTCCCTAGGCTCTCCGGCGGCCTCTCAGTGCCCAGTCATGAGAACCCGACGCTCAACTAGCGCGCGGTGGCGGTGGTGATCCACTCGCCGATGATGGCCACGAGAGCTGTGGGGTCGCGTACCACCGGTCCTGATCCGGTCTCGGTGCCTCATCGGGCATGGTGTACCTCCCCGCTCACGGGTGTGTTGTGGGGGCCGGCTGGCCGCCAGGAACCCAGGCGTCGGGGGCCGCGGGGCTCAACCGACGACCAGCCGGCAATCTCGGGGCGGGATGTCCCGCCCGACGCCGCGTCATTTCCCGCGCGATCAGCAGTAACGGCGCTGTCTGGCATCAGCGAGGGAGACTCGCCGCAGTCCCCACGAGTCCGGATCGGTCAACGCACCCAACCCGCCATCGCGCCCAGCACGCCACACCGCTGCAGCGTGTGCATGGGCGTTCTGTGCGGATCCAAGCGTGGTCCTTCTGGCATGCAAAGAATCTTGAGGTCCGAAAAGGCATCTTTGTGCACCAGCGGTGCACACCGACCCCGCTCACCCGATCGGTGCGACTCCCATGCGCCAGGCCAGGCCGCGTAGCTCGCGACCACCGGCGTCGCGTCGCGCTTGCCGCAGCAGGTCCGCCACGGTCTCGCGGACGAATATGTCGGTGCGGATCAATTGCGGGGCCAGCTGCTCGGCGTGCAGTAGGACGCGCACACCTTTTTCCCGGGTCTTCTTCGCGGCGACTAGGGCGGGGCCGACCTCGGCCCAGAACTCGGCCTGGCGGACACCGCCGGGCAGCAGTTCGGGATGCACCGTCTTGGCAGCTTTCAAGGCCTGGCCGTGCTCGCCGAGCTCCAGCGCGAGGCTGGTCTTCCAGATGCCGACGTTGGTCGGCCCGAACCACAGGTGCGCCCAGGTGCCGACCTCAGTGTCCATCCGGGCCGCCAGTGCCGAGGCTTCCTGGAGGTGGATGGCCGCCGTGGCGGGGTCGGCCTGCGCGCTGGCCGCCAGCGCGGCCGACAGGTGCAGCATGCCGTAGGCCTGCAGCGCGTCGCCGGAGTCCAGCTGGCCGGTCAGAGTCTCTGCCACGGTTACCGAGCGCCGGTACTGCGCGGCTCGGTCGAGCTGGCCTGTGGCGTTACCCCTCAGCCAGGCGGCATATCCCAGCCATACCGGGTCGCCCAGCGCCTCGGCGCAGTGCTGGACGCTGCGGGCCGCCAGCGTCGGCAGTCCGCGGCCGCCGAGCCGTTTGGAGGTCCACATCGCCGAGATGTAGGCGTTCATCAGTCCGAGCAGTACCTCTTGGCGCTGCTGCGGAAGTCGCAGATAGGCGCCGTGCAGCTCCCCGATCACCGCCGGCGCCAGCTCACCCATCGCCGCGTGGTCCGAGGTCCAGTGTGTGATCTTGATGAGCCGATCGAGGTCGGCCTGGATCTGCGGCCAGGCACGCGCGGGGACCTCCGGGTCGGTACCAAGCTCGTAGCGCTCCAGCGTGGTCTCGATGGCCATCAACCCGGCGTGCGCGTCGGCGCCGTCGGCGTCGTTCGGCGTCCACGGCTGCCCGATCAGCTCGGTCGGATGCACCCGCAGCGCGCTTGCCATCGCCTCGAGCGTCTTGCGGTTGGTGACGGCCTTGTCGCCGCGCTCCACCTGACCCTAGAACGAAAAGGACAACCCAGCCAGACCAGCGGCCTCGCGCAGGGTCAACTGCCGCCAGCTCCGTACCTCACGAACCCGTCGTCCCAACGCCTTCGCCCCGTCCACACGGCCCTCCTCTCGCCCTCACCGAGGCGGTTTCGCTTCCCACGCTACCGACCGCCATTCACACGATGCAGGGCTGTGAACGCTCGCGCTCACCCCGAAGCTGTCTCAATTCAGCGGCAGGGAATCTTGTCAACTGACCGCGGTCCGGTGCGGCGATGACGCACGCGGCGCAGGGCATTCCGGTGCCCACCGTCACCAGCTCGGCCTGACCGGGCCGAAGGACCAAGCCGCAGAAGGCGCGCAGCTCATCAGGGATCGTCCGCCCGGTGGGGATGGGAAACCGGTGCACCACGCGGTCCGTCTCGCCCACGATCCGACCGCCGGGCAGCATTACACCGGGCAGCAGGCGGGCAGCGAAGAGGCCGGGCAGCCATTCTCGCAGGCGAGAGGGGGACAGTCCGGCCAGCGACGATAGCCCAGCGGTGCCGACTCCCCGATCGGGCTCCGGGCATGACACGTCTGGCATGCGAGGGATCGTCAGGCCCGACCAGGCGTTCCTGTGCACCAGTAGTGCACGAGGGTGCGATTCTGCGCCCGGTCAGCAAAGGCAACCGGTGTGGGCATGGGCTGGAAGAGGGAGCCACGGTAGCTGCCATGTGCGGTACGGATCGCGACGGTGATCCACGCGGCCACGAGCAGGAGATAGAGCACGACCGAGGCGCCGGTGAACAGTTCGGCGTGGATGCGCGCCCACAGAGCGCTGGTGCCGGTGACGACTGTGCCGACAGGGAACGTGAAGCTCCACCAGGATAGGGAGAACGGCAGCTTCTGCCGGGCGGTTCGCAGAGTGAGCGCCGCAGCGAGCACCATCCACGCCGCGGCGAAGCCCCATGTGGGCACGCCGTAGAATAGGCCGAAAGCGGATGCGGCCTGGTCGAGGGGCGCGGGCAGGGCACCGGCGTCATCGTCGGCGAGCAGGTTCACGGCGGTGATCGACTGCCCGAGCGGGCCGAGGACGATCCACACCGTCGGCACACTCGCCGCCGCCCCGGTCTTGTGCTGCACCAGCCGCTGCCAGACCTGCGGGACGATGAACAGAGTCGCGAACAGGCTGATGCCGAACATCGCGTAACAGGCCATCAGCATCCCGAGGCGGAGCTGACCCTCGGGCAAGTGCGGGATGAGCAGGGCGCCCCCAGCCGCGGAGACCATCGGTGGCACGACGGGCATGAGCCAACTGGCGTCGGCGCTGTCGGGCTTGATGTCGTGGGTAGTCATCATCCGGAACGGGATCCAGACGGTGGTGATCAGCCCGAGGGCAGTGCCAACCGTCCAAAGGGCCCAGTCGACGGTCAGCGCGGGGGTGAGGCCGATCCAGTCTTTGCCCAGCAATAGCGTCCCATCGCCAACGATCATCAGTGCCATCGGCGGGGCGCCCCAGAACTGCGCCATCACCGGGTCGTGGGCGTAGCCCTTCGCGGTCTCGCGGTGCCGGGTCCAGTGCACCGCCCATGCCCCGCTGAGCGCCACAAGCATGAGTGCGGCGAAGGCCCAGACGGTGGTGGCGGCGGTGCGGAAACCGGGGAACTGGGCCGGCAGGGTGGCGGCGGCGTTCGCCACGATGCCGGTGCCCATGATGGAGGCGAACCAGTTCGGGCTCAAGTTCGCGAACAGGTCAGACGGGTGCTCGAGGTCTCGCAATGGCCCACGCCGCCACGATTCGCGGCGGGCGTGGTGAGGATGCGATCCGGGCGGGTCAGCGATGGTGATCGTGCTGGTCACGTTCCCGCCCCTCCGTGATGCTGAGGATTGCGTCAATCAGCCGCTGGGCCGTCCGACTGGATCGGACGGCCCCAAGCGGATCATTTGTCGTTGGGGTTGAGGGCGAGGAAGGCCAGTCCGGCTGCGGCGCCGCCGATGACCTGGGCGATGAGGTAGGCCCACAGGGTGGTCCAGGCGAACAGGCCGATGGTGGCGCCGCCGATGGCCACGGCCGGGTTGAACACGCCACCGGAGATGGCGCCCACCGCGATCGCGCCGGTGAGCACGGTGAAGCCGATGGCCAGGCCGTAGAAGGAGTTGTTGGGGTGGTCTTTGCTGGTGGCGACGTTGAGCACGACGTAGCACAGGGCGAAGGTGAACAGCAGCTCAGCGATGAACGCGGCGCTGAGCTGGTGACCGGACAGGGTCAGGGTGTGAACCTGGGCGGGGTTGATCACCCAGCGGGCCAGGGCCATCGCGAGCAGCCCACCGACGAGCTGGGCGATCCAGTAGCCGATCGCGTCAACAACTCCGATGCGGCCGCGGACCAGCGCGGCGAGGGTCACGGCGGGGTTGTAGTGGCCACCGGAGAGGTGTCCCCCGGCGTAGATCATGACCATCAGGACCGCG
>CAXUFG010000141.1:0-1369 GCA_964250265.1 uncultured Pseudonocardiaceae bacterium | reverse complement strand
GATCAGCTCGACGGCGTATTTCCGGCCCGCGGTGACAGGGACCACCTCCGCGGCGACCGGGGAGGCATCGGGAGGAGCTTGTGTGTGCGTGATGACGTCCATGACGTTGAGACTCGTCTCGCGGCGCCCACCTGTCGTCAGGGCCAACGCCCATCTGCGCTCCCCGCCCGCTGGACTCTGCGCATACCTGCCAGCTGCAACCAGCCCCCGAGCCGCAGCGAAAACTCATACACCGGAGCGTGCCGCGTGACCGCCGACGACACGGGGATCAGTGACGAGCAGGATCTCACCAATTGCAGCTAGCAGGCACGACGGGTTGCAGCCAACGGTAAGCGCAGATGGGCGCTGGCGTCGAAGACGGAAGGAGCACGCCAGGCCAGTCTCAAGGCATGATCGCGTTGAGTGGTCTGGTTCGACCGCCGGAATGGAGCTGTGAGTGGGCTTACGCAGGTTTATCCAGTCCTGGCCGGTCTACCGGCAATTAACAGGTGCGGATCCACTCGGCCGCGGAAAGGCTGTGGAATCACCTTCGCACATCTCACTGACCGCGCGAACAACCGGCGCGGACCGGGTGGCGCGCTCGGTGTGTCCGTACTGCGCCGTGGGATGCGGTCAGCAGGTATACGTGAAGGACGAAAAGGTCGTTCAGATCGAAGGTGATCCGCACAGCCCGATCTCACGCGGACGGTTGTGCCCGAAGGGCTCGGCCAGCAAGCAGCTGGTGACCGGACCGCACCGCGAGCAGAAGGTGCTTTACCGCGCGCCTTACGCCACCGAGTGGGCTGAGCTCGGCCTGGACACCGCGATGGAGATGGTCAGCGAGCGGGTGCTGGACGCGCGGCGCAAGAGTTGGCAAGACACCGACGCGAACGGCGAGCCGCTGCGCCGGACGATGGGGTTGGCCAGCCTCGGCGGCGCCACACTGGACAACGAAGAGAACTACCTGATCAAGAAGCTGTTCACCGCGCTGGGCGCGTTGCAGATCGAGAACCAGGCCCGCATTTGACACTCCGCCACAGTTCCCGGTCTGGGAGCGTCCTTCGGTCGCGGTGGGGCGACGGACTACCTGGAAGACCTCTGCAACGCTGACTGCGTTGTGATCATGGGCTCCAACATGGCCGAGGCGCACCCGGTCGGATTTCAGTGGGTGATGGAGGCCAAGGCCAACGATGCCACCGTGATCCATATCGACCCACGATTCACGCGTACGAGCGCGCTGTCGGACTTGCACGTACCGCTGCGTACTGGGACCGACATCGCCCTGCTCGGCGGAGTGATCAATTACATCCTGTCCAACGAGCTCGACTTCCGCGAGTACGTGCTCGCCTACACCAACGCCTCGTTCCTGATCACTGAGGACTACCAGGAC
>CAXUFG010000140.1:0-13943 GCA_964250265.1 uncultured Pseudonocardiaceae bacterium | reverse complement strand
CCTCCGGAGGCGGGAGCGCAGGTTCGAATCCTGCCGGGGGCGCCACACCTGACCAACCAATATCACTGTAAGTAGGCAAACTTTTGGTCTGATTTACCGGGGCGGTGCTCAACCGCTACTCAGCAGCACTGGGGTGACAGTCCGGACACCGGCCGGCTCGTCTCCGCTGCTCGAAGCCGGTAGCACCTGTCATCCCCGAACGAGAGTGACTGCTTAGAACGACGCTATCGACCTCTCTGCCCGGGCGCAGCGCCCCGTCCTCAGCAATCTCGGCGCGCTAGTCGTGCAAGGGTTCGTGCAATGAGCGCGGCCCGTGCCAACCGCGCGCGGGCAACACTGGCTGAGCACGATCCTGTTCCCGTAAGCACCAAGGCCGGTCTGCAGCCAAGAGGCCGCCAGATGCTCGCCGTCACCGATCGATGCACCACCGAACACTCCGCTACCAGGACGTCGGCGTATCCGGTCGACCATCAGGATGGACTGGCACTAACGCCCACTCCCCCGAGTCTCTCTGGCAAGGCTCGTCACCCGAGGACGGCCCGACTTGTCACAACCGTGCTGACATCGACCCAAGAACGCACTCCGCAGCAATGCCGCGCGACTCGCGGCATTAGGGCGTTGGGCATCAACCTCGCAGTCGGTCGACGGTCTGCTGGACGCTGGAAGCCGAGAGTTGAACTCGATCGGCGCGGTGCTGTAACCAGCATAGGAAAGGTAGCAGCGCTCTGTCATAGGCAGATGAGGACATTGCGGTGTCACGTCAGCCCGGACAGATGCAGATACAGTCCGACCTGAGTCCGGCTCAGGCCGAGACCCAACCCCCGCCAGCGATCAACCTGGTCAGGGACCAGGTTCGCCGTAAAGCAATCCTCAACGAGCTCACCAGCGAGTATCAGATCGCAGCATGATCAATTGACACCGTGAACCTGCAGGTCAAACCCACATCCTATATTCGAACCCCGCAGGCAGAATCAAAACATCGAATTATCGATCCTGTCGACTGCTCATCAAATTCGATTCACCGTAACGGCGTCTAGGTGTGCCGGAAATTTTCGTCATGCCGTGCGGCGGCTGCGGAGCTCCTCGATCAGTTGGTCGCGGAGCGTGAGGTCGGCAGCGGCCAGGGCGATGAGGGCTCGTACCAGGTTTCCCTTAGAGACCCGGCGGCCAAGCAATCGGCGGATGTCCAGGGCGAGTTGGTCAAAGTCAGCGGCGGCGTCAGGCTCGAGCAGGACGGTGAACTTGCTGGGTGGGGCCGCTTCGGCAGGTGCCGGCGTCGGGGCGCTGCTCGACGTTGCTGTCGTGGTGGGGGACACGGTGGAACTGGGTGGGGTGCTACCCCCCGGCTCGTCGCGCAGGTCTGCGGCCCGGTGGGTCATGGGCTGTCCTTCCTCAGCTAGATGAGCACCTGGTGGTAGTTCTGACGGTCGGCGAGAGCGGGTGCCACGGGTCAGGACATAGCGCTGTGAATCGACGAGCTAGAGGAAGCTACCGGTTGGAACTCCGCGTTGCCGCTTGCGTCCAACGTGATCTTCATCGTTGGGTGGGCAGCGCCTGGGCGGCACGGGCGCGGTGCAGCAGGGCGGCGACCACGGCGATGGTGGAATCCTCCCGGCCGGTGAGCCACTGCAGGGTGTCCCGTTCGTAGTCGCTGACGTCAATGTCCGCGAGTGGCGTGAGTAACGCGTCCATCCCGTCGACACGCCGACGGTCCCACCACTGCTGGACAGTCTCGTTCTGCCCCTGTTCCCCAGCGATGTCGCGCTGATCGTAGGGCGGGCGCACGCGCAGCGGTGCGCTGGTAATCGGTCCATGCGCCGTCTGGGTCATCATGTCAACCAGTATGCCGTCAGGCCGTTGTACCGTCAAGCCGTTGTACCGTCAAATCGCCGGTCTGTCTCCCGGGATCGCTCAAGGGACAATCATGCCGCCGTGTGCTGGGGTGCTGTCCCTTGCCGCCACGGACCTGTCTCCTGGGTTTGATCGCTCAGTCTGGACCGGGGCGGCGCTCATGCTCTACTCAGCCACACCACCTTGACAGGTCCGGGACGTCAGCCAACATCAGGCGAGGACGAGTCCCCCGACGCATCTCAGCGCCGCCCAGCCAAGACACAGCGGATTGATCAAGGACGCACGACCCCGTCATCGATGGACGAGGACTGTTGCGGTTTCTTCGATTTTCTGCCAGCCTCGGGTCATGGCGCAACCGATGCCGGCCGACGACCCTGAGCCCGTCCTCCCACCCGCCGAAGAGGCCGGGCTTCTCGCGTTGGTGAGGGACGTCTTGACTGGATCAGGGGCAGCCAGGCTGCTCGGCCCCAGCGGCGAGACAGTAGAACTACCTCGCTCAGTTCATGATGTCCTGATACGCGCAGTCCGCGAGCTCGCCCAGGGCAACGCCGTCACCGTGATTCCCCTGCACGCCGAACTCACCACACAGCAAGCCGCCGACCTCCTCAACGTCTCCCGTCCCTACCTGATCGGATTACTCGACCACGGCACGTTGCCCTACGCCCGCACCGCAGGCAACCATCGCCGCCTCCGTCTGGCTGATGTGCTGACCTACAAACGGGCTCAGGACATCGAGCGGCGAGCAGCACTCGACGAGATGAGTGCCGAGGCCGAAAGGCTGGGCCTGCGCTACTGACCAAGCCAATGTCTGACCGCATCGCTAGGGTTCCGGCGTGGTTCCCGAGGCCGTGCTCGACGCGTGCGCTCTGTACCCCGTCAGCCTACGAGACACGCTCTTGAACGTGGCCGAGGCGGGTTTGTTCCGAGTGCTCTGGACCGAGGAAATCCTGGTGGAAGCCGCCCGCAACATCGCCCGGCACCATCCAGATCCGCACGCTCAACGACGCCGACACGGACCTACGTCGTCATCCTCAGTGGCGGCTGACACTGGTGACCTGGTGGTGCCCTCCGAGGTCGTGCGGCAACTTTCGCTTATCCCAGGTCAGCGGGTGCGCCTCACGATCAGCGCGACAGTCCCCCGTCGGAACATGTATGGATCGCTCGTCGGCCGAGTGCCTGACGTGAGTGCTGATGAGATCGCCGATGAACGACGTGAGGTATGGGGCGATCTGGCGGACGGGCAGTGACCGCTGGCACTTCGCTCGTCGTCGACTCCCACGCGTTCATTTCGAGAGTATCCCCTGACATCAAGGTGTAAAATTAACCGTGTGTTAGCTACCAGTAGACTCGCGTTCTGGAACTGGCACTCCACAGCCAAAAACACATTTATTGATATAATGTTTTTAGATATTAAACCTTGGAGGTAGCAATGAGAAAAATAATCGTTTTATCATTTATTACATTAGACGGAGTAATGCAGGCACCTGGCGGACCAGAGGAAGATACGTCAAGTAGCTTCAAATATGGTGGTTGGGTTGCGCCGTATTTTGCCGAAGCCTGAGGCGGCTACAAGTGTATTAGGGTACGTCCTGGCATCGCCACGCTTGTCAGATAAAGCGCGCCAGATGATGGACGATGCCACTGATTCGGACGTCCCACTAGCGATCTCAGCGGCAACTCTCGTGGAGCTGGTCTATCTCGTGAAAAAAGACACCTTCATGCAGACGCATCTCGCAGCGTTTCATGACATCATCGACGCGGCAGACTCCGGATTCAAGGTCGTTCCGATCGATAATGCAGTGACCCGCGCAGTCAGCAAGATTCCCCGCGCCGCGGTAGCTGATCCTTTTGACCGGATAATCGCTGCGGGCCCTGGTGAGAGCTGCTCGGCTGGTGACCTACGTCCGCAGGATCCGCCAGCTCGCCGCCGTGGAAACCATCTGGTGAACGCGTCGCGGCACTCTGCCGTGTCGTGATCGTCGTCGTTCGTGCAAGGGTTCGTGCAATCAACTACGGGACGCCACGGCAACTCATGAGGCGCTGACCAAGGAAAGCCGGAGGGGAGAACACCAGAGACAGGCATGATCGGGGTTTCAGCGGCCTCCGGAGGCGGGAGCGCAGGTTCGAGCAAGGTAGGCATTGCCTACTTGCCTACGTTCCCACAAGGACGCAGACTGGTCGGCGGAGACAGGAGGTTGCCATGTCCACCATGCCAGAAGGACTGCCCGTCCCCTTCGAGGTCATCACCGAAACCGAAGTAGACAGCCGCGGCCGGGTCAGCCTGGGCCGCGCTGGCGCCGAGCCAGGAGGGCGCTACCGGGTGGCCCGCAACATCGACGGCGTGCTGCTGCTCACTCCAGTGGTCTCCATCCCCGAGCGCGAGCTGATCGTCTGGGAGAAGCCTGCCCTGGCCGAGCGCATCCGCATCGGGATTGCCGAGACCCAAGCCGGGCGCACCGTCGATCTGGGTGACTTCACCGGTTACTCCACCGACACCGATGACGAGTAATCGGATGGGCTCCTATCAGCTACGTTTTGCCACCCCTGCCCGGGAAACGCTGGCCTTACTTGATGGCAGCCCCCAGTACGCGGCCAAACTACGTAAGGTGCGCCGCGCCCTGGGATTGCTGCAAATCAACCCTCGTTACCCAGGGTTACACTCGCATCAGTACGAGAGTTTCCCCGGCGCCCCGAAGGCGAAGGTGTGGGACTCATATGTGGAAAGTCGCACTCCCGGGGCCTGGCGGATCTGGTGGATGTACGGGCCGGATGAGATCCGCGACGATCAAACCGTCGCGGTGATCACCGTGCTCGACATCGGCCCTCACCCCTGATGCCGGGAGTCCTCATGCCGGTAGCCACCGCGGGCCACTTGGTGGCGCTGAAGTTGCTCGCGCACCGGACGCGGAACACCGCTGCGACGTTTGCCTCGATAGGCCGCGAACGCCGCCCGTTCGGCGTCGGTGTGCACAGCACCCCACGGACGTAACAACCGGACGATAATCCGGAGATGGACAGCGGAAACACGGCCTTCGTGCTTGTTTGCGCGGCGTTGGTGATGCTCATGACGCCGGGCCTGGCCTTCTTCTACGCCGGCATGGTGCGGGCCCGTAGCGCGCTCAACATGATGATGATGAGCATGGTGACGCTCGGCGTCGTCGGGCTGATCTGGGTGTTGTTCGGCTTCTCGCTGGCGTTCGGCGACTCCCACGCCGGGCTGATCGGCGGGTTCGGCTTCGTCGGCTTGCGGGAGCCCGGGGTGGTGGTCGGGAAAGGTGTTCCGCTGGCGGCCTTCGCCATGTTCGAGCTGATGTTCGCGATCATTACCGCGGCGCTGCTGTCCGGGGCGATCGCCGACCGGGCGCGGTTCTGGTCCTGGACTGTGTTCATCGCGCTGTGGACGGTGGGGGTCTACGTGCCGCTGGCCCACTGGATCTTCGCGTTCGACGGTTTCTCCGGGGCCCACGGCGGCTGGCTGGCAAACCGGCTGGGCGTGCTCGACTTCGCCGGAGGCACGGCGGTCGAGGTCAACTCCGGGATGTCCGCCCTTGCGCTGGCGCTGGTCCTGGGCCGGCGCCGGGGCTGGCCGCGCGAGCCGATGCGCCCGCACAACCTGCCGGCCACGCTGCTCGGCGCCGGGTTGCTGTGGTTCGGCTGGTACGGCTTCAACGCGGGTTCGGCGCTCGCCGCGGGCACGGTCGCAGCCAACGCGTTCCTCACCACCACGGTCGCGCCGGCAGCCGCGGTGCTCCCATGGCTGGTCGTCGAACACCGCCTCGACGGCCGTCCCAGCAGCCTCGGCGCGGCGTCGGCTGCAATTGCCGGGCTGGTCGGCATCACCCCGGCATGCGGCTTCGTCGACACGTTCGGCGCGATCGTCATCGGGCTGGCCTGCGGCGTGGTCTGCCAGCTCGCGATCCGGCTCAAGTACCGGCTGGGCTACGACGACTCGCTCGACGTGGTCGCCATCCACGGCGCCGGCGGAGCGGTCGGGCTGCTGCTGACCGGGCTGTTCGCGACCACCGCGGTGAACTCCGCGGGCGCGAACGGGCTGTTCTACGGGGGCGGGGGCGGCCAGCTCGGCAGGCAGGCCGTCGGGGTGCTGGTGGCCGCTGGGTACGCGTTCGTGGTCACCTTCGGACTCGCCTGGCTGGTCCGTGCCACGATGGGGTTCCGGGTCGCCCCCGCGGTCGAGGTCGAGGGCATCGATGAAGCCGAGCACGCCGAGAGCGCGTACGAGTTCTCGCCGCTCACCACGACGGGCCGCGACACGGTGCTGCCGTCCCGCCCGGTGACGCACGAGGAGAGCGCGACATGATGCTGGTGACCGCGATCGTCAAGCCGTTCGCGCTGGGCGACGTCAAGGCCGCGTTGGAGCGCCTCGGCGTGCTGGGGATGACGGTGAGCGAGGTGCAGGGCTACGGCCGGCAGAAGGGACACACCGAGGTCTACCGGGGCGCGGAGTACGTGGTGGACTTCGTGCCCAAGATTCGGGTCGAGGTCGTGGTCGACGACGCGCGGGTGGACAAGACCGTCGACGCGCTGGTCGAGGCGGCTCGGACCGGAAAGATCGGGGACGGGAAGGTCTGGGTCACTCCGGTGGAGACCGTGGTCCGGGTGCGAACCGGGGAGCGCGGTATGGACGCCGTGTGACGTGTCGTGAGCGTCGTCGCACCTGCTCGTCTCTTCGCTACGCCTCATTTACGACGCGCCTCGCCTTACTCCGTCGCGTTGTGGCTGCCACGAGCCCCTTCAATGGCCAATCATGTGGTCCGCGGCTGACGCCGAGATCTTGGGCACCGGTCTGCGCTGCACGACCACCCACTACATCCTGCGTCCGGGCAACGGCTCGTACAGCGTCCCGCTGCGTAATGACCCGGGCAGCTGCTGACGATGAGACGAGGTCACAGGATGCCCGCGGATCTCCGCGCCCTGCACACCGTCCTACGCGCGACCGATCGCATGGCGCCCCGCGGATCTGACCGTCGAACGCGGCTTCGCGCGCGGACGACCGCTGACGGCACTGGGGAGGCGTTCCTCGCGGGATAACGCGGCGCCACATGCCGGCTCGGTGGTCCGGCTCGGACCGCTGGCCGACCCCTGTACGCCGTTCGGCGCGGATCACGGCCTTTTGTGCAGCCTCCGGGCCTGATGCGTGAGGTGATACCGGCGCTAACCCGCGTGACCCCCGAGCACACCGGTGCGTCTTCGGACGTGGCTGGGAACGGTAGGCCCCTGATGTCCGGCAAGCACCGTCGTTATATCCCGCGCCGCCGACGCGGCGTTGTGACCGTCACGAGCGCTACGCTGGCCGCCGGTGGCCTCCTTGCCGGCACCGCCTCCGCCGCGCCGGACATCAACTGGGACGCGGTGGCGGCGTGTGAGTCCGGCGGGAACTGGGCCACCAACACCGGAAACGGCTTCTACGGCGGACTTCAGTACACGCTCAGCACCTGGCACGCCAACGGTGGTGTCGGTAACCCTGCCAGTGCCACCCGGGAGCAGCAGATCGCCGTCGCGCAGCGCGTTGTGGCGACTCAAGGGATCGGCGCCTGGCCGGTCTGTGGCCGTCACGCCAGCGACAGTGCTCCCGCCGCCCCGGGAAAGCACGTTGCCCCCTCGCCACCGAAACACGCCGCTCCACCAGCGCCGGTGGCCCCGGTCGGCCCTACCTCGGACTACATTGTGGCCAGCGGCGACACCCTGGCGCAGATCGCCACTGCGCACGCCGTACCTGGCGGGTGGCAGCAGATCTACGACAGCAACCGGGGCACGATCGCCGACCCGGACGTCATCGTCGTCGGCCAGCACCTCAAACTCCCCGGCGGGACCGCCGCAGTGGCGCCCCCGCCTGCCACGACACCCGCACCCGCGGCGGCAGCGGCAGTGGTGCCGGCCGCTTTCACGACCTCGCTCGCGCTAGCCTCCCGTGCGGTCAACGCGGCACTCGCTCAGCAGGGCACCCCGTACGTGTGGGGCGGCAACGCACCGGGTGGCTTTGACTGCAGCGGCCTCGTGCAGTGGATCTACAAAAAGGTCGGTATCGCGCTGCCTCGCACCGCCGCAGCGCAGGCCAAGGCCGGCCACCCGGTCAATCTCAGCCAGCTACAGCCGGGCGACCTGCTCTTCTTCTACCGACCAGTGGGTCATGTCGTCGTCTACATCGGCAATGGCAAGATCGCGGAAGCATCTCAACCTGGCACGCCGGTCCATGTCCGGCCGATGTATCTCAACGGCTTCGTCGGGGCACGCCGGATCGTCTGACCCCTGCACGCCCAGCTCGGGATACGGTCGCCGCAGGTACTCGAACTTGCCCTCAGCCGGACGAGTGCGCTGCTGCGCTACCGCGCGGCTCGCGACGGCATCCCCTTGCTGGAAAGTCCACCGGGTGAGTTCCAGCGCTTTCAGCTCGAGGCCGTTCAGTTCTGGTGCGACACGGAGAGCGTCATACGGAGCGCGCACGACGACGTACTCGCCGCGCTCGGATGAGCGTCCCGATCGACCGCGAGCTGCTGGCTGAGCGCGCGGCGGCGGTGGATCGCCATCTGCGCCGGGTCGCCAAGCATCTGCCAGCCGACCCTGAGAACCTGCAGCCCCTGAGCACCGGAACCGACGCAGTCGTCCTGCACCTCTGGCAGGCCGCGCAGGTGGTGATCGATCTCGCGGTGTCGAGCTGTGTGCGACTCGGGTTGGGTAGCCCGCCTACCTATGCCGATGCATTCCGCCTGCTCGCCAGCGCCGGGTTGATGCCCGGCGAGCTGGCACAGCGGCTGGGTCGCGCCGCCGGGTTCCACAATCTGGTTGTGCGCGCCTACGCCGAGCTCGACCTGCGCCAGGTGCACACCGCGGCGACGAGCGGGCCCGCCGATCTCCGGGCATTCCTGGTGGCGCTGCGCGACTACGCCGGCTGAATCATCCATCGAGCCGAACGGACATCGAACACGGGGTAATGCTCACCTGTCTGTGGTGACCAGACCGGCCACGGCGCCCTGACAACGCCCGATCGGTGCGGTCCCACCGCTTGACCGCGTGACCCCTTCGTGCGCGACGACGGATCCCGGTCTGACAATATGCTAGGGGTTGGCCAGTCTCGCTACTCATGTTTCGTCGATCCAGTTTTCGACGGTGAGTTCAGGAACGCGCTGGAAGTGCCGCACATCGCGGGTCACGAGAATTAGCCCACGCGACAGCGCGATCGAGGCGATACGCAGCTCGGGTTCGGCCACCGAAGTGCCACGGTGTTCCAGCGCTGCCTTCAGGACACCAAAGGTACGGGCGCGGTCGTATCAAAGGCCAGCACGGTCTGAGCACGGCGAACGATCTGCTCAACCCGCCTGGAGAGATCCTCGCGTCCCACCCGCCGCGCGCCGTAGATCAGCAAAACCCGTCGACGCCACCCCTATATGACATTAAGCGTCGACTCCGCGTCTCTAGCAGGGTAAACCGACGTGACAGATTTCCCCACTAGACCGTCGTGTTCGTGCAGAGAGATAAGAATCCTCGTCATGCATGACTCCAGCTCAGGATCAAGGCGCCAAAAGAATTCCTCCCACTATGCAGCGATCCCCGTCTCCGTCTAGTTCACGCTGGGATCTTCCCATCAAGGCCGTACCCCATGAGCCATGCTCCTCGCGACATCAGCAGCCAGCATCAGCGTCTGTACTAGCTCCTCAACTTTCCAGGGTTCCATGATGGCTTCCCAGGTGAATGGCGGCTGAATGGACATCCACACCTGTCCCTGTTGCACCGTAATGACGACAGTAGCTGAAACCCCACCGCTGCCCTTCACGGACACCCTGCGGTGCACGAGGGTCTCGGTGTACCTGGCCTGTCCATTGGCGATGACTCCAGGCTTAGCTTTCGGGACTAGCTCAGCCATGAGGAGCACCGTTGCGTATTGAGCGCTTGAGCGGCGAGGCTCATCAGCGCGTGAAGTTCACGCGGCTGCCGCGCATCCCACAACCCGTAGGTATGCCGGTGGCAGTACGCGCAACCCCGCGGACAACCCTGAAAATGATTCAGACTCAAGCCGCTCTTGCGATACTCCACCACCTCACGCGCACGCCCAGAAAGCCGCCCAACCTGCTCCCTAGACAGCAGCGAAACAAACGTAGTCAACTGGGACTCCCCGAAACTTGGCCGCTGAAGCGGCGTGCATCGGGAGTCTAAGCACGCGACAGTGAACGCGCTAGAAAATTTCTAGAACTTTCTCGAAATGGTGTTGCTCTCTGTCTTCGGAGAAATCAGGAGCTATCCGTAGGGGCTTCCTCTGCAAGGTCATCCATCACCTTGGTGATGACAGCGCGCGCTGAGCCGCCGTAACTGGCTACAGCTGCTAGCTGTTCAAAGATGCGGCCATAGAACTCGATCTCGCGCGGTTGCCGCAGGTTGAGCTCAGCGGAGAAGGTCTCGACCCTCACTTGCTCGTCGTCCAGAAGCCAAAACCCGTGACGAGGATCGGCTACATACTGCGTTTTGAAGCGGATAATACCAAGTCGAAGATTCCGCAGGCTGGAAAGAGAAACTAGGCGATCTAGTTGTGCAAGCATGGCGTCGATAGAGCAAAGCCGGTAACGGAGTGTGGCCTCTGTTAGTACGAAGTGAAAGCGCTTATCGGGGCGGTAGAGCATCTCCTGACGCTGCATCCGTGCGCGCACAGCCTCATTGATGTCATTTGGCGTCTTGTGCACCATGACCGCTTGGGCAAATCGGGCGCGGGCGTATTCAGGCGTTTGTAGCACGCCGGGGATGGCGGCGGATTCAAAGACTCGATAAAGCTTCGCCTTTTGGTCTTGCTCGGCGAGTTCGACCTGATGAACCCGCATCCCGCCTTTGAGTAGACGTTGCCACTCCGCATGTTGCACTTCGAGGGTGTGCAGTGAAGCAAGCAGTGCAGCAGCTTCACCTTTACGACCGGTTGCTCGGGTCCAGGCGAGGATGTCATCGTCGGTGGGTGTCTGGCGACCATTTTCAAGTTTCGACACCTTAGAGGGCGGCCACGACAACAACTCCGCAAGTTGCTTACCAGTGAGCTCGGCTTGCTGTCGCAGCTCGCGGAGTCGTTTACCAAGCGCGTTGCGGGCCTCGTCAACGCTGGTTGATCCACTCACCCTGCTCGGTGCCAAAATCATCCTGTCTAACGGCGTAGTGCCATGCCGCATCACGCCAATAATTGTGCTGCACTACCTCGCTTGGATCTTCAATGATCTCAGCGCCAAGGAAACGGTCATCGTCACCGAAGTGCATCCGTACGAGCTTGCGGGAATCAAACAACCAATAATCGTGATTAGGTAGCTGGACCTTCTGGGGCCCATCACGAGCGAGGTAACGAATGTCTTCCCCTGCAGCGTTCGTGAACTGCGATCCCCATAAACCGAAACGGCTGTAGTCGGTAAGTGGCAAGCTGACTACTCGGACCCGCATGAACCGCCGCCCCGCGGCGGTCGCCTCTCGAATCATGCTAAACCACCGTTCGGCCCAACTTAGATCGATAGGTTCACCGGCTACGAACCTTCTAAACGACTCAGCCTCGCGAGGGGCGTTATAGCGGTCCCGCACCTCCAAGCGAAAGGCCGTGTGCACGAAAGTGTGGAACAGCCGGTTGAAGTCGTCACCAATGAGAAGGCTCAGTGGTTCCCTCCTTGATTCCGCCGATAGAACTTCAGCACATCCTCGGGAACTTCGATAATCGCCTCACCCTCGGGAATTGGGCCAATCTCAGCAAGCGCCTGCGGGTCAGTCACGATCCAACCCTGCGCGATGTATGTCTTGCGGTCGGTGCGGTCGGTCGCAAACAGAGTCGGCGAGTCACCTTCAAATGAGTCAGGATCTTTCCCTAGAAATGTTACGTGCATTAACCCTCCTTGCTCGAATTTGGCGAAACTTTCTCCAGTGTGACGGATACTCCACGTAAGGTCAACAGAGTTCGGCTTCATCCTGCTGGTGGCGGTGACGTTCGCGGTGCCCGACGTGCAGGGCACGCTCGACGAGCCTCGGCAGGCATTACCAGTGGATCGGAGTGCTCGCGCTGGCCTGGATCATCGTGGTGTGCATCCTTTCCTGGTGCCGGTCTCGCCGAAGGGAATCCCGGGCAATCCGAACTTCACCTGGAAGGTCGTCAACTACGCCCCGCTCACGGTCGGCGGTGCGTTGATCTTGTTCGGCGGCTGGTACCTGCTCTCGGCCCGCAGGTGGTTCAAGGGCCCGGTGCGCGAGGCAGAAACCGAACAGGATCTGGAATCAATCGAAAGGTCGCTCCAGCAGCGGCCGCGGTCCGGGAGAGCTTGTTGACCGGCTTGCTCGGGCAATGCTTGCATGGCGCAGCAGGAAGGAAGCCGCAGCATGTCGGCTACCGGGGGTCTGCTGACCGTCGAGCAACTACGCAACCAAGTCGACGACGGGCGGATCGACACGGTGCTGGTGGCGATCACCGACATGCAGGGACGGCTGCAAGGCAAGCGGTGCGCGGCGGGGTATTTCCTGGACGAGGTCGTGGCGCGCGCCGCCGAGGCGTGCAGCTACCTGCTGGCCCGTCGACGTCGACATGAACACGGTCGACGGCTATGCCATGTCGTCCTGGGACCACGGCTACGGCGACTTCGTGCTCAAGCCCGACCTGTCCACACTGCGCTGGGTGCCCTGGCACGAGGCCACCGCCCTGGTGCTCTGCGATCTCGCCTGGGAGGACGGCAGCCCGGTCACCGTCTCGCCGCGGCAGATCCCGCGCCGCCAGCTCGGCCGGCTCACCGAGCGTGGGCTGGCGGCGTTTGTCGGCACCGAGCTCGAGCTGATCGTCTCAAGGGATCCCGTACGAGGATGCCTGGCGATCCGGGTACCGCGATCTGCAACCCGCCAACCAGTACAACGTGGACTACTCGATGATCGGCACCGGCCGCATCGAGCACCTGCTGCGCCACATCCGCAACAGCATGGCCGGCGCAGGACTGAATGTGGAGTCGGCGAAGGGCGAGTGCAACCTCGGCCAGCATGAGATCGCCGGGTCGCGGTGATCACCGGAGGAGGAAGCGGGATCGGGTTCGCCCGGGAGGGCGTCCGGGTCAACGCGCTGTGCCCAGGACCGGTGAACACTCCTCTGCTGCGCGATCTGTTCGCCGCCGACCCCGAGCGAGCGCAGCGCCGGCTGATCCACGTCCCGATGGGACGCTTCGCGGAGCCGACGGAGATCGCGGCCGCGGTGGCGTTCCTGGCCAGCGACAACGCGTCGTTCATCACCGCGTCGACGTTCCTGGTGGACGGCGGCATCTCCGGCGCCTACGTCACCCCCCTATAGCCCGCGCCCGGTCTGCTTGATCAGAATGTCACGACGGGGCGGCCGAGCCCGCATCACGCAGACCTGCCCGGCGGCACCGATCGCGTCCGGCGCAGCATCTCCACCGCAACAGCGAGCAGCCAGAGCGGCGCGAGGATCGATGCGAGGACGCCGTAGATCAGGACACCGGGCATCAGGTCAGGCTGCAGGTACTCCCCGGTGGCGGCAATCAGGGTGGCGGCGCCGACGACGATGCCGGCCCAGCCCAACCATGTGGGGTAGGCGTCCAGCACGATGGCCAGGCCGAACAACACCAGTGATACGCCGAAGAGGATGGCGACCGCGACCAGCGAGGGGCCGTGGGTGGCGGCGAGCACGGCTTGGGCGGCACGGGTGAGGTCTGCCTGCTGGTCTGCGGATCCGTTCGCGGCGGCACGGGCCAGTTCGGGTAGGGCCAGGCCTTCGCTGGTGCTCTCGACGCTGAAGATTGCTATGCCGACGAGCGAGCTGGCCACCCCGAGTCTGCCTAGCGCCCAGGCGCCCGGGTGGGTGAGCGAGTTGGCCAGGGCGATGAGCCCGGCCAGGGTGAGCAGGGCGGCGAAAACGGCACCGATGTGGACACCGGCGTAAATGGGCCGCCCCGCGACGAAGCTCAACGAGGCTTGCGGATCGGCGCCCGGGGTGTCGCCGTGCAGCGTCCGGACGACGGCGAAGGCGATGGCGCCCACGATGGTGCACACTCCGCCGATCTTGAGGAAGATCACCACTCGAGCCGCGTAGGCGGGCGGCGGGTCGGTCAGCTCGCCCTGTGTCATGACGGTTC
>CAXUFG010000139.1:1813-13998 GCA_964250265.1 uncultured Pseudonocardiaceae bacterium | reverse complement strand
CGGCGATGTCTTTGACGACATTGCTGGGGATGGCGAAACCGATCCCGGGGGCTGCCGAGCCACTACCCGAGCCGCCGCCGATCTGGGGGTCGATCGCGGCGAGGGTGGGCACGCCGACGACGTCTCCGGCCAGATCGACCAGGGCGCCGCCGGAGTTCGGCGCCGTCGCGCAGCCGGCCAGGATGAGTACGGCGGCCACCGCGACAGGGGCGCGGGCGGGGATCGTCATGGTCGGCTTCCTGCGGTTGTCGGTGTGCGCCCGGCGCGGGCGGCGGGATCGTCGTCCATGGCTGCGCCGTTGGCCATCCGCTGGGCGAGCCGGGACGCGAGAGCCATGATGGTCAGCGCGGGGTTGGCGCTGCCCTGGGTGGGGCAGACCGAGCCGTCGGAGATGAACAGGTTCGGCACTGCCCAGGACCGCTGGTTCGCATCGACCACCGAGGTCTGCGGGGAGCTGCCCATCCGGGCGCCGCCGATGAGGTGCGCGAAGCGTTGGATGGTGAGCACGTCCTGGGTGTCGGCGGCGTGCAGGATGCCAGTGATGATCTTCGTGGAGTAGGCGATGTTGGCCTTGTCGTTGTCGGACAGCGTGTAGTCCATCCGGGCGATCGGCTGGCCGTAGGGGTCGGTCTCGTCGGCGAGCGTGATGCGGTTGTCCGGGTGGGGGAGTAGCTCGTTGAGCACGCCGATGGTGGCCCAGTGGTTGTAGTCGCGCATGTACTCGCGCAGCGCCCGGCCCCAGTGCCCGTCGGCGAGCACGTGCTCGGCCCACCCGATCGGCAGTGGGGAGACGGTCTGGATGGAGAACCCGCGGGCGAAGCCGCGGCTGGAGTCGGTCTCGTAGAACTGTTCGGACGAGATTTCCGGGGGCGGCGCCTTGTACATCCGCAGCTCTTCGGGCCAACGTCCGGCGGTCTGGCTGGCGCCCTGCACCATGACGTAGCGCCCGACCTGGTCCTCGCTGTTGCACAGTCCGTGCGGGAACCGGCGGCTGGTCGAGGCCAGCAGCAGCCGGGGGGTCTCGATGGAGTAGCCGGCGACCGCGACGAACCGGGCCCGCTGCAGGCGGTCGACCTGCTCACCTTCGGCTCGGTAGCACACTCCACGAGCGCGGCTGGCGGCCCCGTCAAGCTCCACCCGCAGGGCCATGCAGTTTGCGCGGACCTCCACGCCGTGGGCCAGCGCGTCGGGTAGGTGGGTGACGTACGGGCTGGCCTTGGCGTTGACCTTGCATCCCTGCAGGCAGTAACCGCGGTAGATGCAGTGCGGCCGGTTGCCGAAGGTGCCGTTCACGATCCCCACCGGGCCGACCCGCATCTCGATGCCGCAGCGCAGCGCACCCTCGCGCAGCTTCGCGGCCGCGCCGGAGACCGGGTGCGGGGAGAACGGGTAGCGGTGCGGGTAGCCCCACGGCCAATCCTGCCCGGCCACCGGCAGTTCGGCTTCCACCTGCTCGTAGTGCGGGCGCAGCTGCTCGTAGTCAATCGGCCAGTCCGCGCCCACCCCGTCGTCGGTGTAGGTGGACAGGTCGCTGGGATGGAATCGGGGGGTGTAGCCGGCGTAGTGCACCATCGAGCCGCCCACCCCGCGCCCGGAGTTGTTCTTGCCCAGCTCGATGGGGTCGGCCCCGCCGATGATCCGTTTCTGGGTCCAGTACAGCGAGTGCGAGCCGGCCTCATCCGACACCCAGTCCTCATCGGGATGCCAGAACGGGCCCGCCTCGAGGATCACCACTCGCCAGCCGGCCCGGGCCAGTCGCTGGGCCAGCACCGAGCCGCCCGCGCCGGCGCCGACGACGACCAGGTCAACCTCGTCGGACTCGGCGTAGCGGCGCATGGTCGCCTCGCCGGGCAGGTCCCGGGAGTGCACGTCGAGCAGGTACCGGGAGTCGTTGTCCCGCGGGCCGATCGCGCCCTTGAGGATGCCCCGCCAGAACGTGCCCATCAGCTCTGCTCCCAGCCATTGACGGTCTGCACGGGGTCCTCATCGGTGGCACCGGGTTTCTCGAAGGGCTCCCGCACCCCAGCCCCGTTGTCACCGGAACCGCCCAGGCGCATGAACCCCCGGGGGTAGGCCGGGCCGCCGAAGCCGATCTCGTTCCAGGCCCAGGGGTGGGAGTAGAACGCGGCCAGCGCGGCCCGCATCACCACCGTCCAGGCCCGGGTGACGTTCAGCTCGTCCCACGCCCCGCCTACTAGGCGACCCTGGGCGAGCTCCGACACGATCGCCTCACGGTGGGCCTCGGTGGCGCCGGCGAAGCTGGTCCGGTAGCCCTGGGTGGCGGTGTGGTCCAGCCCGGCCAGCACCAGATGCCAGGTGTCCCGGTCATCGGGCATGTCGGCGTACTGGTAACCATCCAGGCGGCCGTCGGCGAGCTTGCTGTCGACCATTTCGGCGACGGGGACCCGGGGCTCGCGGTCCTGCGCGAGGATCGTGTCGCAGAACGCGCGCAGCGCCGGCTCTTCCGTCGCGGTGAAGAATTGCAGCGGACCCGGTGGTTCCAGCCGGGCCAGCACTACGCGCTTGGTGGCCTCGTCCCAGGTATCGAGTGCGTCGAACACGTTGTAGTCGGGGTATCGCCCGATCATCTGGGGAGTGGTGCCGCGTCGCTGCTGGGGCAGCCACGACGGATGCGGCGGCCGGCCATCGGACCGGCGGTGGGGTAGGTGATCGGGGCGGGAGACGTCGGCCACGGTCTCAGCGCTCCCGGCGCAGCAGGGCCGCCAACAGACCCATCCCACCGACCATCGCCATCAATCCGGGCGCGGAGATCGGCGGGCCCATCGGCAGGTTGTAGGAGTAGAGCTTCCACCCGCCGGGCTTGCGGGCCACCCCGCGGGCGTGGAAGTACTCCCCGAGCAGCCCGTTCGCGGCGTAGGCCGCAGCGGTCACCGGCAGCGCCGTCTTGGCCCACCGTTTGGAGAACACCCCGCCGATCCCGGCCGCGACCAGCGGTGGGGTCAGCACGATCGGGCTCCACATCCACTTGTTGCCGAAGCTGGCCTTGTAGTGCTCCAGGTACACCTCGGCGCCGGTGACCAGCGCGGATAGTGCCGTCAGACCGGACAGCGAGCGCTCGAACCGGCCGTGTTCGATGTTGGACACCATCCGATCCAGCAGGTGCTCCGCACCGGCCACCGCACCATGGCCAGTAGTGGTTGACAGGCCGCGCGATCGGATCGCCAGCAGGGCGATGAGCACGGCGGCGGTCCCGGCACCCACGGCACCGAGTAGCCGCTCGTGCTGCGAGGCCCATAGCTGGTAGCTACGCGAGGTCGACTTGTCGTCGAAGACGCCGTGCGCCCCGAAGTCGCGGCCGCCCGGCCCGTCGGCCGGTTCCCACAGGTTCGTCGGCTGGTCGGGGTCGCGGGGCTGATCGGTCTGCTGCGAGGAGTACCCGGTCCGGCCCAGGTAGCGATCCAGCAGACCGGCGGCGAACTTGTTGCCGAGCAAGGTGCCTGCGGTGCTGCCGCCGACCCAGTACTCCCGGCGCTCGGGGTGCTCCGCGGCGAACACCACCGCCTTGGCGGCGAGTTCGGGCTGGTAGATCGGTGGCACCGGCTGGGCGTGATGAGGCAGCCGGGAGAGCACCCAGGAGAACTGCGGGGTGTTCACCGCGGGCATCTGGACCATCGTCACGTGCACGTTGCTCTTGTTGTGCAGCAGCTCGCAGCGCAGCGAGTCGTGGAAGCCCTGGATGGCGTGCTTGGCGCCGCAGTACGCCGACTGCAACGGGATGCCGCGGTAGGCCAATGCCGACCCGACCTGCACGATCACCCCGCGGTCGCGGGGGATCATCCGGTCCAGCGCCGCCCGGGTCGCGTAGACGTAACCGAGGTAGCTGACCTCGGTGACCCGCTTGTACTCCTCGGGTTCGATCTTCATGAACGGGGCGAACACCGAGGTGAAGGCGACGTTGATCCATACGTCGATCGGCCCCAGCTCCAGCTCCACTTGCTGCGCGGCCGCCTCGAGCTGTTTGTGGTCGGCGGTATCCACCGGGATGATCAGCGCAGTCCCCCCCGCGACCTCGACGTCGGTGGCCGCGCCCCGCAGGCCCAGCTCACCACGGGCCAGTAGCGCTACCTTCGCGCCGCGGGCGCCGTAGGCCTGCGCGACGGCTCGGCCGATGCCACCGCTGGCGCCGGTCACCACCACGACCTGCTCGACTGGTCCGCTCATATCGGGCACCTCTTTCACGTCGAGTTCCGTTCCCGGCACACGGTCGGGCCGGCCTGGTAGTGCGAGGCGGCCTCGCGCCGCAGGTGCAGCCCATGACCGGGGGCCGTGGGATCCGGGCACAGGACGCCGCCTTTGGGGTCCAGGGCGCCGTCGAAGAACATCTGCTCGATCCGGACGTGATCGTGGAACCACTCCAGGTGCCGCAGGTTCGGCGTGGCCATCGCGGCGTGCACGTGCAGGTGCGGCGCGCAGTGCCCGGAGATGTCCAAGTGGTGTGCCGCCGCGATGGCGGCGACTCGGAGCCATTCGGTGATTCCGCCGCACCGGGATACATCGGCCTGCAGGCAGTCCACCGCACCCGCGGCGCACATCCGCTGGAAGTAGGTGAGGTCGTAGCCGTACTCACCGGCGGTGACGTCCGGGGCGACGGCGTCGCGGACCTCGCGCAGGCCGTCCAGGTCGTCGGAGGACACCGGTTCCTCGAACCACCGGACGTCGTAGTCGGCTGCGGCTCGGATCACCCGGATGGCCTGCTTGCGGTCATAACCGCCGTTGGCGTCGACGAACAACTCCACATCGGGTCCGATCGTGTCGCGCGCCTGCGCCATCCGGTCGAGGTCCCGGGCCACCTCGGTGCCCCAGGACTCCCCAATCTTGATCTTTACTCGAGGGATGTGCTGCCCGTGCACCCACCCCGCGAGTTGCTTGCGCAGCTGCTCCTCGCCATAGGAGGTGAAACCACCGCTGCCATACACCGGCACCTCGCCGTGAACCGCACCGAGCAGCCGGTACAGCGGCAGTCCGAGCGACCGAGCTTTGAGGTCCCACAGCGCGACGTCCACCGCGGAGATCGCGTAGCCGACCACGCCGGGGCGCCCGGCGTTGCGCACCGCCTTGACCATCCCGTCGAACGCGCCGCCGACATCCAGCGCATCGGCACCCAACACGACATCAGCCAGCTGATCGCTGACCACCCGCGCACCAGCGGGTGGCCCATAAGTCCAGCCGGTCCCGCACACCTCGCCGCTGCGGATCTCGACGAGCACCATCGTGGTGGAGTCCCAGGCCAGGGTCCCATCGGCCTCCGGCGCGTCGGTGGGGACGGTGTAGACCGTCACCGCGACTGAGTCGATCGGCGCCGTGATCATGGCGTGGCCTCGAGGTCGGTCCGGTCCGGCGCCGGGCGGCGCCGGACCCAACGGGGACCCTCGAGCGTCTCCGCGGCCAGCCACATCAGCAACGCCAGGTTCAGCGCCATGAAGATGACGTGCAGCACGCTGTCCGCCGGGTCGAAGCCCAGCGGGCCCGGCGCCGATCGTGCTGAGGCCACCGTGCCGATCGCGAACAGCAAAAAGAAAGCGACCGTCAGGGTTCCGGTGATGATCAGTGCGCTGCGGCGCCACCAGGCCGAGAGCACGGCTAGCACACCGAAGCCGAGCAGGATGCCGCTGTGCGCCGGGGTCAACGCCAGCACCAGTACCGACGCGCCCGCAGGGTCCGCGGTCGGCTGCACCGAGGCGGCGATCAACCCCCAGACGCCCAGGATGGCCAACACTGCGCCCTCGATGAGCAGCACGACCCGGCCGGTCCGGAAATGCGACGGGCTGCGGCTGACTGGCTCCAGCGCTGATTCCTTACCCCAGAACGGGCTCTTGGTCGTGGGGCTCATCGCGTACCACTGTGCGGCAGGAACTCCTGGAGTTTGGTCTTCACACCCTCTTTGATCACGCCCCAGCGGTCCTCGTCACCGGCCAGCATGGCCTTCACCGCGCCGAACATCTGGTCGGTGGTGGCATGCGGCGGTATCGGCGGCACGTCCGGGTCGCAACGCACGTCAAGCAGGGTGGGACGGTTGGCGCTCAGGGCGTTGTCCCAGGCCGGGGCGATGTCGCCGGGCTTGTCGATGGCGATGGCCTGCAGTCCCAGGCTGGCCGCGAACTCCGCGTAGTCGATGTCAGGCAGGCTCTGTGACTCGACGAATTTGGGGGCGCCGGCCATTGCGCGCATCTCCCAGGTGACCTGGTTGAGGTCGTCGTTGTGCAGCACGGCGATGATCAGTCTCGGGTCCGACCATTGTTCCCAGTACCGCTTGATGGTGATCAGCTCGGCGAGGCCGTTCATCTGCATCGCGCCGTCGCCGGCGAATACGATCACCGGCCGGTGCGGACAGCCGAATTTCGCCCCGATCCCGTAGGGCACACCCGGTCCCATGGTGGCCAGGTTTCCCGACAGGGAGCCGCGCATCGTGCCGCGGAAGCGCAGTTGCCGGGCGTACCAGTTCGCCGAGGATCCCGAGTCGGCGCAGATGATCGCATCGTCAGGCAAAAGGGGGCTCAGCTCGGAGAACAATCGCATCGGGTTGATCGGGTCGGCCTCGACGCCGGCCTCCATGGCCATGGTCTCCCACCAGCGCGTCACGTCGGACTCGATGCCCCTCCGCCAGGACCGATCCTCCTTGCGGACCAGCAGCGGGATCAGCGCGCGCAGGGTGGCCGTGGCGTCGCCGACCAGGTTCAGCTCATACGGATACCGCATGCCGATCATGACCGGGTCGAGGTCGATCTGCACGGCCCGCGCCTGGTCGAACTCGGGCATGAACTGGGTGTAGGGAAAGCTCGAGCCGACCGTCAGCAAGGTGTCGGCGGCGCGCATCATCTCGTAACTCGGCCGCGTCCCCAGCAGCCCGATCGAGCCGGTCACATACGGCAGCTCATCGGAGAGCACATCCTTGCCCAGCAGCGCCTTGGCCACCCCGGCACCCAGAAGGTCCGCGACCTGCTCCAGCTCGGCGGCCGCGCCGCGGGCGCCGGAACCGGCCAGGATCGCGACCTTGCTGCCGCCGTTGAGGATCTCCGCCGCGTGGCGCAGCGCCTCGGAGTCCGGCGCGAGCTCGGGCCAGCTGATGCCCAGGCTGGAGGGCACCATCTTGAACGCATGGGTCGGTGCCGAGTACTCGAGCTCCTGCACGTCGGCCGGCAGGATGATCGCAGTCGGGGCGCGCCGGCCCAGCGCCGTGCGGATCGCCCGGTCCAGCACGTTGGGCAGTTGCTCGGGCACGGTGACCATCTGCACGTAGTCACTGGCGACGTCCTTGAACAGGCTCAGCAGATCGACTTCCTGCTGGTAGGAGCCGCCCATCGCGCTGCGATTGGTCTGCCCGACGATCGCCACCACCGGCACGTGGTCGAGCTTGGCGTCGTACAAACCGTTGAGCAGGTGAATCGCACCGGGTCCCGAGGTCGCCACGCAGACACCGAGCCGTCCGGTGAACTTCGCGTACCCCACCGCCTCGAATGCCGCCATCTCCTCGTGGCGGGCCTGCACGAACTGCGGCCGGTTACCGGCCCGCCCCCACGCGGCGAGCAACCCGTTGATCCCGTCACCGGGATAGCCAAAGACCGTGTCCACCTCCCACTCACGCAAGCGGCTGAGCAGATAATCGCCAACAGTCGATGTGGCCACGGTCTCTCCCTCGTGTCCCGGACATGCCCCTCTCCAGCTCGGCGTTCCCGACAGGCATTCGCTTATGCAGGTAGGTGACCGGCGTCACAGACTTGGTGCGATCAATCCGTGTCGTTCATGCGCTGCTGCAGGAAGGTCAGCGTGTGGCGTAGCAGACGCGAGACATGCATCTGGGAGATGCCGACCTGCTCGGCGATCTGGGTCTGGGTCAGGTGGTGGAAGAACCGCAGCGCGAGAATGGTGCGTTCCCGGGGTGCGAGTTCAGCCAGTAGCGGGCGCAGCGCCTCGCGGTCGTCGATAAGGGTCAGCTCGCCGTCCAGGCCGCCGAGGAACTCACTCAGAGCTGGTGTGCCCGTTTCCTCCCCCGCGTCGAACGTCGCATCCAGAGACAAGCTCCGGTAGGTCTCGCCTGCCTGCAGCCCTTCGATCACCTCGGAGGTGGGCACTCCCAACCGGTCAGCGATGTCGCTGGGCCGGGGAGGTCTGCCCAGTTGCTGTGTCAGCTCCGCCAGCGTGCCCTTGATGGCAATGTGCAGATCTTTCAGCCGGCGCGGAACCCGTGTTGCCCAGGTGTGATCGCGAAAGTACCGGCGCACTTCGCCGGTGATCGTCGGCACCGCGAAGCAGAGGAAATTCGACCCGCGCTCGGGTTCGAAGCGGTCCACGGCGTTGATCAGTCCCATGGTCGCCACTTGGATGAGGTCATCCAGCGGCTCACCGCGGCCGGCGAAGCGGCGTGCGATGTGTTCAGCTACCGGGAGATAGCCGCTAATCAGCTGGTCGCGTCGCCACTGCCGCCCGGGAGCCCCCGGGTCGAGCGCAGCGTAACGGCGCTGCTGGGGAATCAGATGCGCGTATTCGCCATCGTCGCTGCCGACCGGCGGTACGTGTGGGATCACGCCAGGTGCAGAGGGCGCCGCGCCTGTAGGTCTGCGCGTGCCTTTTTGTATCATGTCACGATATTATCGTGTTAGGAGGTGTTGCGCTGGTGGCATCGCTCACACGCGTCGCTGACGCCGAGTACGCAAGGCTGCTCGCCGTCCGGGTTGGTCTTCGCCGGTTCCTCCGGTGGAGCGGGGAACAGGCAGCCACGGCGGGTCTCACCCCTGCCCAGCACCAGCTGTTGCTGGCGATTCGGGGTCATCCCGACCCACGCGGGCCCAGCGTCGGTGAGGTGGCCGGCTATCTGTGCACGCGGCACCACAGTGCGGTGCAGCTCGTCGATCGAGCCGAGCAGCTTGGCCTCATCGCCCGCCGCCGGCGGGATGACGATCGTCGGGTCGTGCGCCTCACGTTGACCAACGCGGCTCAGGACAAGCTTGCGCTGCTCAGCGCCACCCACCTGGAAGAGCTTGGACGGCTGGCTTTGCTGGTCAACACGGTAGTCGACCCGGCGGCCAACGCGCCCTGAGGAACTACCGCGTGGACCGGAGCCTGCCACGCGAATGTTTTGGGTTACTACGCGAGATTTCCGGGATCGGCTTAGCTGAAAGAAGTCCGTTCCGACCCGACGACCCGCCGATACCCGTCCGATGATGGCCAGCGGCGGAGGCGGGCAGATGCTTCTTGATCTGGAGCTGCGGGTACATGCACCGTGGTCCACCGAGTTTGGCAGCGGTCCGATCGGGTAGTCGAACACCAAGCAGGCACGTGATCACTCTTGTGCCTACCAGACCGAGGAGCATGATGACCGTCACGGGGATCATTACCGCGCTGATAATTGGCCTGATCATCGGCGCGTTGGCCCGATTGGTCGTGCCCGGTAAGCAGAGTATCCCGATCTGGCTCACGATCCTGATCGGCATCGTCGGCGCGATCCTGGGAACCCTGCTCGCCCAGAACGTCGGCGTCGCGGTCACTCCCGGTATCGACTGGATCGAGATCGCGTTCCAGATCGCCATCGCCGCGGTCGGCGTCATCATCGTCTCCAGCTTCTACGGCCGACGCAGCGTCAACCGCTAGGCCTGGAGCCGCCCGGCCCTGATCTGACGTCCGCTCGTCGAACCATTTGACCTGGTCGCGGGTGCTGGCACGGTGGCTGGAGGGACGCGATGCGGTGGGTAGCGTGGAGCCGGGAACGGTTCTGGCTGGTGCCGCTGGCCTGTACGGTGCTGGCGGTTGGTCTCGGTCTCGGGTTCATCGCTCTCGACCGGATGATCAGCCGTTCCATCGAGTTCCCGATTCTGGTCAGCAGCAGCGTCGACGGGACGCGCGCCCTGCTGTCGGCAATTGCCGGTTCGATGATCTCGTTCACCGGTCTGGTGTTTTCGATCACTATCGTGACATTGCAGCTGACCAGCGGTCAGTTCTCCCCGCGGGTGCTGCGTACTTTCCTGCGGGATCGGTACAACCAGTTCACGCTGGGCGTGTTCGTCGCGACGTTCGTCTATGCGATGGTGGTGCTGCGATCGGTCCGTGGCGGCGGCCAGAGCGCAGCATTCGTCCCGCAACTCGCGGCCAGTGTGGCGTTCCTGTTCGTGCTGGCCAGCGTGGTGGTTTTCCTGTTCTACATCAATCACATCGCTCAATCCATTCGAGTGGCGACGATCATCGCCTCGATCGGCGCGGACACCAGGGCCGTCATCGAGCGGCGCCATCCATCCGAGCTCGACGAACGCGCCGCACCCCACGACCAGTCGCTCGACGGGCTGGTCGGCCCGTCCCGCATCGTCGCCGCCGCTGCGCCGGGCATCATCATGACCGTAGACGACGCCAAACTGACCCGGATGGCCGAGAGCAGCAGCAGCACAGTGCAGCTACTGCGGGCCATCGGGGAATTCGTGCCAGCCGGCGCCGCCCTGCTACGGGTTCACGGGCAGCACGCTCCCACCGACGAGCAGCTGCGCGCGGGGATTGGCCTGGGTGAGGAACGCACTCCCGACCAGGACGTCGGCTTCGGCCTGCGCCAGCTCGTCGACATCGCCAACCGGGCGCTGTCCCCAGGCGTGAACGACCCCACCACAGCCATCCAGGTCATCGACCAGCTGCACGACCTGCTGCGCCGGTTGGCAGCCCGACCGCTGCCGCCGCTGCGCCGCAGGTCCAGTGATGGACGGTTGGCGCTCGTCGTCCCCACCCCTGACTTCGAAAGCTATCTCGTCCTCGCCGTCGAGGAGATCGCACATTGGGGTTCCGACGCTCCCAGGGTGCAGAACCGGCTGGTTTGCATGCTTCGGGACCTCTATGGCGCGGCGCTACCGGCGCACCGGGCCGCGATCACATCGCAGCTCCTCCGCTGGGGCGAGCAACCCGGTCCGACCGGCGAGCCCGATCTCACTCCCTCTGACGTCGGCCTACGCCCGAACACGGCCTGGACCCGCCGGTGCAGCTGAACGCGTGCTTACCTTCCCCGCGGCAGGCGGGGTGGGCGAACGAAAAGCGCGCCGACCAAGGTACCGAGGGCAACGAGGCCCGTCCCGGCAGCGAGCAGGCCAAAGGCGGTGGCCTTGGTGTCCAGGACCGCGCGCTCGATCGTCGGGCGGGGATCGGGAATTCTGAGGCCGAACCCGTGCGCGAGCGCCGCATCCTGGATCGCCGTCACCTGCGCGGTCAGGTCGAAATAGCGTAGTCCGGACCAGACTGCGACCAGCCCGAAAAGCAAGGCGATCACCGCCAGCGCCATGGACGCTCGCCGCAGCCCGGATGCGATGAGGCGGTAGAGCAGGTAAGCGCCATCGGGCGCGTGGCCCGGCGTCTCTACCGCTCGCTGCGACGCGTCGCTCATCTCACCGCCCGTTCGTCGCGGTCAGGTTCTGGCAGCCCGGCGTCTGGTCGATGGCGGCGCGCAGCTGGGGGTTGGTGGCGAGCGCGCCGACCAAGCTGACGACGTTGCCGACCGCTCCGAAGGCTTGCCCGATCGCAGTGGAGTCGTTGGGGTTGGCGGCCTGGAGCTGTGTTGCCGCCTCAGTGAGGTTGGTGCGCAGTTGGATGAGCTGGTTGCGGATCTGGTCGAGCACTTGCTGCCCATTGTCCACCGGGGGAGCTCCGATCGAGGAAAGCCGATCGATCGTCTGTTGGGTGGCGGTTCCCACGTTGTTCAGGTAGGTGATGAAGGCCTGCCGTGTCGCGGCCGGGTTGTCGAGGTCGGGTTGGGGCGGCGCAGCAAGCTGGCTGAATGCCGGGTGCAGGGCCTGGCACATCGAACTGGCCCAGGTGAGCGCCGTGACCTGTGGTTCGCTTCGCGGTGTCGAACTCACCCCTGCTGGGTTGGCCGCGGCCCCAGGTGCGTCGCTGGGATTGGCGCAGCCCGCCACGGCGAGCCCCGCGGCGACGACGATGGCGGCAAGTGGACGGCGCAGTGGAGCCCACCGACCGGTATTCGTGGTGTGCTTCATCAGTGCTCCTACGGCTTCGTGGACCTCCGGGTCCGGCTAGTGGATGTCGATCATGCTGCCCGGTCTACGGCGCACCCCCGGGGCCATCGACCCCGGCCAGGGCCCGCTGCGCGTCGTCCCCGACCGCTGCCTCGGCGAGCACGTCATAGCATTGCGCCCGGACAGTCGACACCGACGAGAAGTCGCGACGGCCCCTGGTCAGGGCGT
>CAXUFG010000139.1:0-1713 GCA_964250265.1 uncultured Pseudonocardiaceae bacterium | reverse complement strand
GACACCAGAGCGAATGCAACAGGTGGTCATTCGTCGTTTCCCCGGGATGGCACTAGGGAAGCCAGCCGGCATGGAGGATTACGGGAGCACCATCCACCGGCTCGCCGATCTGGCGCGGGTTGTCGCGCTGGCCAGCGCGGTGAGTGGGTTCTTCGTGTTCGGGCTCGAGGGCGGCGTCAAGTTCACGCTGGTGTTCGCGGCGCTGGCCATTCCGCGCCTGGTCGGCGGCATCCCAGCCCCGTTCGACCTGGCCTACTGCACCGCGCTGCTGCTGGCCACCTGGTCGACGACCGCAGCGTGGTACCGGGTGCTCCCCTGGATCGACTGGCCGGTCCACGCCGTCACCACCGGAGCCATCAGCGTGCTGGCGTATTTGCTGCTGTCCCGTGCCGACCTGCTGCCCGGCTTGCGGGACCAGCCGCTACGCGGACACCCCGGCGCGGTGGTGCTGCTGACCGTGGCCCTGGGCTTCGGCCTCGGCGCGATATGGGAGCTTTACGAGTGGTTCGTCAACAACGTGCTGGGAGGCAGCATCCTCGTCAGCTACAACGACACGATCGCCGATCTGCTGATGGACGGCTCCGGCTCGCTGATCGCCGGGTTCGCCCTGGTGGTCTGGAGGGCCCGAGGCCGTCGGCACGCAGCTCGGGCATCCGACTCAGCCGCTATCCCAGCGAGATGACGACCATCCACGAAGGTCACATCTACTCTGCCGAGTTTGGCCGGCGGTCCGATCGGGTACCGGGACCTTAGCAGGCACGAGGCCCCACTCTCGCGCTTACCGGCCCGGCGAGGAGCAACGATGACCGTCACGGGGATCATCAGCGCACTGATAATCGGCCTGATCATCGGCGCGCTGGCCCGATTGGTCCTGCCCGGCAAGCAAAGCATCCCGATCTGGCTCACGATCCTGCTCGGCATCGTGGGCGCCATCCTTGGCACCCTGCTCGCCCAGAACATCGGCGTCGCGGTCACTCCCGGAATCGACTGGATCGAGATCGCGCTACAGATCGCCATCGCTGCGGTCGGTGTCGCCATCGTCTCCAGCTTCTACGGTCGCCGCAGGGTCAACCGCTAGGGCTGGGGAGCCGCACAAGGGGCACCGTTGACCTACTACCGCAGCCGGTCATCGCCGTGGCACTCGCCTGGGGCCGGATGGGTGGCAGCGCTGATACTCATGGCCTTCCTCTCCGGATGCAGCACCGGAAACATTCAGACCACGGCAACGGGAGCGATAGGTGGCCGGGCCGGCGACATCGTGGTGCGCGACGCGCAAATCACCTTCGACGGGCCCATCGCAGGAGACACCGTCTATCAGCCCGGTGACAACGCCGTGCTGCAGCTCACCATCGTCAACGAGGGTGACCGGGCCGACCGCCTGATCCGCGTCACCAGCCCGATCTCCCGCTCGGTCACCATCACCGGAGACACCCGGATCCCCGGCCACCAAGTCCTCACCGCCGGCTACCCGCCGCCCCCCGCGTCGACCACGCCACCGGGTACCGACACAGTCCGGGTGGTGCTGACCGGATTACTCAGCCCGGTCAGCGCCGGTTTCAGCTACCCGGTGGTGTTCACCTTCGAGCAAGCCGGCGAGCTGCGCCTGGAACTGCCTGTCGGGAACCCGGCCAGTACAGATGGGCTCTGAGCCTCCCGCACTAAACAGCAGCGCGGTTTGGGGTGTTGGGAAAGGTATGCTGTTGAGTTGGGGGG
>CAXUFG010000138.1:0-14040 GCA_964250265.1 uncultured Pseudonocardiaceae bacterium | reverse complement strand
TGGTGAATGAGCTTAGAAGCAGCGTCAGCGGCGCCGCTGCGGGTGCTGCTGGTCGAGGACGACGAGGGCGACGCCGTGTTGGTGCGGGAGTTGCTGGCCGACACCGCGGCAGCGGTGGACCTGGTGTGGGCGCAGTCGCTGGGCGAGGCCGAGCGGCTGTGGTCGGCGAGTATGGACTGTGTGCTGCTGGATTTGCAGCTTCCCGACGCGAGTGGGCTGGACGGGTTGCGCCGGCTGCTGCGGCACGGTTCGGTCGCGGCAGTCGTGCTGACCGGCCTGGATGATCAGCAGCAGGGTGTGGACGCGGTGGGTGCTGGCGCGCAGGACTACCTGGTGAAGGGACAGATCGACGGGCACAGCTTGGAACGGGTGATCCGCTATGCGGTGCAGCGGCACCGAGCCGAGGTAGTCGCCAGGGAGTTGTCGGAGGCGTTGTTGCTGGCCGCGGAGAACGTCCGGCTCAGCCGTGGACTGCTGCCGTCCCCCTTGATGACCGATCCAGCAGTGGGTTATGCCGCCCAGTACCGGTCCGGTGGCGGTCGCATGCTGCTGGGTGGAGACTTTCACGACGTCGTGCAGACCAGCGACGGGGCGGTGTGGGCGGTGATCGGGGACGTCTGCGGGCACGGACCCGACGAGGCTGCGCTGGGGGTTTGCCTACGCATCGCGTGGCGGACCTTGGTGCTGGCTGGGCACCCGGAGCAGGAGATCCTGCCCATGCTGCAGCAGTTGTTGATCCACGAGAGGCACCGGCCGATGGTGTTCACCACGGCCTGCATGGTGCGGATCACCGCTGATCGCGGCCAGGTGAAGGTGTGGTCGGCCGGGCATCCGCTGCCACTGATACATGATGGCGACGGGGAATGGATGGAACCCGCTGTACCTCGCAAGCTGCCGTTGGGTGTTGTTCCGGACTGTGTCTGGTCGCCCGCATGTATCGAGCTCAGCGCACAGTGGGAGCTTCTGCTCTATACCGACGGGCTCATCGAGGGCCGGTCCGAATCCGGCGAGCGGAATGTGTGGGTGGAAGGGCTCCTCGACTTGATCCGTGAGCAGCGGGCGGTGTCCGGTCAAGACCCGCAGCAGCTGGTGGACGGGCTGGTCGAGACTGTCCGCCGGCTTGACCCCGGGCACAGCGATGATGTGGCGGTGGTGTTGTTGACCCACTTGTCGCAGCACGTGGACTCCGACGATGACTGACTCACCGTCTGCGCGGCCGCGCCGCATGTGGAGCCGCTGGTCGTTGCGGCGCTGGCTGACGGTGGTCGGGGCGATCTGTATGAGTGCCGCGGGCGTGGCGATCGTGGCCGGTGGGCTGGCAATCGCGCAGCTCAGTGCGGCCCGCTCGATGCTGGTCGACCGGCTCGACCCGGCGTTACTGAGTGCACAGGCACTGTCCGCGGCGCTGGTCAACCAGGAGACCGGTGTCCGCGGCTTTGCCGCCACCGGCAACCGGGACTTCCTGGCCCCCTACCAGCAGGGCCGCCAGCAGGAAGACTCGGTACTGGCCACCCTTCGTGGCCTCGGCGCCGCCGAACCGCGCCCCGAGCTGACCACCGAGCTGGACGCGATCCTGACTCTGGCCAACGCCTGGCAAACCGACTACGCCGAACCAAAGATCGCCGCAGTAACCGCCGCCGGCCCGAGCGGCGGCGATCTGGCGCTGGGCAAGGTCCGGTTCGATGCTCTCCGAGCCCAGTTAGAGCGCCAGCGAACCGGGCTCGTCCAGGCTCGCGAAAACGCCCGCGCCATCCTCGACTCCGCCGCGAACACCCTGCTCGTGGCCTGCCTGATCATCGGGGCGGGCTTGCTGGTACTGCTCAGTATGATCGGGATCTGGGTGCGCCGAACCATCACCACCCCCGTCGAGAGGCTCAGCGACGAGGTACGCACCGTCGCCGCCGGCCAGTTCGAGCGTCAGGTCACCGGGCAGGGGCCCCGGGAACTCGTTGAGCTGGCCAGCGACATCGACAGCATGCGCCGCCAGATCCTGGCCGAACTGACCAAAGTGCAGGCACTCAACCACCGGCTGGACGTCCAGACCGCCGAGCTGCGGCGCTCCAATTCCGACCTCGAGCAGTTCGCCTACGTCGCCAGCCACGACCTGCAGGAGCCGCTGCGCAAAGTGTCGAGCTTCTGCGAGTTGCTGGCTAAACGATACGGCGGCCAACTCGACGATCGCGCCGACCAGTACATCCACTTCGCCGTGGACGGCGCCCGCCGGATGAGCGTGCTGATCAACGATCTGCTTGCGTTCTCCCGGATCGGACGCACTGCCACCGGCAAGTGGTCACAACTGGACTGCTCGTCGTTGCTCGCCCAGGCGCTGCGCAATCTCGACGAGGTCATCATCCAGACCGGTGCGACGATCACCCATGACCCGCTACCCACCGTGGTCGGTGAGGCGTCCCTGCTCACCACGGTGTTCCAAAACCTGGTGGGTAACGCGATCAAGTTCCGTGGCGAGCAACCACCACAGATCCACATCGCGGTCGCGGCCGAGGGCGATCTGTGGTCGTTCCGGGTGAGTGACAACGGGATCGGCATCGATCCAGCGTACGCAGAGAAGATCTTCGCCATCTTCCAACGGCTGCACAGCAAGGAGGCCTACCCCGGTACTGGCATCGGGCTGGCGCTGTGCCGGAAGATCATTGACTACCACCGCGGACGGATCTGGCTCGACTCTGCTACCACGCCCGGGGCTACCACGTCCGGGGCCACCAGGTCGGGATCTGCATTCTGTTTCACCCTGCCCGCCATCGCCGAGCACACCGAGGAAACTACCGCCATGACCGAACCTGTGATGAGCGCGACCAGCGATGACTGAACCGCAGCGTGAAGTGCACGTTCTGCTCGTCGAGGACGACCCGGGTGACGTTCTCATGACCCAGGAAGCCTTTGAGCATCACCGGATCGGCAATCCGCTGCACGTCGTCTCCGACGGCGCCGCCGCATTGCGGTTTCTGCGCCGCGAGGGCGAGCACACCGACGCGCCCCGCCCCGGGCTGATCCTGCTCGACCTCAACCTGCCGCTGATGAACGGCCGCGAGGTGCTCGCCGAGATCAAGTCCGACGACCAGCTGCGCAGCATCCCCGTCGTCGTGCTCACCACCTCCCAGGCCGAGGAGGACATCGTGCGCAGTTACGATCTGCACGCCAACGCCTACGTCGCCAAACCCGTCGACTTCTCCCGGTTCATGGAGATCATCCGTCAGATCGACGACTTCTTCGTCACCGTCGTCCGCCTTCCCCCCGCATAACCTAGCGTCTGAGCAACGGGCAGCTCTCACCTTCCCGAGCTCAACAGCAGAGTTTTTTGATCAAGCGCGGACAGCTCTGCTGTTGAGTTCGGGAACTCAGGAGTCCCGGCAGGTCTGGAGCGGGTGGATACGATCTCGTTTTGCGCAGTTCACTTTCTGAGAGCGAGCGATCGCCCCGTGCTACATATTGATCTACCTGGACAAATTGATCAACACAGCCCTTGACAGTGGCGGATTTGCCTGTTTAGTATCGTTTGTCGTCAGTCTTGCCATCGAGTCCAGCTATTCTCGATGTATTGACGAAAGGACCGTCCATCATGGGTTTAGGTGCTTTAATTAGCGCTTTTCTCACATCCGTGGGCACCGACATCTCGACTTTTCTCGGAGGCGTCGCCAGTCTTTTTTAGCGACCGCTGACCGAAGTACTGGTAGCGAGGTAGTTGGGCGGCATTCTAAGCTTTCCGGATGGCCCGGTACTTCAGCGTGCATCCGGTGGACCCACAACGGCGTGCGATCGGTCAGGTGATCGAACTGGTCCGCGGCGGTGGGCTCATCGCCTACCCGACGGATTCCTGCTTCGCCCTGGGCTGCCAGCTCGGCAACTCCGGCGGCCTGCACCGGATCCGAGAGATCCGTGACCTCGACGACAAACACCACTTCACCCTGGTGTGCCGGGACTTCGCTCAGCTCGGGCAGTTCGTCCACGTCAGCAACGCGGCGTTCCGGCTGATCAAGGCCTCCACCCCGGGCAGCTACACGTTCATCCTGCCCGCGACCAAGGAAGTCCCGCGCAGGCTGCTGCGCCCGAAGAAGAAGACTGTCGGGGTGCGGATCCCGCGCCATCCCGTTGCGCAGGCGCTGCTCGCCGAGCTGGATGAGCCGCTGCTGTCCTCCACGCTGCTGCTTCCGGATGAGCCCGGACCGCTGACCCAGGGCTGGGAGATCAAGGAGCGGCTCGACCACGCCCTCGACGCGGTCATCGACTCGGGCGACTGCGGCACCGAGCCGACGACCGTGATCGACTTCTGCGGATCTGAGCCCGAGATCGTGCGCCGGGGAGCCGGCGACCCGTCCCGGTTCGAGTAACCGGCGAACACCCGCACCTTGATGCATGCACGTGCTAGCATGCATGTATGCGGACCACCATCGAGATCAGCGACCGGCAGCACCGGGCGCTGAGCGCGCTGGCACAGCAGCGTGGTCTGCGAGGGTTCTCCCAGCTCGTGCAGGAAGCGCTTGATTCCTATCTCGGTGACCTCGGCCAGGACGAGATTGCCGTGCTGCTGGACCTCGAGGGCACCCTCGAGGTCCAGCAGGAGCACGAGCTGCGAGCCAGGATCGAGGCAGCGAGAGCGACGTGGCGGGCCTCGTAGTCCTCGACACCGATCTCGTCATCGACTTCCTTCGCGGCCGCGGTCCCGGTGCACACTTGACCCGTCGCCTCATCATCGAGCGTCGACTGCGCTTGACCGCCGTCACGGGCTTTGAGCTACGGGTTGGCGCGGACTTCCTTGCTCGTCGGGATCAGATCCTGGGGTTGTTCCGGTCCAGGACGGTGCCACTCGATTTGGCCTCCGCCCTCCGAGCCGGGGAAGTGGCGTCCGCCCTGCAGGCAAGTGGGACGGGCATAGGGTTCGCGGACTGCATGCAAGCCGGTATCTGCCTGCGATACGGCCTGCCATTCGCGACGAGGAACCGGAAGCACTTCGAACGGGTCGAAGGGTTGCAGCTCGTCGACGTCGAGGCCGCCTGAGGAGAAATGGCCCGTGTGATGAGGGCCACTTACGCTGGAGACTCGCGCCCGAGAGTCGCTCAGGGCGATTATCGGTACCCGTGTTCGGGTCCCGAGTTTGTCGGTGGTGGGTTGTAGCGTGCTGTTCGTGGGCGTTCGGCAGTTGATTCCGGATGGTCTGGCGGAGATTGCGCCGAGTCCGGAGTTGGCGCGTGTTCTGGATGGCATTGAACTGTCGCGGCTGTCGGGTTTGATTGTGTGGAGGTACTCAAGGCGCAGTATCGGCAGGCCAATCATGAACAGGTCCGGGTACTGGCCGCGATGGCCGAGGTGGGACTGCGCAGCGTGGGATCCGCCGGCGATGAGCTACGGCGCAGGGCGCTACCGGATGAGTTCTCCGCCGATGAGGTCCGCGCTGCACTGGCACTGACCCGCCGCGCCGCGGACGCCCAGTTCAGCCTGCGCTGGGATCTGGTGACCCGATTGCCGCAGGCCCACGCCGCGATGGACGCCGGCGTGCTGGACGAGTTACGAGCAAGCATAGTGAAACCATTCGCCATTCACGGTGAGTAACAAAAGCAGCGTGACGAACAATCACAATGCGTGAACCAGAACGTCATCACAACCCCGGCCATGCCGGGTACACCGCGCAGCGTTACCCAGTCGCCACCCATCGCAGCCGCAGCGCGCCAATCGAGCACGCAACGCAGTCAATCCATCACTCGACGCACATATGATCTTGATTTTTTTAGCGATCTTGGCTTTACGGGGATCTGGTCGCCGGGAAATCTCTCTCCGCGATCTCTAGTCGCGCACGCTGGGTGATCATCACTGTGGGTATTCATCAGCGGTAGGTCACGATGCGTAGCGGGCCACTGTGGGGCGACCGCACAATTCCCGCTCGACTACTTACCGATACCCAAATATTCCGCTGCAATTCGGGCTTCACTTTCCGATTTCTTTCGGGCTAAGGTTCGCTTCGGTATGGTGCTGGCACGAAGAGATTTTGAGGACGATCGAGTTCGTAATAGTTAATCGCATTCTTGGCGATTTCTTGAATCCTGCCATTGGCACGCCGAATCCAATGATATCCCGCGCGGTCAGTGAAGGCTATTTCGATGCCAGGGCGTTTATGCATGTCGAAACCCTGATTGCGTATTTCGATAATCCACTTTCCGGGCGGTAAGATGCTCAGAGCGGGACGGTGGTGTGAGCTATTTAGGTCTTCCCCTTCTTTTGGCCCTGCACCTTGAACAAGGACTAACGATACGACGACTTCGTAGACAGGTTCTTCAGAGTTATTTAACAGGACTGCTAGTGTCATATACCCATCGCTCGTGGCCTTTTCTCTCTCGGGCCATCCCGATACAAAAGTGGCTTGGAGTCTTCGCTCTTCTCTGGTTCGCTTGACCCTATCGGTAGCAATCTGATAAAGCGCTAAGCTTAACGCCAGTGTAGTTCCTATTCCACTAATCCAGCTTGGCACATTACCAAAATCGAGATGCATGTCTTTGGGCTTTCATACTCGGTGCCGTACGGGCGCCCGTACCCGACAGATCAACTACGGTCGTGGCGTTGGGGAGTGCGCGTGCCACTCTAATGGTAAGCCCCCTAGCCTGTATGCCCCGCAAGGTCGCCGCATCTTGGTGTGCATGATCGTGACGGCTTCTCATCCCGGCCGGTGCACACAGCCCCGGTCGCGGGATCGACGGTGCCGCACCGCCAGTGCCAGCTCGTGAGGTCGGGCGCCCCAGCCGCGCACTAGGTCACCCTCGGTCAGTAGTGGAGGCGTGGTCATGTCAGTGCACGTTAGGCAAGCATCCTGCGATCCGGCACCGCCACCCGGAGCATCGAGCTAAGCGAACGCGCCAGACCATCCACCGAGCGGGGACTGCTGCAACCGATTGTGCTGGACAGCGCAGGCGCCATCTTGGACGGCCGCAACCGCTGCGCGGCCTGCCAAATCGCGGGCGTTGAGCCCCAGTTCACCGCCTACGGCGGCGACGACCCCCGAGGGCTACGCGCTAGCGGTCAACATCACCCGGCGGCACCTGACTAAAGGACAGCAGGCGATGGTGATCGCTCGCGTCGTGTCCGAAAAGGACACGGCGCAGGCAGCGCGATCTCGCCCAAGACATCCAGCTCGACGCGCAAGAGATGGTCCGTCGCGCTGAGCGCGGTATCGGCCAGGCCGTACGCAATGGCCAGCATGCGGATCCACCGACAATCACAAGCCGCAGAGATACTGGTTGGACCGCACGCAATCTTCAAAATCCTCTGACGAAGTTGAAGCCAGAGCAGTTCTTTCCTGCTGGTGGGGGTGCTCAGACCGACGCCTACACGATGACCGATGGCGTATCGGATGAGCAGTTCGAGGTCGTTCTCGAAGAAGCGAAAGCCGAGGGCAACATCTCTCGTACGAACGTGGTCCGCAAACTCAAAACCGCAAGGAAAAAAGGACCAGCCGCCAGCTGAATCTGTTCCTGAGTCCGCGGAGCCCGGGGAGCAGCCAAACAGGAAAGCGAACGTCGCGCGGCTATATCCAACCTGCGCAGTGTCGTCATATTTTGCTCGGATTCACTCTGTGTGGACTTTACAAAAGATCCTGCCGTCTGGGGTGTCCGCATTGGCGGCGCTAACCTCTCGGCTAATCTCTATCCTAGTCCAGCATGCCGTTATTCCGTGCCTATTATCACCCGGATTCCAGAATGTGATTTGTGGCAAATCACTGTGCGGCCGGGGCGCGTGAGTTCGGGGCCGATCAGCGCTTTTCCGCCTTGCACGGCGACCCCGCCGCGACCGCCGATGGTGGGGTGTATCACGGTGGAGCACGCCAGCCGCGCGGGGCATCGGCGGCACAGTCCCAGTGCGGCGCTCAGGCGCTCAGCGCGGTCGGTGCCGGTCGCCTCGGTGACGTCATCGAATAGGGCGTCCCTGCCCCGGCAGGCCGCGTCCCGGAGCGGTGCAGTGCCGTACAGGATCTGGGCTAGCCACCGGATCGTGGCGTCCCTGTCCACAGGGGACAGTGTGCCGCGCTGGCCAATGGGGTGAAGGGGGATACCTAACCCACCTCAGTCTCCGTGGTTCGTCGGCTCAGCGGCGCTCTGAGACCCGAGCTGAGCGACCCTGAGACGCGCTTCCACGGTGGAAGGTGGAACCGACCGGCCGCCGGGAGCTGATTCGGGGGGGCTCAACCGGCGGCCGACCGGGGTCAGGTGGGCCAGTCGGTGACGACGGTGTGCAAGGCGGTCAGCGCGTCACCGGTCACGCGTTCGGCCACCGACAGACCCCCGGGAACTACCAGACTCGACTTCCGGACCCGGGTGGCGTGGCAGGAAACGCCGAACCCACCGAGGTAGATCGCGTCCCGGTACTCCAGCGATTCCCGTATCCCCAGCAGCGGGCCGTCCTCGCCGGGTGCGAACCGCTGGAACACGAAACCGTGATCCCCGGCGAGATCGAGTAGCCGTTTCGCTGCCGCTAGTTCGGGGCTGTCAGACACGGCCGCCCGGCGAGCTCAGCCAGGAGGGCCCACAGCTGATCATCCGTGAGGGCCGGCAGCGCTGAGCGTGCCGCCGCGAGTTCCACGCTCAGAGTGAGCCGATCCAGGTACGGGCGCGGGTTAACCACCGAGATCGCCCAGTCCGTGCCGCACGCAGTGCACGACCACGCCTGCACCCTCGGCGGGGTGCCGGGGGTCGATTGCACCCCGATGGTGCTCCCGCAGTACGGGCAGGGGTCGATCTCGGGAGGGTCGGTCATGGTCTGCGCCCGTCCCGCGTTCCGGCGGTGTCGGTGTCGCTGGTCGGGAGGGTCGCGGCCTTCGCCGAGGTGCAGAACAGGCACCGGCAACCCATTGAGTAGCCCGGTAGCGTCCCGTGCGGCGGGGCGGCCGGGGCACCGGTTGGGGTTGCGTCGGTGCTCACCGCTCACCCCACAGTGCCCGCCGCACGCACTCGTGAAGTTGCGCTTGCTCAGCGATCAGCGCGAGGTGCCCGGGATACACCGCGCTGCTGCGGGTCAGTTCCACCACATTGGCGAGCAGCGCCGCGAGCGCCTCGATCTCCGACTCGACCCGATCATGGGGTGGGACCGGCTGGCCACCGGGAGCGGGTGGTGGATCGGGGCAACTCCACCGGTGGCCAGCCGGAATCTTGCGAGCGATCACCGCGTACCCCTTGACCGTTGGGTGGGGACCGGGCACAGCGGGCACCAGCGGGCCATCCGGGCGACCAGCGCGCCGGGCAGGATCACCGCGAGCCCGTCAGCGGCGGCGTCGACGGTGAGGAAGTGCGCGGTGCCGGTGTGGTCCACCATCTCGATGGTGCGTTTCACCACCCGGGTTGTGTCCTCGGGTGCGGGTAGCCGGTGTTTCGCCGTCGTCCTGCGGTGTCGCCTCATAGCGCGGTGGTTTCCGGCAGTCGAGGGGTGAGCGCCTGAATCTCCCGGGCCCGTCGCCGCAGCGCTTCGACAAGCGCATCGTTCGCGGCGTTCGCGCCCCGGTCCGCGTTATCCAGGAACAACTTCGCCAGCGCCTCACCGGGAGTCAGGGGGCCGGGTGCCTGGGGTGCGTCGATCACGAGTGACGACGGTGGAGGCTGAGGAACCGCCGCTGTTTCATTGACGAAAGATCAGTGGATCGTTCACCCTAATGGGCTATACGGGTAGACCCGCGCGGTAGGCCATCCCTCGCAATTGACGGTCCATCGGGGAGTCCCGGCGGGAACGCGTGAGCAGCCCTGCGATCACGTCGCGGACCATCGGGTCCCGGAGCACCTTGGCGGGGAAAAGATCCTCCGCCGTGCGCAGCGCCACCACAGCGTCATCATGGCGCCCACGTACCCGCGCCAGTGCGTGACCGTAACGGGTCCAGTATCCGCACCGGTTCACCTGGAACGGGTGCCGGTCGGGCTGAATCTGCTGGGCGAGGCTCACCGCCTTGTCGGGCTCGCCCGCTCCGAGCGCGAGAACCATCCGATTAAGCCCGGCATCGTTGGGGCCGAACACGTACCCCAGTGAGTCGGTCTCACCGGTCGCCCCGAACCGCTCGGCTAGCTCCCCAGCGGCATCCATCGGTGCGGCTACGTCGCCGGGCCGGTCAGTCAGCCGAGCTGCCATAGCGTGCAGGGTGGTGACCTGGGCCACGAACCCGGCATTTTCGGCGTTGGTCGGCGGCAGGGTGATTGAGTCCAGCACGGCTTGCCCCAGCGGGAACGCCCCGCCGGACAGCAGCACGTCAGCCACCCCGAACTCGGCATGGGCCAGTGTGGCGACGTCGTCGCGCTGCTGGGCTAGGCGTCGTGCCAGGTAGACGGTTCGGCGAAGCAAGTCGGCCGGGGCGGCTGCCTCGATGAGCCACCAGCGGGTGACGTGTACATGCAGATACACCGCCAACCCCAGCAACTCGCCATGGTCACGGCCGATGCCCAGCGTCGTATGCACATCACGGATCAGGCCAGGTAGCGCGGCGGCGGCATCGGCGGCTTGGCACGCCCGCCGCTGCTGGTGGATCTGGGCGACTCTGTCCCGCAGAACCTCTACGGGGACCACCAACCCGCCTGGTCTGTCGACGTCGATCGCATCCAGCGCTAAGCGCACGGACTCGGTGGTGGAATCCGTGTGCCCGTTGGCGGGTGCGGGTACCGGAAGCCTCATCAGCTCCGAAGGGGGAATTTGTAGGGCGTTGGCCAGGCCCACGATCTGCGATATGGAGTCCAGCGCCTGTTTGCCAGTCTCGATCCGGGATAGGGTCGGCGCGCTGATCCCGGCAAGCCCAGCGATCACCTCAAGCGACTTATCCCGGGACTTGCGGATCTGGCGCAGCCGGGCACCGATCGTCCGCGCTTCCTCAGCGTCCACGACAACTCTCTCCTTGCCGGACCCCCTGCCGATGCGCCGGGGAGCGACCCCGGGGCGGAAACCTCGGCAAGGAAGTAGCGACAGTTTACGCCGGCTTCCCGGTCGACGTGCCCCCCGCCGGTAGCCCCTTGTGGCCGCTGGCGGGGCCGTTGCGCGGCGCTGGTGAACTAGGGCTGTGGATCCCGATGGCGTGGTGGCCCTCCTAGCGGAGATCGTGCGCGGTGCCCTGAGCCTGCCCGAGGCCGCCTGCGTAGATCAGTACCGGCTTTACGACGAGATTCGGGGCCGCGGCCACCAGCACCACGACCAGGAACACGCCCGTATTGCCCGCGCTGCGACGTGCTGCGTCACCTGCCGCCCGCGCGAAGTGCCCCACGACGGTCACCACCACCTCGATCGCTGCCCTCGCGGGGTAAGTCGGAAGGCTTCCACTGCTGATTGACCGTTCCCGCGACCTGGGAAAACCCGCACGCCGATTACACGGAAGCCGCACGTCAAGGCCACTTTCGACAAGATCACCGGTAGTGGCGAAACAGACATCCCGGGGTCTCCGCCATTGGAAGACCGTGCTGGGACACTCCAGTCCGTGAATGGTGTCGCGCTTGCGTCAGTGATCACGTCCGGCGTCCTAGGAATTGCCACCAACAGCATCGCTATCTGGAACGCCCGGCAGAGTGTCAAGGTCACTCGGGAGACCCGCACGCATCAGCGTCTCGCCGAGTCATACCGTGAGGTGCTGCGCATCATCCCAGCGTGAAGGTGAGTGGGTCGAGGCCGGCATCAGGATCACGAACTGGGAGGATCGCAGCCGAAGAAGCCGGATTTGTGGTTGATCCCGACGATAGGGGCTGCGTGCCCGGGTTCAAGCACGTGAGGATCCCCGAACTCACTGTCACTGACAAGGCGATCATCGCGGCGCACCTAGCGGCCTTCGGCTCCGACAACGTGCGCAAGCTCTACCAGACCTGGCGATCCACTATCGCCGCGATCGGGACTGAAATAGTCGTAGTGAAGTCCGTCACGGGGGAGTACCCGGATAGGCCAGATCACGACCAAGTGAGGCACTACGGGAGGAGCTGTACCCCCGCGAAGTCGGTGCGCGTCAGGCGCTGGCCGATGCCGTCGCTGAGGAAGTGGGCCACCGGTAGCCGGGCGCAGGTGATCACCCGCCAAGTTCTCCACCTCAGGTGTGTGTTATCACCCGATTGTCGTCTGGACCAGCATGCTGGGCCATACCTACCAGCGCCGGCCGCCGACGAGCATCCAACCGCTACCCGAACCTGACCCCGAGCCGGACCCGCCGCCCCAACCCGACCCGAGCGCCGACGTTCCGCCGTTCTGAGCTGATCATCGAACGGCTGGCGTCCATCTGCGCCGATCGGCCATCGTGAGTGCGATACAGCCGCCAGCCCCAAGCACGGCCGCACAGGCAACGCTCCAGCGTGTTCGCACTGCGGCACCTGACGCCCGACCGGGGTTCTGACAGCGGATTCGACTCACGGAGCATGCTGGGCTCGACCCGTCGGGGGTGGTGGCTACTCCTCGAAGACGACCTCGTTGCCGTCGGTGTCGCGGACCATGATCCAGGGTTGGCCGGGGCCACCGGCGATGATCTCGATCCCGGTGTCTTGGAGGTGGGCGCAGAGCGCGGCCATGTTGTCGACGGCGAAGATGAGGCGGGGTTGGTGCTCGCCACCGTCGTCGAGGTCGACACACAGCTCGGCGCCGCCGGCGTCGAGCTGGACGAATTCGGGGGCGGTCTTGGTGCGGGGGAAGCCGAGGATCTGCTCGTAGAACCCCAGGCTGCGGTCGAGGTCGGTGGTCTTGATCGTCGCGAACCGCAGCCGAGCGGTAAACGACCTGCTGTCGAGCTCGGCCATCGCGGTGCCCTTCGACCGGGGGTGCATCGACGCTGTCGCGTCTCAGACAGCCGACCCTAGTAATGTGGGTTGGGTGGTGTCCATCGAACGGGCGGGGTGGACCTTCGGCTTGGCCTCTACGCTGGGGGTTCCTGACTATGTCGCGTTGGTGTATGAGTTCGTCAACTCAGTGGATCACCGCTCGTTCAGCTATCAGGGGTATCGCAACCTCGGCGGCGACGAGTTCGCATCGATGGGTGGACTGCGGTCCTGGTTAGGTGTGCGTGGGCTGCTCGCCGACGCCGACCCGATATCGGCGACCGATCTGGGCACCGCACGTTCGGTCCGTGCTGGGCTGCGGGACGCGATCGCGACGCGAGCAAGTCTGGATCCGGCGGCCTCCACTCTCGGTGAGTTCACCGTGCTCGCCCCGCGGGTGCCGCTGGATTTGGCCATCGACCCGCATGGCTGGCCGCGGTTGCGTCCGCGCCCGTGCGGGGTTCGCGGTGGTCTGGGGCTGGTGCTCATCGAGGCGGTCACCGCGAGCGCGACCCGGCGGTGGAAACGGCTGAAGATGTGTGGCGCCCCGGACTGTCGCTGGGTCTTCTTCGACGCCTCCAAGCCGGGAACCGCGCGCTGGTGTGAGACCGAGATCTGTGGCAACCGGATGAAGAAGACCAACCAACGGGCCCGGCGCCGCGCCAGCACGACAGTCCCCGGGTAGCGCCGGAACGGCGCGCAGGAATCTCAACCGCAATGAATGACCTCGGGAGCTGTACATCAGGCGAGCGGGCGATATCGGGGATACCACATGGCGTCCTGCACCGCCTGTATCGGGTCGGCGAGGTCGACGCCTGCGACCCCGTCGGCGATCGCCTGCCGGGCAACGGCGACCGCGACGGTCGCTGAGGTGATGCGGAGGTTCTCCACCCTCGGGAGCAGTGTCGCGCCGGCGGCCAGGCCCCCCGGCCGGCCCGCGCGCGCCTCGGGCGGCGCCCGCCCCCACCGCTCGGCCGCGCATCTGCCATCCATCACCCACAAGGATTGCCGCTCGGCCGCGGGTTCTGCCCGAGTAGACCCTCGAGCCCGCGCAGGAACGGCAACGCCTCGCCCTGTGTCTGCGGCTGTGGCAGGGGAACGCCGGCGAGCAGGGCGGCACCGCCGACCATTGAGCGCTGCAGGTCGTTGAGCGGGGCCGTGGAGAAGTCGATCTCCCAGAGTCCGGCGGGGATCTGCGGTTTCGGGATATCTGGCCAGCTCGATACGTCGCGCAGAGCCGGTGCGGTGAACACCTCGCTGAAGTCGCTCGCGGCACCGTCCCGAGCGGTCA
>CAXUFG010000137.1:0-14191 GCA_964250265.1 uncultured Pseudonocardiaceae bacterium | reverse complement strand
CTCGTAGGTCCAGCCGAACGGCTTGGCGGTGCTGTTGGCCTCACCGACCCGAACGGCGTACACAAGCACAGAGTCGCGCGAAGAACTCATCACAGCCTCCACATTGGATCCATCGGGATCCTAAGGGGACGCACGGCAGCGCTTGCTGGCCCGATCCGTCAGTCAGGTTAGGCGGTGGTGGCGGTTCCGTGGTCGCGGACGCCGAGCCGGAGGTGTTCGCTGTGGTAGACGGCCTGGTCGAGGAGCATGGCGACGTGGTTGTCGTGAAGTTGGTAGACGATGCGCTGGCCTGCGCGAGTGCCGGTGACCAGCCCGAGGGTGCGCAGTAGTCGCAGCTGGTGGGATACCGCTGAGGGCTCCATACCGATGGCCTCGGCGAGTTCATGGACCGCGCACGGGGCGTGCCGTAGCCGGGACAGGATCAGCAACCGGCTCGGAGTGGCCAGCGCTTGCAGGGTGCTAGCGACGCTGGCCGCGGTGTCCGCGTCCAGCATTGCGGGCGGGGTGTCACGGCCCTGCACTCCATGACCCATGCGCCCACTTTAACTATCTCCATGGAAGCATTACCTTCTGTGAACATATGAACAGGTATTCATTGATTCCTGTATCGTCGACGCCCATGTGGTGCCTCCCATCTGATGCGAGGAGTTCCCGGTGGCCGTGCAGGTGGCAGAGACCGACGTGGCCCGGCGTGCGACCACATCCGCGCGCTTGCGCGCCGGGGCGTGGTCCTTACCGGAGGTCCGGTGGGCTTCAGCGGCCACGGTGCTGTTCGGCGTCGGGCTGATCGCGAACGTCGCCGCGGGGCCGGGATGGCTGTCCTGGACGTTGTTCGCGGCCTGCTACGTCACCGGTGGATGGGAACCGGGCTGGGCCGGGCTGCAGGCGCTGCGGGACAAGACCCTGGATGTGGACCTGCTGATGGTGGTCGCCGCGATCGGCGCCGCGGCTATCGGACAGGTGGTGGACGGTGGCCTGCTGATCGTCATCTTCGCCACCTCCGGCGCGCTGGAGGCGATCGCCACCCACCGCACCGCGCAGTCGGTGCGCGGGTTGCTGGATCTGGCCCCGAGCCAGGCGACCCGGCTCACCGGCACCGGTGAGCAGAGCGTGGCGACTGCATCGCTGGCCGTTGGGGATGTGATCCTGGTGCGGCCCGGCGAGCGGATCGGCGCCGACGGTGAGGTCATCGACGGCGCCAGCGACGTCGACCAGGCCACCATCACCGGCGAGGCCCTGCCGGTGGCCAAGACCGCGGGTAACGAGGTGTTCGCGGGCACCGGTAATGGCAGCGGCGCGTTGCGGGTGCGGGTTTCGCGGCCCGCCCACGACACGGTGGTCGCCCGGATCGTCGCGATGGTGCAGGAGGCGTCGGCGACCAAAGCCACCACGCAGCTGTTCATCGAGAAGATCGAGCAGCGCTACTCGATCGGGATGGTCGCCGCCACGGTGGCCCTCTTCGTGATCCCGCTGATCCTTGGGGCGCCGCTGCAGTCCACGCTGATCCGGGCGATGACCTTCATGATCGTCGCCTCGCCGTGCGCGGTTGTGCTGGCCACGATGCCCCCACTGCTCTCGGCCATGGCCAATGCCGGCCGGCACGGGGTGCTGGTGAAATCCGCGGTAGTGATGGAGCAGCTCGGGCAGACCAGCATCGTGGTCTTCGACAAGACCGGCACGCTCACCGAGGCCAATCCCCGGTTGGCCGAGATCCATGCCCTGCCCGGAACCGGGATCAACCAGGAGGAACTGCTGGGCCTCGCCGCGGCAGCTGAGTACCCCAGCGAACACCCGCTGGCTGGCGCGGTCGTGGCGGCCGCCCGGGAACGTGACCTGGCCATCGTCGAGGCGCAAATGTTCGCCTCCACCCCGGGTATTGGCGTGCAGGCCACCGTCGCCGGGGCCCGGATCGTGGTCGGCGCCCCCGCGCGGTTGATGGCTGATCTCCCTACGTCAGCAGCTGACGGGCCCGCTGAGGTCGTGGCCGCGGTGGAGCGGGCCGGTCGGACCGCGGTCCTGGTGCTGCGTGACAGTGCACCGGTCGGGGTGCTCGGCATCGCGGATCGGCTGCGCCGGGATGCGCCCGCGACGGTAGCTGCGCTCCGCGAGTTGACCGGCACCGGGCCTGTGCTGCTGACCGGTGATACTCGGCGCGCCGCCGCCGCGGTGGGCGCCGAGGTCGGCATCGATGATGTTCGGGCAGCATTGCTGCCCCAGGACAAGGTCGACGCCGTGCGCGCTCTGCAACGCGACGGCCAGCGGGTGTTGCTGGTCGGCGACGGCGTCAACGACGCTCCCGCGTTGGCCGCCGCCCATACGGGCGTCGCGATGGGCAAGGCGGGCGCGGATCTGACGCTGGATACCGCCGACGCCATCATCGTCTGCGACGAGCTGGCCACCGTGCCGGCCGTCGTCGCCCTGTCCCGCCGGGCCAGCCGTCTGGTGGTGGCCAACCTGATCATCGCAGCGATGTTCATCACCGGCCTGGTGACCTGGGACCTCGCCGGGCACTTACCCCTGCCGCTGGGCGTGGCCGGTCACGAAGGCTCCACCATCCTCGTCGGGCTCAACGGCCTGCGGCTGCTGCACCCCGCCGCCTGGCGCCGCGCCAATTCGAGGTACTGACTCACATGGCCCGACTCGGCTGCCGGATCTGCCTGCCCGAGACGACGCTGCACGCGGTCCCGGCCTGAGGTGGGTCGAACTGCTCGGTTTCCTAGCTCACCACGCTCCTGGCTGCTAAGGCAGCGAGCCGGCCGGGAGGAGCCATTGCACGACCTGACCGGAGACTTCGGCGATCAGGTCATAGTCATGATCGTAATGTAGGACGGGAACGCTGCCTGCCTCGGCGGCCGCAGCGATCAGTAGATCGGCCGGCGGGATCCCACGATGTCGACCACGGTCGGCGGGAAGTGCCAGGATCTCGTGAGCCCTGGTGACCTGACGGTCGCCATCCGGACACCAATCGAGCACATCGAGCATCTCGGACTGGGCCCGGAACGAGGCCGTATTGCGGGCGCTGCGAAGCAGCTCAAGGACCACGATCCCGCACGTGACGATCCGGGCAGCTCGGACCTGGGCATTGAACCAGTCGGCCAGCGCGGGCTGCGCGCCATCGGTCACCGAGGATCGGACCGATCGGCGCGTGCCGTCGCGATGTCGTCGTCGGTGATCTCGAATCGGCGGATATCGAATGCCGCCAGCCTGGCTTGCCGGATCGCGAGCGCGAGCGCGGCGTTGACCGTGTCACTGATGCCGCGAGTCCCGAGCAGTCGTCGAGCATCCTTCAGGAGATCATCGTCGAGCGTGACAGTGGTCGACCTGGCCGCGGTCCAGGCGGCGGGCACCGACGCCGCGTCCCTGTGGGCAAGGGCATCTTCACCGGGCGCCCGGCCGGGTGGTCCAAACCGGCACCCACACTGACCTCCTCGCTACCGGTGGCGCCTACGTCAACCTCATCGCCACCCAGCGCGGCGCCGTGATCGGCGTCTGAGGTTCGGAACTCAAGAACGTCACTGGTGTGAGTGGAGAAATGATCGTGATGGAACTAAACGGAAGACCGGGACGACTACGCCTCCAGGGAGGTTGAACGAGGCAGACCTGTTGGGAGGTGGGGCGACGTGAATGTCATTCGCAGCTGTGGTTCTCAGGGTCGGAGGTGTGAGGACGCCGTGACGCTGCCCGATGAGGTCGTGCGCCGCCCTACTACCGCATCGGTCGTCGTGCATCGGAACGAGAGGGGATCGACATGAGAGTTGATCCAGAATCGAAGTTCGGTATCAAGATCCAGGCCGGACCGGGACTCAAGACCCTGGCGCAGAGATATTCCCTGATTGCTGGTTTTGTTTACCTTGTCTTCGGGGTGATCGGGTGCTTCCGGACCGGTTTCAGCGACGGTACCGGGATGATGAACGACATGTTGTTCGGGGTCTTTATGGTGAACCCCTTCCACAACATCGTGCACCTCGCCGTCGGCGTGCTGTGGTTTCTTGCGGCGTTCGCCCTCAGCCCCGCCGGGGCAGAGGGCTTGAACCTCGCGATGGGCGCTTTCTGGGCGCTGGCCACCGTGCTGGGTTTCCTGGGCTATCTCACTGCGCTGGCCGTCATGAGCGGTACAAGTCCGGACACCTTCTTGCACCTCGGAACGGCTGTAGTGACACTGCTATTCGGCACTGGCTTGCTGCGGTCGTTCATCAGCGGCGATCGACCCGCTACCGCCTGACCTACCGCCCCACGTCACGCTTAGTGACGGTCGAGTGCTCACAATCCAGACTGCGGACCTCCTGCACCTGCCACGCACTGTTGCCGAGCAGGGCACCGCCCTGTAGCCGTCAGTCACGACCAGGCCGCGTTCGTCGACCGCGTTCTCCGACGACGAGGGCTGCGTGGAATCAAGTTGAACTTATCGAACTTATCGGGCAGAGAAGAAAAGGCACCTACACCATCTCGCCAGTTGCAAACTGAATGCGTTTAATGGCGCAACTTGCACGACTTTTCCTTTGGGCGTAATATCGGTAAGAGGCCCAATAAATTCATCCACGGATGGGGGACCTCGTCGAAACGAAACGGCCAAGGATGGAGAGCGCCAAGAATGACTTCGCAGCACGCTCATGAGCACACTCACGGCGATGTGACGCATACCCACACACACGTCCTACATGATCATGAACACGTCGAGCATGAGCACGAGCACAGCCACAATGGCCAGTCGCACGCCCACCCGCACGTCCACGAGCAGAGCCTCGAAGAGAATCACGAACACGCACACTAATTCCCGTCAGGCTGAATCTATATCCTCAGACCACCCAGATCTTCGTGTCACGCTCGCTTGCGGGGCGTGACGTCGGCTGTGACGTGCATGGTGGTCAGGAGAGGATGATCGTCGCGGTGAGCAGGACCGCAGCCAGCGCCAGGGTGATCCGCAGTGGCCGCTCCTGACGCTGCCACTGGTTGTCCCACCAGGTGCCGTCCCGGCTGTAGTGGCGGCCCAACGCCATCGCGGCTCGCCCCAGGCCGAAACCGAGTCCGGTTACCAGCGCTGCCGGCCAGGTGCTCACCAGCAGCACCGCCATCAGCGGCAGGTAGGGCAGGTTGCTGGGCATGTGGGTGCGCACCCCGCTGCCCATCTCGAAGCCGAAGCGCAGCGCGCCTGCGTCACCACCGGATGCGATCACGGTTGAGGGCACCTGGGCTCGTCGGTGCGGCAGCACCATGCGGTGCAACCCGCATTCGCCGGCGACCACGAACAGTGCAACCGCGGCGATCAGGCCGATCCGCACGGCTGGTGGTACCACCGGCCGCACCAGGCTGCCGAGTGTCACTGCCACCGCGCTGATCGTGATGCCCCCGGCGACCAGCCCGGCAGTGAAGTACGTTCGTGATGACTCCCGCCAGACCGGCGAGCTCAGCAGGTACGCCGAGTTGGTGCTTCACGTCGAGCCGGACAGGGCGTAGCCCGAGGCCAGCCCAAGCAGCAGCCAGATCAGCAACCAACCCTCGCGCAACACCGGCGCAGCCGCAGCGGCCACCGCCAGCACCACGGTGAGTAGCACGGGACCGGATACCGCGCGACGCAGGTGTGGGCCCATCTAGCTGGGAGCCGTTCGTTTCAGAGCGCCGGTGAACGTCTCGCCGGCTGCTCGTCCAGTGACGCGTTGCAGATCGCCTGTTCCAGGTTCGGTGCTCCGCTGTAGTGGACCTCGCCGTCCGCGCAGCGGTAGACGACCCCGTCGGCCTTCCATCGCCACCCGTTGGTGGCTTCCTTGCCAGCGCGGCAGATCGTGGTCGGCGTGAAGCAGTCCAGCTTCTCATGCCACTTCCCGTAGCAACCGTCCTTGAACCACTGATCCGGCCCGCAGTAGGTCGGGGAGTACGGGGCGCCGTAGCAGATCGGCCCGCCCGGGCCGTCGGAGTAACGCCCGCAGTCAGGGTACTCGCTGCCCTGCTCAGCCCTGGCCGGACGAGCCAGCGGGATCCATCCCAGCATGGTGAGGCCCAGAGTCATGGCGGCGGTGCCGGCGATGGCGAAGAATCCGCGCCGGTGCAGCCCCGTCGTAGCCTCCTGGAATTGCACGACACGCGGGCCCGCGCCAGGACCGGGCTGGTCAAGCCTAGGAATGTCCGCGTGGATCATCGCGCTCCTTGCCGGGTCCTAGCGCTATTCAGCAGACCTGCGACCTGCTCGCCGATCCGTTCCGGGGACACCACCGGTTGCGCAGCGGACACCGTCCCGTCATCGTCGGCGTGCAGCAGCGCCGGAGCCCAGGGCAGGTCGAGTTCCGAGACGAGCTCGGGGTCGACCCGGGACCGGATGTTCGGCGCGTCAGCCCAGCGTTGTTGAGCTCGGGGCACCTGGGGGGAGAGCACCTCGAACCGGGTACCCGGATGTTCCCCGGCGAGGCGGGTGAATGGCTCATGCACCGCGTCGCACAGGCCGCACCCGGGATCGAGGACCAGCAGTACGAGCTGCCCCCGGCCGGCCAGCGCCGGCAGCCGGCGACCCATGGTGGCGCGCCAAGGCTGCGTCCCCAGCCCGGCTCTGAGCTGGGTGAGTTCGGTCTGCAGCTCGCGGACCTGCCGCAGCATCCCGGCCATCGCCAGCGTCAACATCGCCAGGCAGCCCCAGGCCAGCACCACCGCGGCGGTGAGCGCACTCACGCGGCTCGCCCGTCGACCGCCGCCGGCAGGGTGTACAGCAGCACCGCCAGCACGAGCGCGCAGGCCACCAGCAGGACCGCGACCCCACCGCCGGGCAGCGCCGCTGCGGGGTACAGAGCCGTCGCCGCGAGGGTGGCGATCGCCAGCACCACGGCCCGGGTGATCCCGCCGGGACCCACCTGGGTGCCCATCCGGTTGCAGCCACAGTCGGATTGGTCCCCCTGGTGGTGCCGCCACCACAGGTGGACGGCGAAGGCCAGGTAGATCGCCGTCTGGGCGGCCAGCGCCCAGCGCAGCTCGGCGATGCCGAAGACGACCGCGGCGACTGATGGCACCCCGATGAGGAGTTCCACGACCGCGATGGTCCGGGCCATCGCTACTCCGGTACCCGCTGCGCGAGCCAGGTACTTGGGCGCCCTCAGGTGCTCAAGCCCGGCCTCCACCAGCAGGAACGCACCAGCAAGCACCGGCACTCCTAGAAGGATCATCTGGGCTCCCACGTCACACTCAGCTCATTCAGGAACGCTAGTACCTCGCTGTGGTCCGAGGTGTCAGCTGGTCCGGGAATTAGCCGGGTGACTGCCGTGGGTGTTGCCAGGACCAGCGCGTCCGGTCGGGCTCGCCCCTGCGCACCGGGCCCCAGCGGCTGGCGCCACAGCTCGCCGTGCCGGGTCGGGTAGCCCCGGAAGTCGGGGATCATCACCCGGCTGGTCCCGGGACGTTCGATCGTCAGGTAGCCGATCCCGGGCACTTCCTTGGCCACCCGTATCGGCTCGAGCTGAGCTTGCCCGGCGCTGCGGGGCTGAGCCAGCATCCCCAGCGGGGTATCGGTCAACCGGAACGCGTCGAAGATCGCCGTGATCCCGTCGGGCGAACCGCACGCACGGGTGTGCAGCTCGAACCACTGCCCGCGCCAGGCGGCGCGGTAGTCGGCAGCGTCGTTCCGTGCGGGGCTGTCCCGGATGCCGGTAACCAGTTCACCACCGCGGTAGGGCTGGCGGAGCAGCTTGTCAGGGACGGTGGTGTAGGTGCTGTGCCAGTCGAAGGCACCGGCTTCGGCGACGGTGAAGGTCCGGCGGGCACCACGCACCATGGCGACGAAGTTGCACGACCACGGCCGGGACGTGTCGAGCGCTGCGTTGGGTAGCACCGTGCTGCGCAGCACCACCTGGGAGCCGTCCGGGGCGAGGAACGAGGGACCGCCCCGCCACGGCCAGTCGTACCGCCCGCGTTGAGAGGATGTGATCACATGTGACTCCTGAGCCCGGACACTGCGAGCGATACTCGCACACGCGCCGTCGCTACGGAGCAGCGGTCAGTTACGGCGTGTCTTCAAGCTAGGTCGCGACCAGCTCAGTCGGCACCGTGATCACATCCACCATCGCGCCATTGCGCAGCACGGTGATCGGCAACCGGGTACCGATGGCCTCGGCGAACAGCTGGCGTTGGATGCCCTGCGCATCGGTGACCGGCCGGCGTCCCGCGCTGAGCACGAGATCCCCAACCCGCAGTCCGGCCCGGTCGGCGGGGCTGCCCGGGATGACCTCCACCAGGCGTAGGCCCGATTCCTGGCCGGTCCGCTGCGCGATCGGCGTGGGCAGCGGGGTGGGCGCTCCGACCAGCCCGAGGTAGCCGCGGCGCACCCGGCCATCGGCCAGCAGCGCGCCGATGATCCGGCGGGTCGTCGCGTTGACCGGGACTGCCATACCGAGCCCGAAGCCCGCGACCGCAGTGTTGATCCCGACCACCCTCGCGTCCGCGTCGGCGAGCGCGCCGCCGGAGTTGCCAGGGTTCAGCGCGGCGTCGGTCTGGATCACATCCTCGATCACCCGGATGGCCCGGCCCGAGCGCACCGGTAGCGAGCGGCCCAGCCCGCTGACCACGCCAGCGGTCACCGATCCGGCGAGCCCGAGGGGACTGCCGACGGCGATCACCAACTGCCCGACGACCAGCTCGTCGGCGTCACCCAGCACGGCTGCGGCCGGCGTGGCACGCCGGGCCCGCAGCACCGCGAGGTCGGACAGCGGATCCGCGCCCACCACGTCGAAGCGGCTCTCGGTCCCATCGGTAAACGCCGCGACGCCGTCGTGCGCGCCTCCCACGACGTGCGCGTTGGTCAGCAGCAATCCGTCATCGGCGAAGATCACGGCCGATCCGGCACCTGGCCCGATCCGCAGGCTGGCGACGTGTGGGGTGACCGCTGCCGCCACCGAGCTGACCGTGCGCGAGTAGGAGTCCAAGGGGTCCACGACGCCCCACCGCCTCTGAACTAAGAGAAATTACACCGTTGCTGCACTTGCAACACTGCCACAGCGGGCGCTGTTCCGGTAACCGTGACTCCGAGCACCCCTGGAGTTCCCGAGCTCAACAACAGAGCTGTTTGATCACGGAACTCTGCTGTTGAGTTCGGGAACAGCAGAGCTGACGGTTGATCTCTAGGGCTGTCGCCAGGTGTGCTCAATCCGCGGAGTGCTTGGCGGGCTGCTTGGCGGGGTCCCAGGCCAGCCCGGGCACGCCCCAGCCCTGGGCCTTGAGTATCTTTTTCGCCTCGCGGGCGTGCCGACCGACCAGCCTGTTGAGGTAAAGAATTCCGTCGAGGTGATCGGTCTCGTGCTGGAGGCAACGGGCCAGCAAGCCGGTGCCCTCAACGGTGACCGGTGCGCCGTCGGCGTCGACGCCGGTGACCTTCGCCCAGCTGGCGCGGCCGGTGGGGAGGGACTCACCGGGCACCGAGAGGCAACCTTCCCAGTCATCGTCCGGGTCAGGCATGGTCTCTGGGAGTTCGCTGGTTTCCAGCACCGGGTTGACGACTACGCCCCGGTACCTGACGTCCTGTGCAACCAGGCAGTCGTAGACGAACAGGCGCAGATCGACACCGATCTGGTTCGCGGCGAGCCCGACGCCCTGCGCGGCTGCCATCGTGTCGAACATGTCCGCGACCAGGGCGTGCAGCGCCTCGCCGAACTCGGTTACGAGCCTGGTCGGGGTGTGCAGCACCGGGTCACCGACGATGCGAATCGGACAGACAGTCATGATGCTCAACAGTAATCGTGGCCAATGCCGCGGTGAGCGCTGGGGAGGGTGCGTCGGCGCGCCGCCTGCGGCAGGCGCGTGGTTCAATGCCGGGAGAATCACACCACTGTGATTTGAGACGTGTGTACCGAGGAGCGCAATGGACGCCGCAGCGGCGCTGCATCCAATCGAGGCCCAGCCCGCGGGCCTGAGCTGCCGAGAGTGCGAGATGCTGGCCTTCGAGCGGCAGTGGTGGCGCTATGCCGGAGCCAAGGAGCAGGCCATCCGCGAGCAGTTCGACTCCTCCGCGACCCGCTATTACCAGGACCTCAACAACTTGATCGACCGGCCAGAGGCGCTTGCCGCGGACCCGATGCTGGTCAAGCGGTTAAGGCGGCTGCGGTCCGGCCGGCAACGAGCACGGGCCGCTCGGCGGCTCGGTACCGGCTCGAAGTAGGTCATGGGCACGCCGAGGAACGCCGGAGGCGGCAGCCGGTTGCGCACCGGTGGGTTGGCCATGTTCGGGCTGGCCGCGATCGCTGCGGTGATCGGACTGGTGCTGGCCGTCAACCGCGCGGAGCAGACCACGGCCGCTGAGCCGGCCGCCCTCGCCCCGGTCTCCGCGCCGGCGTCGCCGCGCCCATCCGTCATTCCCTTCCCACCTCCGGCGGCTTCGAGCCCGGCCGAAGCGCCTGAGATTCCGGCGCCCGCACCGCCGCCGGAGGCCGGCGAGCCAGTACAGGCCGGAGGCAACGGTGACAGGCGCGGTGATGTGCGGATCTACAACAACAGCACCATCCGCGGTTTGGCCGCCCGGGCCTCGGGTGATCTCAGCGCCGCCGGCTGGACGGTGGTCGAGGTTGGCAACTTCGCCCGGGGGATGATCCCGACGACCACCGCCTACTACCAGGAAGGCACCAACGAGCGCGCCGACGCGGAAGCGATCGCTGCCCAGTTCGGCATGCGTGCCGAGCCCCGATTCCCGGGCATTTCCAGCGCCGGTCCCGGCGTTATCGTGATCGTCACGAACGACTACGCCCACTGATCATCCGCAGCGGGCTGGAGAGAACGAGACGACATGACCCATACCCCGCGGCTATGGATGCGCCACGAGGTGCGCTCGACTGAACGTCGCGCGCCGATCGTGCCTGCGGACGCCCGGCTGCTGGCCGAGCAGGGTATCGCCGTCACCGTTGAGGACTCGCCGCAACGGGCCTTCCCGATCACGGACTATGCCGCGGCCGGCTGCCGGATCGCCGAGCCGGGCAGCTGGGTCAGCGCGCCCAGCGAGGAGTTCATCATCGGCTTGAAGGAGCTCCCGGACGAGCCGGCAACACTCGTGCACCGGCACGTGTTCTTCGGGCACGCCTACAAGGGGCAGGGCGGTTCCCGGCAGCTGTTGCGCCGATTCACCGAAGGCGGCGGTACCCTGCTCGACCTGGAGTACCTGGTGGACGCCCGGGGACACCGGCTCGCCGCGTTCGGGTACTGGGCAGGTTACGTTGGTGCCGCGCTCGCGGTGCTGCGCCACGATGGCCGGCTCAGCGCGCCGCTGCGGCCGTCCTCGAAGCAATCGCTGGACGCGGCACTGGGGCAGCCACGCAGCGCGGCGCCACCCCGGGTACTGATCATCGGCGCATTCGGGCGGTGCGGGCGCGGTGCGCAGGCCGCCCTCGCCGCCGCCGGCATCACGCCGACCTGCTGGGGCCTTGAGCACACGTGGCAACTGGATCGGACGGCCCTGCTCGAACACGATGTTCTCGTCAACGCCGTGCTGATCACCACGCCGGTACCGCCATTTCTCACCCCGGCGGATCTCGACGATCCCGCTCGCCGCCTGAGGCTCGTCTCCGATATCACCTGCGACGTCACGTCGGAGTGCAACATGCTGCCCATCTATGACCGCACCACCAGCTGGTCTGAGCCTGCCCGGCGACTGTGCGAAGGTCCGCGGCCACTGGACATCATCGCCATCGACAACCTGCCTTCGTTGCTGCCCCGCGAGGCGAGCATCGCCTTCTCGGCCGACCTGCTGCCACTCCTGGCGTCGCTGGGCAGCTCGGCACTTTCCTGGCGGCGTTGCTTGCGGACCTTCCACACTGCTCGCCACCGCGCCGGGCTCGATTCCACCGGAGAACGGACGTCGTTGGCCTAATGACGTGCTGCGACGTAGCCGGCCAGCTCGGCGAGTTGCCTCGGGTCCAGGGAGGGGCGGACGGTCTGGCGTGCGGCGGACAGCTGCGCTGCGGTCACCTCGGTGGCCTCGAGTGACTCCCGCATGGCGGTCAGCGCGGCCTCGCGGATCAGCGCGGCGCAGTCCGCGGCGGAGTAGCCCTCCAGCTCACCGGCCAGCTCGTCGAGGTGGACGCCGGCGGCAAGCGGGGTGTTGCGTGCTGCAGCGCGCAGGATGGCCCCCCGGGCGGGTGCGTCCGGCGGCGGTACGTACACCAGCCGCTCCAACCGGCCGGGGCGCAGCAGGGCCGGGTCGATGAGGTCGGGGCGGTTGGTGGCGCCGAGCACGACCACATCGCGCAGCGGTTCCACCCCGTCCAGTTCGGTGAGCAGTGCGGCCACCACCCGGTCGGCGACGCCGGCATCGGAGGACCCGCCGCGACGGGGAGCCAGCGCGTCGAGCTCGTCGAGGAAGATCAGCGCGGGTGCCGCGTCGCGGGCCCGCCGGAACAGTTCCCGCACCGCCCGTTCCGACTCGCCGACCCACTTGTCCAGCAGTTCGGCCCCCTTGACGGAGAACACGTTGAGCGCACCCGACCCGGCCAGCGCCCGGACCAGGAAGGTCTTGCCGCAACCGGGCGGGCCATAGAGCAGCACCCCACGTGGCGGGTCGACGCCGAGGCGGGTGAACGAATCGGGGTAGCGCAGCGGCCACAGCACCGCCTCGGTGAGCGCTTGCTTGGTCTGAGTCATGTCGCCGACCTCGTCCATCGTCAGCCCACCGGTGTTGATGGTGTCCGAAGTAGACATCGAGATGGGTCGGACGGTGTCCAGGGCATCGATCAGGTCCTGGTGGGTGATCGTGAGGTCGATCCCGGTGTCTGACGCGTGGCGCAGCGCGGCGTGCACCGCTGCCTCGCGGCGCAGCGCAACGAGATCCGCGGCGACGAACCCAGGGGTGCGTTCCCCGACGGCCACCAGATCGACGTCGGTGGCCAGCGGCACCGCACTGAGCAGGACCCGGAGCAACTCTGCGCGCGTGCGGGCATCGGGTAGTCCCAGCGACAGTTCGCGATCCACCAGCTCCGGTGCGCGCAGCCGCGGATCTACCGACTCGGGGTGCGCGGTGGTGACCACCAGCGCGACACCGTCCGCCGCGGGGCCCAGCGAGTCGAGCACGACGGTGGCCAGCGGTGGCGGGTTGGTGGCCGGCAGCAGCGCCTCGATGTCGGTGATCAGCAGCACGCTGTGCTGCTGCTGGCCGGCGGTCGCCACCGCGTCGCGCACCCGCGCAGCAGCGGCCGCGGGCTCCACCGCCGCTACGCTCGGCGCCGCCAGCTCGACGACACGGGTCCCGGCCTCGCGGGCCACCGCGCGCACCAGGGTGGCCTTGCCGACGCCCTCGGGGCCGTGCACCGCCACCCCGAGGCGGGTGCTTGCGCCGAGCCTGCGTAGCAGCTCGGGGCGGTGAAAGGTGAGCTCGAACCACTCGGCCAGCCGCCGAGCGGCATCCTGGGCACCCACCAGGTCGGCCACGGCAGGCGCGGGGATGTCGGGCGTCGGGCTGCTGGGCGCCGGCGGCTGCACGAGCTGCTCGCCAGTGCGCTGGCCGTCCCGCCAGCCGACCACAGTGGAGGGATGCGGAGCAACAGGTCCAGCGGGATCGGTGGCCGTCACCGTGAGCAGCTCGGTGGTCCAGGTCATCCCGATCGCGGTGGCCAGCCGGCTCCGTACTGCGGTCGCATCCGATCCAGGGGCCACGTCCTGTGGGAGCAGGGATACCGCGTCCCCGGTGGTCAGCACCTTGCCGGCCAGCGCGAGCCGCAGCGTCTCGGGGCTCACCGCCTGGCTGACCAGTGCGGATCCGGCGAAAGTGATCGAGCGGGCCGCCGCCACCCGCGCCGGCGCGAGCACCACCTCGGATCCGTCGGTCAGTCCGAGATTGGACAACGTCAGGTCATCGACGAGCGCCGTGCCGGGTGGGGTCTGCCCAGCTGCGGCCAGCGCGGCGCTGGATCGAGCGCCGGTCAGCTGCACCGCATCCCATTGCCGTAGGCCCAGCGCGTCGAGCACCTCCTGGTGCAGCCGGACGACGCCTCGCCGGGCGTCCAGCGCCGAGGTGGTGAGCCTGGCGGTGAGGGTGATCTGCGGCGCGCTCACGACGCCCGAGCCTACGGCCCACCAGGGGTCCTATGGACGCTTGTGCACCTTCGGGCACGGTGGATCGCGCCCCGGGCGCGACACGACGGGCACGGAGCCACGCCACACGCGAGATGGGATGTCTGGAAGCGCGCCAGCAGTAGCCGCCTGTGAAGGAGCCCCCGCCCTGCCTGAGAACGTGTCTGGCTGG
>CAXUFG010000136.1:0-14225 GCA_964250265.1 uncultured Pseudonocardiaceae bacterium | reverse complement strand
GGGTTGGGGGCGTGCTTCGGGTGCCGGGGGCACGGTGCGCAGTGGCGCGGCTGGTTGCGGATCGATCAGGTCGGTGGCGTGGTCGTCGAGCGCGGTGGCGGTGCCGCCGTGGGCACCGGGGTGGAACGTCCAGTGCGCCCGGTTTTCCGACCGGCCGGTCCGCCAGCGCAGCTGCACGACCCACTTGCCATTCTCTGCGCGCCAGGCGTCCCAGCTCGCTGCTCCGAAGTCGTGACCACGCTGGCGGAATGTCTCGGTGACCACCGCCTCCAGCCTTCGCACATCAGGACCGTCGGCGCGCACCGGGTGGGCCTGCTGGGCCAGCTGGGCCATCCGGGAGCGCTCCAGCAGTACGGGGTAGGCGAAGCGCTCGATCCGCTCGCTGGACACTCCCGCGGCGGAGGCCAACTGCTCGACGGAGGCTCCGGCTCTGATCCGGGCCTGGATCTCACGGGGTCGCATCTCGTTCTCCAGCTCGATCGAGATCTGCCCGAGGCGCGGGAGATCACCCCGTATCGCTGCATGCAGGTTGTCGTCGACCGGAAGGATGAACTGCTCCCGCCGGGCGCCGGACTGCGATGCCACCGTCTCCACGATGATCGTGCGGTCGTCGGCCCCCAGACCGACAACCCGCAGCGCGCGCATCCGAGGACCTCCACATCTGGTGCCTGCCACCGTAAGCGGGTGGGTTGCCATGCCGGGGGAGGCGCGCCGCCCATCAGGGCCTACGTCAGCCGCTCGACCACCCAGTCGATGCACCTGGTGAGCGCGGAGACGTCGTCCGGATCGACAGCCGGGAACATCCCGATCCGCAGCTGATTGCGGCCCAGCTTACGGTACGGCTCGGTGTCCACGATGCCGTTGGCGCGCAGCACCGCGGCAACAGCACCGGCATCGACGCGCTCGGCGAGATCCACGGTGCCGACCACCAGCGAGCGCTTGGCCGGGTCGGTGACGAACGGCGCCGCGTACGGCGAGGCCTCGGCCCAGGAGTACAGCCGTGCGGACGAGTCGGTGGTGCGCCCGACACACCACGCCAGACCGCCGCGGGCCAGCATCCACTCGATCTGGTCGGCCAGCAGCAGCAGCGTCGCGACCGCCGGGGTGTTGTAGGTCTGGTCTTTGCGGCTGTTGTCCAGCGCGGTGCTCAGCGACAGGAACTCCGGCACCCACCGGTCCGACGCGCTGATCTCCGCTATCCGCGCCACCGCGACCGGGCTGAGCAGCGCGATCCACAGCCCGCCGTCGGAGGCGAAGGACTTCTGCGGCGCGAAGTAGTAGACATCGGCGTCGGCGCTCTGGACTGGTAGGCCACCGGCACCGCTGGTCGCATCGATCGCCACCAGCGCGCCCTGCGACCCGGCCGGCCGGCACACCGGGACCATCACCCCGGTCGAGGTCTCGTTGTGCGCCCAGCCGATCAGGTCACACTCCGGATCGGCGACGGGCTGCGGGGCGTTCCCCGGCGGGGCGGAGACCACCAACGGATCGGCCAGGAACGGGGCCCGGCTGGTGACGGTGGCGAACTTCGCGGAGAACTCGCCGTAGCTCAGGTGCAGCGAGCGCCGCCGCACCAGGCCCAGGGCGGCCGCATCCCAGAATGCGGTGGTGCCGCCGTTGCCGAGCACCACTTCGTAGCCCTCAGGCAACGAGAACAGCTCGCGCAACCCCGCTCGGATCCGGCCGACCAGCGAGCGCACCGGCCCCTGCCGGTGCGAGGTGCCCATCACCGAGGCACCGCTGGTGGCCAGCGCGGCCAGCTGCTCGGGACGGACCTTGGAGGGCCCGCAGCCGAACCGCCCGTCGGCGGGTGTCAGGTCAGCGGGGATGGTCAGCTGAGCGGTCTGCGTCATAGGCAGACCCTACGATGACTTAGGGGGACCTCGGGCACCACGCTGATCCCGTGATGCGCTCGTAGGCCTCGATGTAGCGCCGCCGCGCCTCCGCCACGATTGCGGGAGGAATGACCGGCCCCGGCGGCTCGCGATCCCACCCCGGGCGCAGCGCATCCCGGACGAACTGTTTGTCCAATGCGTATTGCTCTTGGCCAGGACGCCATTTATCGGCGAGCCAGAAACGCGATGAATCCGATGTGACGGCCTCGTCTCCGAGTGTCAACTCCCCGGCAGCGTCCCAGCCGAACTCGAACTTCGTGTCCGCGACGATGACGCCGTTGTCTCGGGCATGCTCGGCGGCCGCTCTGTAGAGTTCCAAGGTCAGGCTGCGGAGGCGTTTGGCGGTATCTTCCCCGACTTCCCGGGTCACGTTGTCGAAGGTGATGAACTCATCGTGCCCGGTGTCGGAGAACTTGGTGGTCGGCGTGAAGATCGGCTCGGGTAACCGGCTTCCGGCCACCAACCCCGCAGGTAGTGTCACTCCCGACACGGAACAGTTCTTCTCGTACTCGCGCAACCCCAGGCCGGCGAGGTAGCCACGAGCGATACACTCAACCGGAATCATCTGCAGCGGTGTGCAGCGGATCGCCCTGTTCTCGAACTCGGGCGGGACATCGGTGGCGGAGATCAGATGATTAGGTGTCACTTTCCTGAGTTTGTGGAACCACCACACCGATAGTTGGGTGAGCAGTGCACCCTTATCCGGAATGGGCGTCGGTAGCACCACATCGAACACCGAAATCCGATCCGATGCGACCAGCAGGACGTCCCCATCGATCGAATAAAGGTCCCGTACCTTGCCACCCGATATTCGCTCCACCCTTATTACCTTACCCGAATCTCTCCCGGAACTTCGACGAACTCAGTGGTGATCGGCTCGGTGTGGACCGTGCTCACCGAGCAGGAGCGGGCCGGCCATGCGGGTATGTTGATCGCTGTGGACACCCACGGCACCTTCGGTGAGCTTGTCGCGGGGCTCGAGTACTCGATGTTCATCGTCACCGTTCGCGTCGGCGAGCAGCGGGCTGGTTGCCTGGCCGGGTTCGGCTCTCAGAGCAGCATCGACCCGCCGCGCTTCCTGGTCTGCCTGTCGAACAAGAACCACACCTACCGGCTGGCGACGAGCGCTGAGGCCATGGCCGTGCATTTCGTGCCACGGCAGGCCGAGGCGCTGGCGCGACTGTTCGGCGGCTGCACCGGCGATGAGGCGGATAAGTTCGCCCGTTGCGCGTGGCAACCGGGTCCGGGCGGGTTGCCGATCCTGCAGGAGTGCCGGGACTGGTTCGTCGGTCGGGTACTGGACCGGTTTGACCTCGGTGACCACGTCGGTTTCCTGCTCGAGCCGATCGCGGCTCACCGGGATGCGGGCGGACCGTACCTCAGCTTCCACCAGGCCAGGAACATCGAATCGGGGCATCCGGCGTGACCGAGGTCGCGTTGCGTCGGCTACTGCCCGAGCCGGGCATCGTCACCGCCGTGCAAGCCTTGGACGGGCTGGCGCTGGCCGGTATGGCCCCCGATCACCGCCCATACGTGGTGCTCAACATGGTCGCCACCGCCGATGGTGCGGCCTCCGTGGCGCACCGCACCGCCCCGATCAGCAACCCTGCGGACCGGCAGCTGTTCCACGAGCTGCGAGCACACGTCGACGCGGTGATGGTGGGCGCCGGGACGGTCCGCACCGAGCGGTACGGGCGCCTGGTTCGCGATTCGCAGCGCCGGGAGCGCCGCGTCGCCCGGGGGTTGGCACCGGACCCGCTGGCCGTCATCGTGAGCCACCGGCTCAACCTCCCCCCGGACCTGCCGCTGCTCGCTGACCCACACTCGCGCGTGGTCGTCATCACCGCCAGCGATGCCGAGCTAGCCGGATGCGCCGCGCAGATCAGCTACCTGCGTCCGGCACCGGAGGAGGAGGTGGACCTGGCGATGATGCTCACCCGGTTGCGCCTTGAGCACGGCGTGCGCTCAGTGCTGTGCGAGGGCGGCCCGAACCTCAACACCACACTGGTGCCGGCTGGCCTGATCGATGAGTTGTTTCTGGCCATCGCGCCCACGCTGGCCGGCAGCACCGGGTCGCTGTCCATCGTCAACCGCGCACCCCTGGCCGCCTCGATCGGTCTGGACCTGATCTGGCTGCTGGAGTCCCAAGGCCACCTATTCGCCCGCTACGCGCTGCAGCATTCTCACGGAGCGCATTCAGCGGGCTCAGCGGGGTAAATGACCGCCGAATAACCCCGCTGAGCCCGCTGAACGCGGAGCAAGGCGCTCAGGGGCGCCCGATCTCGTCCCAGCCGGGGACGGACTGGCGGGGGCGTGGTTGCGGGCCGACGTATTGGGCGGCGGGGCGGATCAGGCGGCCGGTGCGTTTCTGCTCCATGATGTGCGCGCACCAGCCCGCGGTCCGGGCGCAGGTGAACATTGCCGCCATCATGTGCGGCGGGACCTGCGCGAAGTCAAGGATCACCGCGGCCCAGAATTCGACATTGGTCTCGATTTGCCGGTCCGGCCGCCGCTGCGCCAGCGCGTCCAGCGCGGCCTGCTCCAGTGCCACCGCCACCTCGTAGCGTGGCGCACCGAGCTCCTGGCAGAACCGCCGCAACACCCGGGCTCGCGGATCCTTGGCCCGGTACACCCGGTGGCCGAACCCCATCAGCCGCTCACCACGATCAAGCACGCTGCGGACCACCATCGCGGGGTCACCGGTGTGCTCCACCTCCTCGATCATCGGCAGCACCCGCGCCGGAGCGCCACCGTGCAGCGGGCCGGACATCGCGCCGATCGCCCCGGACAAGCAGGCGGCGACGTCGGCACCGGTAGAGGCGATCACCCGAGCAGTGAGGGTCGAGGCGTTGAGCCCATGCTCAGCGGCCGACACCCAGTAGGCGTCCACAGCCCTGACGTGTGCCGGGTCCGGGTCGCCGCGCCAGCGGGTCATGAAACGCTCGGTGATGGTGGAGCACTGATCGATCCGGTGCTGGGGCACGGCCGGTTGGTGGATGCCGCGGGCGGACTGAGCTACATAGGACAGTGCCATCACCGACGCCCTGGCCAGCTCCGAGCGAGCCTGCGCATCGGCGCTGTCCAGCAGCGGGCGGTAGCCCCAGATCGGGGCGAGCATGGCCAAACCGGCTTGTACGTCGACCCGGACATCACCGGTGTGCACCGGAAGGGGAAACGGTTCGGCGGGCGGCAGGCCATGGCCGAAGCGCCCGTCGGTGAGCAACGCCCACACGTCACCAAAGGTCACGTAGCCAGCGAGATCCTCGATGTCCACGCCGCGGTAGCGCAACGCTCCGCCGTCTCGATCCGGCTCGGCGATCTCAGTCTGGAAGGCGACAACGCCCTCCAGCCCCGGCTTGAAAGCGGTGGTGCCCGCCAGGCCGTTGAGCTCCTTCACGACAGCCACGCCGTCCTCCTCGCGCGCGATAGGGCACGCGCGGGTCGCTGACGGCTAGCGGGTATGGGCGCACGCTACAGTGCGGCGCCGCGCGGGTTTGGCTAACAGTGCACCCGATAGCCACGTTGGGGCAATGTGGACACTGGTTTCGGCACACCGATGGGTATCCCTGCGCGCCGAACGGTCCATCGCGACGTAGGTTGCAGGCCTCCGATCATCAAATTGGGGAGTGTGCGGCGTGGCGGCTGGACGCAGGTATCGCGGGGAGCGGACCGCAGAGCTGGCTCGGCTGCGGGTCGCCTACGCCGATCGTGCACTGGGTGAAGCGGACCTCGCCGGCACCTGGTACGAGCAGTTCGCCGGATGGCTTGACGACGCTGTGGCCGCCGGCCTTCCCGAACCCAACGCGATGGTGCTGGCCACCGCGGACGCCGACGGGTTGCCCAGTTCACGGACGGTTCTCGCCAAGGGCCTCGACCCGCAGGGTGTGGTCTTCTATACGAACCTGACTTCTGCCAAGATGCGCGACCTCAACATCACCCGCTTCGCTGCGGCGACGTTCCCCTGGATTGCACTGCACCGCCAGGTGCATCTGCGCGGGCCGATCGAGATACTCACGCCGGAGCAGAGCACCGGCTACTGGCGCACCCGCCCGCGGGGCGCCCAGCTGGGAGCCTGGGCCTCAGCGCAATCCTCTGTGGTGCCCGACCGGCGCGCCCTGGACGTCGCGCTGGAGGACGCCGCGACCCGGTTCGCCGGCGCCGAGCCGGTGCCGTTGCCGCCACATTGGGGCGGGGTGCGGATCCAACCGGTGAGTGTGGAGTTCTGGCAAGGCAGGCCCAACCGCATGCACGACCGCCTGCGCTACCACATCACCGGCGAGGGCACCTGGACAGTCGCCCGGCTCGCTCCCTAGCGCCACCAGTTATTCGCACCTTGATGACCGCGTTCTATCTCAAGCACGCTCGGCGAGCTACCGTGGGTGGGTGTCTTGCGAACAAGCCGTGACCTTGGCCTATCCGGGCGGCGAGCACCGGATGCCGATCATCGGAGCGACTCAGGGGGAGCCCGCGATCGACCTCAGCGCACTGCGCGCCAACACCGGGATGGTCACCCTGGACCCGGGGCTGGTGAACACCGCGTTGTGCACCTCGGAGATCACCTACATTGACGGCGACGCGGGCGTACTGCGCTACCGCGGTTACCCGATCGAGGTGCTGGCTGAACGCTCGAGCTTCCTGGAGACCAGCTACCTGCTGATCCACGGGGAGCTACCGACCAGCGGGCAGCTGGAACGTTTCACCGACGACATCCGCATTCACACCTTGCTGCACGAGGACCTCAGGCGATTCTTCGACGGCTTCCCCCGGCACGCGCACCCGATGCCGGTGCTCTCCAGTGCGGTATCTGCGCTGTCCACTTTCTACCAGGACAGCCTCGACCCGTTCGATCACGACCAGGTGGAGATCTCCACCGTGCGGTTGCTGGCCAAGCTGCCCACCATCGCCGCTTACGCCTACAAGAAGTCGATCGGTCAGCCGTTCCTCTACCCGGACAACTCGCTGGGCCTGGTGCACAACTTCCTCCGGATGACCTTCGGGCTGCCGGTGCAGCCTTACGAGATCGTTCCGGTGGTGGCCGACGCCCTGGAGCTGTTGTTCATACTGCACGCCGACCACGAGCAGAACTGCTCGACCTCCACCGTCCGGATAGTCGGGTCCACGCAGGCCAACCTGTTCGCCTCGATCTCCGCGGGGATCAATGCGTTGTTCGGCCCCCTGCACGGTGGCGCGAACCAGTTGGTGCTGGAGATGCTCGAGCGGATCCACCTCGAGGGCGGTGACGTGGACGCCTTCGTGAAGAAGGTGAAGAACCAGACCGACGGTGTGCGGCTGATGGGTTTCGGGCACCGGGTCTACAAGAACTACGACCCGCGCGCGAAGATCGTCAAGAAGACCGCGGACGATGTCCTGCACAAGTTGGGGGTCAATGACCCCCTGCTCGAGATCGCCGTGGCGCTGGAGGCGAAGGCGCTGGCCGACGACTACTTCGTCGAGCGCAAGCTCTACCCCAACGTCGACTTCTACACCGGCCTGATCTACCGCGCGATGGGCTTTCCCACCAGGATGTTCACCGTGCTCTTCGCACTGGGCCGCCTGCCGGGCTGGATCGCGCACTGGCGCGAGATGAACGGCGACCCGGAAACCAAGATCGGCAGGCCGCGGCAGGTCTACACTGGCTACTCCGAACGGGAGTACCTGGCGATTACCCAACGTTGAATTCGCCGGCAATGCAGGTCATCCGTTGGGCGGTGCGCGACCGGGTGCCCGGCGACTACGTTGCCCCAAGGCTAAATCCGGGTCCGGGAAGCAAGGTATCCATGCGCACCATCGAGTGGATCGACGGACACGTCGATGTGATTGACCAGACTGCCCTGCCGCAGCAGCGGCGGGTGGCCCTGCGCGCCGTCAGCGATGTGGTGGACGCGATCCACCGGATGGTGGTGCGGGGCGCTCCCGCGTTGGGTGCGCTGGGAGCTCTGGGCGTCGCGCTCGCTGCGGCGCGGTCGGCAGAGCTGGGTTATGACCCCGACGCTGTGCGGACCGATGCCCGACGCATCGCTGAAGCCCGGCCCACCGCGGCGCACCTGAGCTGGGCGGTGCGCCAGGTGCTCCCCGCGGTGCCGCGGGGACCCGCCGCGGTCCTGAATGCCGCGCAGGCTCTGGTGGAGGCTGACGTGCGGGCGTGCGCGACGCTGTCCCGGCTGGGTGCGGCCCTGCTGCGCAGCTACGTCGGTGACCGGCCGATGGTGCTGCACACGCACTGCAACGCGGGCGCCCTGGCGTGCGTGGAATGGGGGACCGCGCTCGGCGTTGTGCGGGCGCTGCACGCCGATGCGCTCATCAAGATGGTCGTGGTCGGGGAGACACGGCCGTTGCTGCAGGGATCCCGGATCACCGCGGTGGAACTCGCCGGGCTGGGCGTGCCGCACCAGGTGGTCGTGGATAGTGCGGGTCCCGCACTGATCGCCGGCGGTGAAGTCGACGCAGTGATCGTCGGAGCGGACCGGATCGCCGCCAACTACGACGTGGTGAACAAGGTGGGTACCTACCCGCTTGCGCTGGCCGCGGCCAGAGCGGGAATCCCGTTCGTGGTGGCTGCCCCGACCGCCACGATCGACCTCGGCATTCCCACCGGAGCAGCGGTGACCATCGAGTACCGGGATCCCGACGAGGTACTGCTGGTGGGGGGCTGGCGGATGGCCCCGGCCTCCTCCGGCGCCATCAATCCCGCCTTCGATGTGACCCCCGCCGACCTGGTCACCGCCATCGTCACCGAGTCCCGGGTGATCGAACCGTCTCGGGCGGCCGAGCCGGCAGGCGTGATGCACGCGGTGGCTGTCCCTGCTATGCGGATGGTCGGGGCGTCCTGAGTCACTGGTCGGATCACCGTGATGTTTCAGTGCCTCCGCGCGAGCCACTCACCGACATGATCGGCCTCCTGGCCGATGGTGGTGGAATCACCGTGGCCGGTCCGCACCTCAGTGCCGGCGGGCAGGGTCAGCAGCCTGGCCCGGATCGAGGCGATGATCTCGTCGAAGTCTGAATAGGACCGGCCAGTGGCGCCCGGGCCGCCCCGGAACAGCGTGTCCCCGCTGAAGAGGGTGTTCAGCTCGGGGGCATACAGGCAGCTCGAGCCGGGGGAGTGCCCGGGGGTGTGTAACACCTGCAGCGTGGTACCCGCGACGCGCACAGTGTCGCCATCGGCGAGCACGGCGTCGGGCGGTGGGATGTCAGGATGCGCGAGCCGCCACAGCACGTGCTCTGCCGGGTGGAGCAGCACCGGCGCATCCAGCCTCCGGGACAGCTCCGGCGCGGCACTGACGTGATCATCGTGCGCGTGCGTGCACAGAATGCTCAGCACCCGCCGGTCGCCTACCGCAGCGGCGATCGCATCCGCGTCGTGCGCGGCATCGACGACGATCACCTCTCGTTCGTCGCCGATCAGCCAGACGTTGTTGTCCACCTCCCAGGTCCCACCGTCCAGGCTGAAGGTGCCCGAGGTGACCACGCATGAAATCATGCTTGTGAGTGCCTTTCGGGGCTATAACACTGTTACTCACTCACGACCTGCGCCGCCCGAGCAGCGCGACACTACGCAGGACTTCGCCATTCTGCATCTTCTCGAAGGCCGCCTCGATATCGTCCAGGCCGATCGTCTCGGAGACGAACTTCTCCAACGGTAACCGTCCCTGCAGGTGCAGCTCCACCAGCATCGGGAAGTCTCGCTCGGGCAGGCAGTCGCCGTACCAGGAGGATTTGAGCGCCCCACCGCGGCCGAAGATCTCCAGCAGCGGGATGTCGGGCACCCTCATATCCGGGCTGGGCACGCCTACCAGCACGACGGTGCCTGCCAGATCGCGCGCGAAGAACGCTTGTTGCCAGGTCTCCGGCCGGCCCACCGCGTCGATGACGACGTCAGCCCCGAAGCCTCCGGTGCACTCCCGCACTGCCTCGACGACGTCGGTTTCCCGGGCGTTGACGGTGTGCGTCGCGCCCAGTTCGGTGGCCCACCGCAGCTTGCCCGGGTCGATGTCGACACCGATGATCGTGGTCGCGCCGGCCAGCCGCGCCCCGGCGATGGCGGCATCACCTACCCCTCCGCAGCCGATCACCGCTACCGAATCACCGCGCGTGACACCTCCGGTGTTCATCGCCGCGCCGAGCCCGGCCATCACCCCGCAGCCGAGCAGCCCGGCAACCTCCGGCTTGACCGCCGGGTTGACCTTGGTGCACTGACCGCTGTGGACCAGGGTCTTCTCCACGAAAGCCCCGATGCCCAGGGCGGGCGAGAGCGCGGTGCCGTCAGACAGCGTCATGGGCTGGGCGGCGTTGTGGGTGTCGAAGCAGTACCAGGGCTTACCTCGACGGCAAGCGCGGCAGCGTCCGCATACCGCCCGCCAGTTGAGAATGACGAAGTCACCGGGGGCCACGGTAGTGACACCGTCACCCACGGATTCCACGACACCAGCGGCCTCATGCCCGAGCAGGAACGGAAAGTCGTCGTTGATCCTGCCCTGACGGTAGTGCAGGTCGGTGTAGCACACACCGCACGCCTGAACCACGACCAGCGCCTCACCGGGGCCGGGGTCCGGTACCTGCACGGTCTCCACCGTGACCGGCGCGCCCTTGCCCCGTGCCACTACCCCTTGGACCTTCTGGGCCACTGCGGCCTCCCGAGGTGCTTGCTCACGTCGACAGCGACCAGCCAGCCACGAACGTCTGGACTGCTCCGGGTGCCGGACGTGTGGTTGGAGTGAATCTTCCTTCGTGGACCTAGCGGCGCTTGCGCCTGCGCTTGCCGCCAGGCGCAGCGCTGGCCAGCAGCAATCCGCCGAGCAGACCGCAGTTGGACAAGAAATTCGCCTGGCGAGCCTTACGGGCGTCGGGTGAACCGGCGGCCGAGAACGGGTGCTCGGCCACAGTGGCCGGAATCAGGTCCGCGGCGAGGGCGAGCGCCGCTATCCGGGGCGCCCATCCGAGCCCCATCAGCAACCCGCCGGTAATCTTCACCGCAGCGCCCGCTTGCACGATCAATGCGGGATTGACCGGGGCGGGTGTCTTTGCCAGCAGTTGCGCGGTCGCCTCGATCTTCGGTTTTGGGTTGAGCAGGGTCTCGACGCCATTCGCAACGGACACGGCCGCAAGCAGTGGACGGGCAACGCGGCTGAGCAACACGGCGGCTCCTCTCTGAGCAGTTCGCTTTTGCACCGTAGTCTTCTTGTGCCGCCCGGAGGGGGAAGCCACCCATCCGGGGCACAGGGTCATCCGGGACACAGGGTCATCCGGGGCACAGGGTCATCCGGGGCACAGGGTCATCCGGGCACGGCTGTCCGACCTCGAGTTGTTCGTCGACCACAGGTTGGGTAGGTCGGGCCAATAGACTGGCGCTACGTAGGCTGCCTTGGGAGCGTCGTGTCGGTGGTGCATTCCTCAGCTGGAGGGTAACGTGACCGGACCGCGGGACCCTGTCGCGGACCTACGGCGGATTGCCTTCCTGCTGGAGCGAGCGCACGAGCAGACCTACCGGATTCGGGCATTCCGCACTGCGGCGTCGGTACTCGCTTCGCGGGACGACCTGACACAGCGTGCCGGATCGGGCACCTTGACGGCGCTGGCCGGCGTTGGCGAGGTCACGGCCCGCTGCGTCACTGAATCCCTCGCCGGGGAAGCGCCGGCCTATCTGAGCCGGCTGGAGGCGGCCGGCGAACAGCCGTTGGATAATGCCGCGGCCGACCTGCGGGCAGCATTGCGCGGCGATTGCCACACCCACTCCGACTGGTCCGACGGGGGGTCGCCGATCGAGGAGATGGTGGTCACCGCCCGGGAACTCGGTCACGAGTATCTCGTCCTGACCGACCACTCACCGCGCCTCACGGTGGCCAATGGGCTTTCCGCCGAGCGACTGACGCGTCAGCTGGAGGTCGTGGCCGCGTGCAATGAAAGACTCACCCCTTTCCGGATCCTCACCGGGATCGAGGTGGACATCCTTGCCGACGGTACACTGGATCAATTCGAAGAGTTACTGGCATTGCTGGACGTTGTCGTCGCCTCGGTGCACTCGAAGCTGCGAATGCCGGCCGACGAGATGACCAAACGGATGCTCACCGCGGTGGCCAACCCGCATGTCGATGTGCTCGGGCATTGCACTGGCCGGATAGTGACTGGTCCCCGCCTGCGTCCGGAGTCGCAGTTCGACGCCAATGCCGTGTTCGCCGCCTGCGCGGAGCGTGGCGTCGCGGTGGAGATCAATTGTCGCCCCGAGCGGCTGGACCCGCCCACCCGGTTGCTGCGCCTCGCCGCCACACTCGGCTGCCTGTTCACCATCGACTCCGACGCGCATGCCCCCGGACAGCTCGACTGGTTACCCCACGGCTGCGAGCGCGCCGCCACCTGCGAGGTAACCGCCGACCGGGTCCTCAACACCAGACCCGCCTCCGAGCTCCTGACCTGGACGGATTCCTAACGCAGCGTGTCGCACCCGGTGCCCAGTGTGTCGTCCCTCGGTGCTTACTGGCGCCAGAAGTCAGCCCGCCAGCGCCTTGGTGGCAGCGATCAGCAGCGCGGCCCGGTCGGCGATCTTGATGCGGGTACGTCCAGCCATAGCCCCGAGCGCCCGCTCCGCAGCGTCGATCGCCTCCCAGCCGGCCCAAGTGACCACCCCAACCCCCCGCTGGGCGAGCATGTCGATGATTGCGTCGGGTTCGCGGTGCGCCGCGCGGGGCAATGTGCCGAGGTCCGCCAGCAGCTGCTCGACGGTCTCCTTGGCGTCGCCCTTATTGGTACCGATGACTCCAGTGGGCCCGCGCTTGATCCAGCCGACCACATACTCACCGGTTGCGTTGCAGCCGTGGCGCTGGACCCGGCCCGTCACGTGCGGAATCACGCCCGACCGCTCGTCGAACGGGACGCCGGGCAGCGGCGCGCCGCGATATCCCACCGAGCGCAGTAGCAGCTGGGCTGCCACGGTCACCAGCTCGCCGGTGCCGGCCACTCCGCCGAGGCCGTTCGGCGCGTTTCGCTCGCACTGCACCGCCTCCACCTGCGCGGTGCCGAGCACCGCGACCGGGGAGAGGAGGAACCGCAGGTGAATCCGCCGCGGCCGGCCATGCAGCGGCCGGGCCGACCATTCCTGGAGCACCTCGAGGTTGCGTCGCACGGTCTTATTGGTCTCGACGACTTCTTTACTGGCCTGATCGAGCACCAGCTCGGCGGGATCGACCACGACATCGGCACCGGCCAGCTCGCCCAGCTCGCGCAGCTCCTTAGTGGTGAATTTGGCCTGCGCCGGTCCCCGCCTGCCGACCATATGAATGTCCCTGATGGCGCTGGTGTCGAGCACCTTGAGCACGTGGTCGGGCATGTCGGTGACGCTCAGCTCCTGGGCGGTCTTGGCCAGAATGCGGGCGACGTCCACCGCGACATTGCCCACGCCGACCACCACCACGCTGTGCGCGTCCAAGGTGAACGCATCCACCTCGGCGTCCGGGTGGCCGCAGTACCAGGCGACGAATTCGGTTGCCGAGAAGCTGCCAGGCAAATCTTCGCCGGGGATGGACAGCCGGCGATCCACTGACGAACCGGTCGCGTAGACCACCGCGTCGTAGTAGTCGCGCAGCTCGTCCACGGTGATCCCGGAACCCAGCTCCACCCCGCCGAGAAACCGAACGCGGGGCCGCTCGAGGATCTTGCGCAGGGTGATCTCCAACGACTTCATCTTCAGGTGATCCGGGGCGACGCCATAGCGCAAGAGCCCGTACGGGCAGGGCAGCCGATCCAGCACGTCGACCGACACCGCATCGTGCTTGCTCAGCTCATCGGCTGCGTAAAGCCCGGAAGGACCGGACCCGATGACCGCTACCCGAACTGACCCGGACACCGCGCTTGGACCTCCTCAACCCAGGATGGGCGAAATCTGGCCCACTCGACGTTACGCCACGAGCAGGCACCGCAACGCCGCCACGGTCAGCCCGCCACGCAGCTGCGGGTCCCCACGGAGTACCGAGACTCCACCGGGGCGAGCCAGGTCGTCGAGCACGGCGACTGCGCCTGAGAGATCCTGATCCCGGGTGTAACCGTTGACCACCGCCACGCACCGCAACCCCGCCGCCTGCGCGGCTTGCACGCCATTGGCCGAGTCCTCTACAGCGACCGCGTCAGCCGCACTCACCTCCAGGCGGGCCAGCGCCTCCAGGTACGCTGCGGGATCTGGTTTGAGATCAGTAACATCTGACCCGGTGACGACGACGTCAAATACAGCAAGCCCGAAGAGAATATCGAGCAACGGCAGGACCCAATCGCTGGTTCCCGTGGGGGCCACCGCGGTGGCCAGGCCCTCGGCGCGTAGCGCCGAGATCAGCTCTGCGGCCCCTG
>CAXUFG010000135.1:0-14280 GCA_964250265.1 uncultured Pseudonocardiaceae bacterium | reverse complement strand
GGGTGAGAGTTGATCTCGGTGGCGCTGGGTGCCGCCTATCTCCGGTTCACGAAGGGTTGTAGTACGTCAAGGTACTGCCGAGGTGATGGCGTCGCGTACACCACTGGGTCTGGCCGGTAGACCGATGCCGACAAGGGACAGGTGTCACGAGCCTCGATGTGGGTTTGGCCGACCTTGGCGCCGGTCCGCGCCTCGAAGACCGTGAGGGTGTAGTCCGCAATCCGCAGCGACGCCGACTGCCCGGAGGGATACGGGCACGTGAGGCCCGAGTCCGTGCCGCCACCGTCACTATCGGTGCACGCCACCAGCTGGACGGCTGCCGGGTCCTGCGGATTCCAGGCCGGCCCGAAACGGGCGAGTCGCGGATTCTCCAACATGTCCTGGATTGCACCGCGGGGCTTGACGACGAGGATCGGATGCGGGGGGACTCCAGCATACGGAGCTGCGGTGGTGGAATGGCGACCGCTGCACAGGGCGACCAGATCGGACACCTTGGTGACCGGCTCGTCGATCTCCTTGCCGCCACAGCCGACCAGTCCGGTGAGCAGCAGCGCCGCGGAACAGAGGTAACACCCCGATCGAATCTGCATCGCTGACCTCTCCCCGACCGGCCCGCTGCGAATCCCGGATCTCGCCGTGGCTGCGTCGGCGATCGGCCCAATCCGCGCCGGCTGTTGCCTCAGCGGCCGTGGTCCCCACAGTGGGTTCAATGGTCATATTTCACTCGAAACGGAATAGGGTCAACATTCCCGATCGACGTAGTATCTGCATTCAGAACAACTGCGGCGGCTGCGGTACGCCGAGCCGGTGCTTGGCGTACCGGGTCACCATGTCCGCACTGACGAATGTGTGCGTGTCGAGTGCGTGCAGGTCCCGAAAACACCGTTGAATCGGTTGGTCGGCGTAGAGTGCACCTGCCCCGGCCAGGCGGAATACCCCATCCACCGCCGCGACTGCTGCCCGCACCGCTTGGTGCGCGGCCAGTTGCAGCTGGGCGCGCTGGTCGAGGCTGAGTGGGTCACCGGCACACGCGGTGTCCCACGCGTTGCCGATGACGTCGAAGGCAAACGCCCGCGCGGATTGCAACCCGCCCTCAGCGGTCGCGAGCTGCATCTGGACGTGCCGGTCGTCGGCGACCCGGAGCCGCTCCGGGCCGCGCGTCTTGGTGCGCGCCAGCTCGGTGAACTCATCGAGTGCTCGGCGGGCGACCGCGAGCGGGAAGCCGACCAATGTCACGCTGATGTTGGCGAACAACGGGAACCGCCACAGCGGGCCGTCGTGGTGTGGTTGGCTCTCGAGCGGGTTGACGAACAGCTCGGCGGGCACCCGCAACCCATTCAGGACCAGGTCATGGCTGCCGGTGCCGCGCAAGCCGGCACCGTCCCAGGTGTCGACGATCCAGTCCTGGTCGGTCGGCAGAAACGCCATCCGCCACTCGGTGCCGCCGCCATCCTCCCGCCTTTGCGGTGCACCGTGTGCGTCCAGTACCACCGCGGCGACCTGGGAGAACCGGGCATGCCCAATACCGGTGTTGAATGCCCACCGCCCGCTTAGCATGAATCCGCCCGTACCGTCTGGCATCGCCGAACCGCTAGGGGCGATCATGCACGTCGACGCACCGTAGGGTCGACCGGCGATCAGCTCCCGGGCGGCGTCGGGTTCCAGCCAGGCGAAAAACGCGGTACTCGCACCGATCAGGGTGCTCCAGCCGGCAGACCCGTCCGCATAACTGATCTCCTCAATGATCCGGACGATGGTTGCCGGGTCCAGCTCAAGGCCACCTAATGAACGGGGAAGCCACAAAGCGAACAGTCCGGCTGCCTCGACCCGATCGGCGAGATCGGGGGGCATGGTCCGCAGTTGTTCCCCTTCGCGGGCACGCTCCCGGATCTCCGGCGCCAACGCACGCGCAGCCAGCAGTGCGGTAGTGGCCGCATCGGGTGAGCTCTGCGCCGCCACCGCAGTGCCGGGCCGGATAGTGGTCATACCGGTGGGGGCACGACCTCGCTCTGCGGATCAAGGTCCAGTAGCACCACATTGATCAAACCACGGTCGAAGGGCGTGATTTCGACCGTGGACACCTGCATACCCACGGCGATGCGTTCGGCTTTGTCCTGGAAGTCGTCTATGGACTGGCCGGGAAGCATCCGCACCAGCATCGTCAGGGGTGGGCCCGGATCCACCGATTCCACCTGCGGCGCCACCGTGACGGCTAGCTTTCCCGCGCTCATGCTGTGCTCGGCAAGCTTGGCACCGTCCATCGTGTCGGTCCACTGCCGCGTCACCTGGCTGACCCACTGCGCCAGGTCGTCAGCTTCGCGCTGCCGCCGCAGCCAACGGGGTACCCACGAAGAAGGACCCGACGGCCCCTCGTCCTCATCGAAGATTCTCTCGGTCACATCACTCGGGACGAGTGCCATGGTGGTCCCCTACCTCTAGCTGGCTGAACCGGGGCGTGCGCTGTTTGTACCTCTAAAGCCTTCTTACGCAGTGCATACCCCCCGGGACGTGCTTCAAACACCCTTCTGACTCGCCATCACCCGAACTGACGCAGGCAAGAACGTTTAGATGCCCGCGATACCGGGAACCACCCCTTCTCGTTCTCATGGCACTGGAGCACCAGCCGGTGGCGTTGGTCTGGACCCAAATCAACAACAAGATGCGTGAGTGAGGTTAGACGCGCACCAACAGGGCCCCCGGGTCGACGCGCATCCGCATCGCCCGCACCTCACCCACCGGATCGCCGTCGAGTTGGGCCTGCTGGGGGACCTCCGCGCTGAGGATGATGATGCGGCCTTGCCAGTGCTGCACGATCCGGTGACCACGGCGGCGGCGGGTGAGCACCCGTGCAGTCACCGCCAGCCATCCGCGGATGCTTCTCGGTCCGATGGCCACGACGTCCAGCAGCCCGTCGTCCACCTTGGCCGCAGGCAGCAAGCGCAGCCCGGCAAGAAGCTTGCCGCAGTTGCCGATCACCACCGTGCGGACTTGCCGGGGCAGCTCCGGTCGGCCATCCACGGCCAGCGTGATCGGGGCCCTCGGGGCCATCAGGGCGCGGGCTCCGGCGACGAAATACGCCAACGTGCCCAGTCGAGCTTTCAACTGGTGAGGCGCGCCGGCCATGATCGCCGCGTCGAAGCCCATCCCGGCCATCACCATGAATACGTGCTCCTCGTCTCGGTCGTCGATGAGCACCCGACCGACGTCGATCGCCCAATTTCTCCCGGACAACGCAATCCGGGTGGCTTTGACCGGGTCGTTCAGCACGATGGCGAGGTTGCGGGCCAGCAGGTTGGCGGTACCCGTGGGCAGCAGACCCAGTGGGATACCCGATCCGGCGAGGACATGCGCGACGTGGCGGACGGTACCGTCCCCGCCGCAGGCGAGTACCACATCGGCGCTGGCGTCCAGTGCGACCCGGGTCTGACCGCCCCCGGGGTCATCGACGGTGGTCAGTAGCCACAACGGGGGGGCCCAGCCCAACTCCGCGCACACCTTAGCGATGTTGGTATGCAGCCTTGGCAGATCGTTGACGTGGGTGGGGTTGACCACCACTGCTGGCAACGGGCGCTCCGGCAGGGGGCGGGGCGCCTGCTCGGGGTCCACAGCCGCTGACACCGCCGATGCGGCATCCAATCGCCAACCAAGCTTCGGTAGGGTGCTCACCGCGCCTCGCGCTCCCAGGCACTGCGCCGCACGGCCAGCAGCCGTTGGATCACGGTCACCAGTTGTAGCCCGGCGAGCAGCCACAGCGCGACATCGATCGCGAAGGGTACGCCGAGGCCGGTCAAGCCGGCGCCGAGCAGCGTGATGATGTAGCGCTCCGCGCGCTCGACCATCCCGCCGTCCCCGGAAAGGCCACTGGCTTCCGCGCGAGCTTTGATGTAGGAGATGACTTGGGCACTGACCAGGCACATCAGCGCTGCTGCCGCCAGCAGCCGGTCGCCGGCAACCACAAAGCACCACCAGGTCAGCCCGCCGAAGAGCGCACCATCAGCGATCCGATCGCAGGTGGCGTCCAGCACAGCCCCCCATGGGGTGCCGGATCCGCGGGCCCGGGCGACTGCCCCGTCGAGCACGTCGAGCAGCACGAACACGGTGACCGCAATGGCGCCCGCCAGCAGCTGGCCACGGGGGAAGAACCACAGCGCCGAGGCCACCGTCCCGATCGTGCCGGCGACCGTGATCGCGTCGGGTCCGACGCCGGCCCGGACCAGCCAGGCTCCGGCCGGCTCCACGAATCGGGATACGGACGGACGGGCGAAGATGTTGAGCATGCTACTGCGGCTATCAGTTCATCTTGATCACGTTGGAGACCAATTCCGAAGGCTCCTCGAAATAGTCCATCACGATAATTCCGACGCGCCCCTTTGAGGATTCTGCCAGATAGTCGCTGAGACGCGGGTTGATGATCTCCGCATAGCCGTGTGCTTTCAATCCAACGGCGCTTGAGAACGTGATGTACAGGTCCTTGGGGTCACCTTTTTTAGCTTCCTCGAGGTGGGCGACGACGAGTTCATACTTTTCTTCTCCCTTAAGCCCCTGGTAGCGATCATGCACGTCGTGGACCGGGATCGCCGCGCTCCTGAAGGTCTGGTTCTCCGGCCAATAAGTCAGGTCTAATCCCACGTCGTCACTCCCCTCGAATCTGCGCAGTAAGACGATCTTACCGCGAACGTCCTCCAATGTCGTTTCGGATGTGAGCGCAGGATCGGCAGTCCCAGAATCACCGCCAGAAAGAGGTGAGGCGAAATTGTAGAAAAGTGATGCATCTTCAATATGCTGCCAGGTTCTCGCTTTGAATGCATCTTCAAAAGAATCCGACCGGATCACCCAGCTCTCCGGGTTCCCTCTATCTTTTCCGAAGACCTCAGAAGGGGCGAATCTTCCGAGGTCACTATCGACTCGATCTTCATCCTTCACTGACAGGAAAATAGCTTCAGAAGGGAACTGGCCGAGGAAGTCCGAACAAATGTCCAGAACATCTGCGTAATTTTTCTCCATGTGCACCACATCGTGATGGAGGAAAAGGTTGTCCTGGTAGTGCGCCAGCCTGATGTCGAGAAATCGTATCCCCGCAACCAGCTGGTGGGAGACGTCCAAGTTTTGGGTCTGACCGAATCCGAAAGGTCCGCCGATGCAGGCGGAATTGTGAGTCCCAGGAATGCTCAGCGCCGTCACCGGAGTTTCATGGGGGATGTCACGCATCCAGGACGTATGAGAAATGAACGTCGCCTGCACTGCCACCTCCCCGCTTCCACCTGGTCAGTTCTCTTTCGGTCACCAGCCACCTGGTCCGCCGCCATGCCCAACCAGCAAGCGCTCCAGCGCCGGCAGCAGTTGGCCCCCCAGAGCCAGCTCCGCCGCAGGGGGGACTCTTGAGCTTAAGCTGAACCATCGGCGGTGAGATACCCGCCCACTGCTGGCGCCAAACGGCGCCCGTGTTTCCTCGCACAGGCGCATGTGCTCATTAATATTGTCTCGCTGATCCCTGGCCGGGAGTAGCAGCGGGTGGTCAGGTGCGCGCTCCTGGATCAACCGGTGCGCGCCATCGAGGATCCGCGCGAGGCCGAAGCGAAGTCGGCGTCGCGCTCGTCGAGCAGTGAGCCGCAGCTCCCGCAGACCGACGGTCGATCATTTTTGGGTCCCGTCCTGGTCCTTTCGGCTCACCGAGGGCCATGGTTCCGCAGATGCGGGTGGTAGAACCTTGACTATCCGTACTTGCAGAATTAACGTATCCACCCATTCGGGTGATCTGATGACTCAGTAGCGGGATCGTCCGCGTGGCCTCGACCTGCTGGGAGTGAGGAGAGCCGGGAGGGCCGCGGACTTGTGAATGTCAGGAAGTGAGCGCCATGGCGCGAGAGATCATCTCTGAATCCAAACCAGCACATCCGCTGGAGGACACTGCCACCGGACGGGCCGGCGGGCCAGACCATGTCCCGGGACTGGCGTGGACCCGGACTCTCGGCGGCTGGCGTCATGGGACCCAGTTATGGGTCGTGGGGTTGGTCATCGGCTTGGTTGTGTTGACGGTGGTGTCCTTCGGTTTGGGGCGGTACCCGTTGGGTCCGATCACGGTGGTTCGTGTCCTGGCCGCGCAATTCATCAACATTTCCGCCACCTGGCCCGCGAGCGCGCCCACGGTGATCCTGGAGATCCGGCTGCCTCGGATCCTGGCCGCGCTGCTGGTCGGCGCGGCGCTGGCCTCCTCAGGTGCGGCGTATCAGACCATGTTCCGTAACCCGCTGGTGTCCCCGGAGATCCTCGGCGTCGCCGCGGGTGCAGGTCTCGGCGCCTCGGTCAGCATCCTGATCGGGGCGCCCTACAGCGTGCTGCAGGTCATGTCGTTCCTGTTCGGCCTGTTGGCGGCGGTCCTCGCGTTGAGTATCGGGCGGCTCGTGGGCAGCGTCTCGCCCGTCGTGCTCGTGCTCGGCGGGATCGTGGTCGGCGCGATGTTCGGGGCGCTGATCTCGGCGACCCAGTATTTCGCCAACCCGGAAACCACGCTACCGGAGATCACCTTCTGGCTTCTTGGCAGCTTGGGGCGGGCCACCATCGGCAGCCTGATCCTACCCACGATCATCGTCGCGGTGTGCTTGGCGGCGCTGTTCGCCGTGCGCTGGCCCCTGACCGTCCTGGCGACCGGCGAGGATCAGGCCCGCACCTTGGGCATCAACCGCAGGATGGTCTGGGCGATCGTGATCGGAGCCTCCACCCTGATGACGGCCACGGTCGTCAGCATCGCGGGCATCATTGGCTGGGTCGGCCTGGTCGTCCCGCACCTGGCTCGTTTCACCGTGGGTCCCTTGTTCACCCGCCTGCTCCCGGTCTCCGCCCTGATCGGCGGGGGATACCTGCTCGCCGTCGACGACGTCGCCCGCAGTGCCACCTCACTCGATCTCCCGCTGGGGATCCTGACCGCACTCATCGGCGCACCCTTCTTCGTCGCGCTGCTGGTCAAAGCGGGACGCCAATGGCTATGAGCCACACCCAGACACCCCCACCCCAACCTTCAGCCCAGGGGCGAGGTCGGCCCAGCGTCGAGATCACCGGACTGTCCTTCGCCTATCCCCGAGACGGGCACCGGCTCACCGACGTCTCGCTGTCCGTGCACGAGACCGAGGTGTGCGCCCTGCTGGGACCCAACGGCGCCGGCAAGACCACCCTGCTGCGCTGCCTGCTCGGCCTGCTCACCCCCGCCCGCGGCGCCATCCGGGTACTCGGCACCGACATCACCGAGCTCTCCGCACGCCAACTCGCGCGCCTGGTCGCCTACCTGCCCCAGAACACCACCACACCATTCCCGTTCACCACGCTCGACATTGCCGTCATGGGCCGCACACCCCACCTGCGGGTGACCGAGGCGCCCACCGCGCAAGATCGCCGCGCCGCGCTGGACCAGCTCGCCCACCTCGGCATCGCGCACCTGGCGAAGCGTTCGTTCTCCCTGCTCTCCGGTGGTGAACGGCAACTCACCCTGCTCGCCCGGGCCCTCGTCCAGCAAGCACCCATCCTCATCCTCGACGAGCCCACCACCGCGCTGGATTACGGCAACGAGGTCCGCATCCTGCGCGTCGTCACCGAACTGGCCCGGGCCGGCCGATCAGTGCTCATGACCACGCACCAACCCGCGCACGCCCTCAGCTATGCCGATCGAGCGGTCCTGATGCGCGAGGGCGTAGTCGTCGCCGACGGTCCACCCGAGGACGTCATCACCAGCAAACGCCTCAGCGACCTCTACGACGTGCCCATCCACGTCACACACGTGACCCTGCCCGGCGCAGACGGCCACCAGGTCCGCACCTGCGTCCCCATCCCAATACCCACAACTACGCCACTCAGGAAACGATTTCCGTCTGAAGGGTAGTGCCGTTTATGAGCAATACGCTGCGGAGCGCCGAGCAGTCATCCGGCACGACGCTGACTGTCACGCCATCAACGCCCATTATTGGCGCTGAGGTCAACGGCGTGGATCTCCGCGAGCCGTTGCCAGCGGGCTTGAGCGCCGAGTTGCGGGGGCTCCTGGCTCGGTACAAGGTGCTCTTCTTTCGCGACCAGTCGATCAATGCCGAACAGCAGCTTGCATTCGGGCGAGGTCTTGGCTCAATTCTCCGCTTCCCGAGCGTGCGCGGTGAGGATCCCCGGCACCCGGGTGTCCAGATCGTGGACAACCGGATGGAGCCGGCTCGACGGTCGGACGGCAGCCGGTACACGGGTGGTTGGCATATCGACGCGAGCGGCCTGGTCGTTGCACCGTTCGCGTCGATACTGCGGGCCGTGACGATTCCCCCGGTAGGCGGAGACACGGTCTGGGCCAACCTGGCCGCCGCCTACGAAGGCCTCTCCGACGGCCTGAAGCGGACCCTCGAAGGCCTGTACGTTACCCACGATGTGACGCAGCATTTTCGCGAGCGCGGCATCGAATACCCGCTCCTTGCGCGCCCGATCATATGCACGCATCCGGAGACCGCCGAGCGGGTCCTTCTCGTGAATTTCCTGCAGTACCCCCAGGTTGTCGGTTGGAGCTCAGAGCGCAGCGCCGAGCTGGTTCAGACGCTCAAGGAGGAGACCACCCGCCCGGAGTACCAGGTCCGCTTTCGCTGGTCCCCCGGTGCGATCGCGGTATGGGACAACCGGGCGGTTCACCATTATGGCGTCAGGGATTACGGGGATTTTCCCCGGCGAATGGAGCGCGTTCTCGTCGCCGAGTCCCGCCTGCCGCTGGTCGAGGAGCTCATCTGATGGCGAAGGTATCCAGCTCAACAAGGTGTCTGCGAGCTCTGCACGGGTACTGCATCCCGCTGGTGCTGGGGCTGATGGTTCTCACCGGGTGCAGCCAACCAACAACCACCACGAATGCCCCGAAAACTACGCAGACCCCGACCACGGCGACCCGCACCGTCGTCGACCTGGCCGGACGCACTGTCAGGCTGCCAGCGCGCGTGGCCCGGATCGGCACCAACTATCCCGCCGTCAACCAGATAATCTTCATGCTCGGCGGAGCAGACCGCCTCGTCGCGACAAGCCAAGGCTTATCATCGCAATTCCCTTTCTTCGAGTCCATCTACCCCAGACTGAAGGACATTCCGGCACCATTCGGTGCATCGACAACGGATGTCAACATCGAGGCCCTGGCGGGGACCCGACCCGACGTCGTCTTTCTCTCGTCGGCCAGTCCCATGGTTGCAAAGATGCAAAGCGTCGGTATTCCCGTCGTAGTTCTTGCCGCGTTCAACAATCCGGACCAGCTCAAGGCGGGCGTGAATCTGGTCGGCGATGTCCTCGGAGGCGACGCGCCCGCGCGTGCGCAACGCTTTACCCAGTACTACGACGCGAACATCGCGCGGGCTGCGTCGGCAACGGCCAACATTCCGATAGCGAACCAACCCAAAGTATACTACACCGCCGGGGACCCGCTACAAACTGAGGGCAACGGTTCGATCGTCACGATCTGGATGAACGAGGCGGGTGGTCGAAATATCGCTGGCGAGAACGGCATCACCGCCCCACCAACTTTCGCGACAGTCACCTTGGAGAACGTACTCGGCTGGAATCCGGATTTTATCATTTGCCGCGACCCGGCCACCAAACAGAAGATTACCCAGGACCCGAGGTGGCGCACGATCACTGCCGTACGTGACAATCGAGTCATCATCAACCCGCAGGGCGTGTTCGTCTGGAGTGTGCGCAGCGGCGAATCCGCACTTCAGCCCATCTGGGCAGCGAAGATCCTTCACCCCGATCTTTTCGTCGATCTTGATATGCGGAAGGAAGTACGGAATTTCTACCAGACCTTCTACTCGTACAATCTTTCCGATCAACAAATCGACCAGATCTTGAACCCCGCCCAGCCGTGAGGGTTGCCGACGGTTCCGGCGGCGGCCCGAGACTCTTTCGAGCGGCTCATCTAAGGCCGTGCGCGCCGCCACGAGAGGCTATTATTCCCGCGACGCCACGGAGACACCGCGATGGTAGCCGCACCGGTTAAGCTGACCTGGGACCAGGCTCTGTCCTGGCGGATGGACCAGCAGTTGCTCGATCGCCCGAACGGGGCCGACACGACCGCAATCGTGCGGCAGCTGGCCGGCGTGCAGGCACAGGTGGCCTCCTCCGCCGAGCAGGCGATCGGCCTCCCGGCATCCTCGCTCGTCTCCTCCCCACCTGCGCTTCAAAAATTGCGTTCACATGCAGCCTGTTGCAACATTCGACCGTTGCTTTACGGTCTGGACCGTTGCAACGCAACTCATTGTACTTGCATAGACACCGTTGCGGAGGAAGGAAACGCAATGTAGCTTCGCCGCTATGGAAAGGACGTTCAGCAGCCTCACGCCTGCTCAGGAGTCCCTATTCCTGACCCTCTATCTGCGAGCACTGGACTGCAAGTCGGCGAATCCGATCCTCGGCGACACCGTGTCCGCAGCGATCGCAGAAAAGATCGACTACGACTTCACGCGGCAGAAGGTGCAGGGCAGTCTCATCCTCGACCTGTCCACCCGCACCAAGAAACTTGACGAGCTGATCCGTGTGTTCGTCGCCAAACACCCCAACGCCGTGGTACTCGACCTGGGATGCGGACTGGACCCCAGGGTGATCCGGTGCGACGCCCCGCACAGCGTCGACTGGTACGACATCGACTTCCCGGTAGTGGGGGACATCCGCGAACGGTTCCTTCCGCACGCCTCCCACATCATCGGTGCCGATCTCACCACGTCGGGATGGCTGGACGGCATCCCCGCAGACCGGCCCACCATGATCGTCGCCGATGGCCTGATGGCGTTCCTGTCCGGCGAGGCGTTCAAGACCATGACCCGCGCCTTGACCTCCCATTTCACGACCGGCGAGTTCGCGACCAACGCCTACACCCGCCTTGTGATGAAGATCGGAAATCTCAGCCCCACGTTCAAAGCCCTCAACGCGAAAACGGCGGGCGAAGGCATCGACGATCCGCGTGAACCGGAGAGCTGGGGAGCCCGCCTTACCCTGATCGAGGAACTTCTCCTGGTCAACTCGTCCGACGTGGCCAAGTACCCGCCAGTACTGCGCGCGTTCACCCGCCTCTGCGCCCACAGCACACGCATCTCCCGGCACGGAAACCGCATCCTCCGCTACCGCTTCTGACGCACCCGCAACCGCGGGCGAGTTCCGGTCGCGAGTTGAGAACGCGTTTACCGGCCGGTTGTGGGGGGAGCAGACCCGGCCTCGTCCAGTTGACGCCAGATCTCCGTCGCGACGCTGCGGATCAGGACCCGCCCGAGGCCCGCGCGTGTCGCCAGGATGATCAGGCGGTCACCGCTGGCGAGGAGGTGATCCGGAGGCGCTGGTAGCTCGAGGGTGTCCGTCGCATGACGTTGGATCGCGATCACCTGCACCTGGTGGGGCGCATTGACGGCATGGCTGGCCAGGCCGTCAAGTTCGGAGCCCGCCTGGACGGGCACCTCGGCGATCAGCAAGACCATGCGTTCGACCGAAATGGTGCCCAGGACCTCGCGGCGCAGCATCGCGGCGGCGAAGGCCGGCGCGGCGAGGTTGGGCACGCTCCGGGAGATGGCGATACCGAAGTTGCGCTGAACCCGCTCGGCGAGGTCGCTGTCGAACAAACGCAGCACCACGCGGAGATCCTGGCTCATCGCGCGGCCCTGCAGGGCCGCTTCCAGGTTGGTGACGTCGTTGTTGGTGACAGCGACCAACGCGCGGCAGGTGCCGAGGTACGCGGCGCGCAGCGTGGCCTCCCGGCTGGCGTCGCCGAACACGATCGGTGCGCCGATCTGCCTCGCGAGCGGCACACCGCGGGCGTGATCGTCGCTGTCTACACACACCACCGGGACACCCAAGTCATGCAACTGCGCCACGACCCGGGCGCCGACGCTGCCCAGCCCGACGACGACCACGTGGCCGGCGATGGGGCGCAGCCTGCCCAGCACGGTGTCCAGCCGCGAGCTCACGGCGGCATCGACCACCGTCGCGGTGACCACCGGGATGATCGAGATTCCCACAATCGTGACCATCGTTTGGGTGATCTTGTTAATAGCGCTCAACCCGGTGTCAGGCTGGGCGGCGCCAGCGGCGTTGAGGAGGGTGAGATAGAGGGCGCCGGACCACGAATAGCCGCCCACACTGGCGAAAAGGACCGTACCGAGCCCCAAAAGGGCGAACAATCCGACAGTGGCGATGGCCAGCTTGCGGTTGAACCACACCTTGACCCGCGACCACAGCGCACGCGGCAGGTTGAGTCGTCGGCGATGAGTACCGGTATCGCCGAAGGCGGCTTGACCTTCGGCCAGCACGAGATCGGCCTGATCCTGGTCGGTTGGTAACAACTCTGGATGCCCCGGCACGCTGGTGTCGGCGACCGCGCAGATCAGCCGATCCGCAGCCACGTCGCGCCGCCGCGCGACGTAGAGGGTCCGGTCCGCCAGCCGCACATAGCTGGGCGCCAGCTCGCTCAGAGCCCCGGCCACGAAGGACGGGGCCGCTGTGTCAGCGTCGGAGAGCACCGCGCAGCCGGGGAACAGGGCCCGGATACGCTCCCCGAGGTTCATATTGAGGAAACGGATCACCAACCGCAGGTCAGCGTTGAGCTCCTGCACCCGAAGCGCGGCATGAAAGTTGCCGACGTCGTCCTGGCTGACCAAGGCGACCGCACTGGCCTGCTCCACGTGCGCAGCTCGGAAGGCGCCCTCGCTCAACTCGAGCGCCTCGATCACCCGTACCTTCGGTAGCAACGCGATCCGGGGTCCGTAGTTCCGCTGCGTCGAGGGCAGGATCACGGTCACCTCGTTGCCGATTTGGGTGACGAGCTCCTCGACCAGGCGGTAGGCCAGCGGGTTGTCACCGCACACGACCAGGTGCGGGCTCTGTCGAATCTGCTCCCCATCACTCGCCATAACCCGGCGAGACTACGGTGCGGAGTTCGCGGTACCGGCTCGGCCCCGCGACCCGCCCGCGAGGCGGCCCGGACGACGGCTGGGAGGCTGGCTGCTAAATTCACGCGCCGCCGGTTTCCTGGTTGCAACGCTGCTGGGCCGCCTACCTGTGGAGCTGGGAGAAGCGATGCACGAGTCCTGTGACGCCAGTCGGGTCGCGACGGAGGAACTGCTCAATGTCACGGTGAGCGACGTCTCGCCGGGCACGACGCTGTGCGCGGTGGCCGGTGAGGTCGACTTACTCACCGCACCTGCCCTGCGGGAGAAGCTGAACGCGATCACCGTCGTACCCTCCCATCTGGTGATCGACCTGTCGGACGTTCAATTCCTGGCTTCGATCGGGCTCAACATCCTCGTCGAGACCCTTGCCGCGCAAGAAACCGCTGGTCGCCACCTGGCCCTGGTCGTTGAGGACAACCATGCGGTCAGCCACGCACTGGAGACCACCGGACTTGACCAAGTATTCGACCTCCACGCCCAGACAGCGGCCGCCGTCAGAGCGTGCCGCACATCCACGGGCGCACACTAGGCCGGGGCTGGGGGGAGCAAGCGGGCGAAGACCACGATGTTGTCTACGTAGTTCCCGGTTGTCCTGTCGAATCTTCCGCCGCAGGTAATCAGGCGCAGCGCAGCGTAATCGGTGTCACCGTAGACGGCGCTGGTTGGGAACGCGTGCTTGGAAAAGGACCGAACGGAGTCGACCTCGAAGGCGGCCGTGGTGCTGTCCGCGCGGTCTACCTCTATCCGCTGCCCAGGTTTGAGGGCGCCCAGCCTGAAGAACACCGATGGCCCCTCCTTGGCGGAGTCGATGTGCCCGACGATCACCGATGGTCCGATCTCGCCCGGTGTAGGCGAGTAGCGATACCAGGCAGCCTGGTTGTAGAGCGGGCCTGGTTGTGGGACTTCCATGGTGTTGTCAGGGTTGAGCCCGACCCTGTTCACGGGGGAAGACACCTTGATCGCTGGGATGCGGATCGAGGTGGGTGTGGATGCCGGCAACGCCACGGTCCTCAGTGGGGCGCTCGCCAGCGATGGCGCGGGAGCTCCAGGCGGTGCAGCCGGCGAGCCGGCCGCCGTCACCGCAGCCTGGGGCGCAATCTCCTGGTGCTCCAGCGCATAGGCGATCATCGACGTCCCACCGAGTCCCAGGACAACAGCGAGCGCGGCCCCGACCAGCCGGCGACGCCGGCCTGTCGTGACCGCCGTCACGCCCTGATCGTCCGATGGTGGCACCGCGGCATTCTCCGATCGGGTGGGGTCCCAGATTGCTGGTCGCAGGGCGTTGCAGAGGTGGGGGGGGGGGGGGGGGGGGGGGGGGGGGGGGGGGGCGGGCCCCCCCCCCCGCCGCGCGGCG
>CAXUFG010000134.1:0-14460 GCA_964250265.1 uncultured Pseudonocardiaceae bacterium | reverse complement strand
CGTCGAACGGCACCTCGACGTTGATCTTCACCCGCGTCGGGCTGAGCTGTTCGACAGTGCTTTTCACGGCGTACTCCTCGCCAGGTGGATGGGGAACGTGCCGGCTGAGCCATAGCCGCCGGACGGGAGGTGTACGCCGAGTCTAGGTGAGCACTTCGATTCCACAGCCGGGGGCGCTGGCTTGCTCGGCTTGACCGCTGCCGGGACGGCAGGGGTCGGCCTGGTCGGGGTGGCGGGATTTGAACCCACGGCCCCTCGCTCCCAAAGCGAGTGCGCTACCAAGCTGCGCCACACCCCGTTGCACCGACTGGTGCCGAGCGCAGCCTACGCGACGACCTGGATCCTGCGTCGACCACCGCTCACGTGACGCGGTCGAGCGGGCAGCAGGTAGGCTCGAGTGGTCCCGCCACCGCGGGGCATGCGGGCGTAGCTCAATGGTAGAGCCCCAGCCTTCCAAGCTGGCCATGCCGGTTCGATCCCGGTCGCCCGCTCCGCACCCTCCACCAGCGAAGACGGCGACCCATCCCGATCATGGGAAGAGCCGCCGTCGGCGTCCGTGCCATTAACGTGCCATTAGGCCACCGGCGCCCTCGCTCCTGCCACACCGTCATCGCCGTCCTCGTCGGCCTGGTTCGCACCGTCGTGGCTTCTCTTGGGGGTCTGTGCCCGACCGGACTCGACCAACGCACTCAGCGCGTCCGCGATGCTGCGGTCACGGGCATTCGTGGCGTGCTGGTAGATCAACGCGGCACGCATCGAGCCGTGACCCATGCGGTGCATCAGCTCCCGTGTGGTCGCCCCCGAACCCGCGGCCAGCTGGTTGCCCGTGTGTCTGAGGTCGTGGAAGTGGAACCCCGCGGGGAGTCCGGCTGCCACGACCATCGCTGGCCACTTCGTGCGGCGGCCAAAGTTCCCACGGCGTAGCACCGCCCCCTTCTCCCCGCGGAACACCAGACCCTCAGGCCCCGGACCTGCGAACTGCTCGATGTGCTGGCGCAGCTCATCGACGAGGACGACCGGCAGCGAGACACTCCGAACGCCTGCCGCTGACTTGGGCGGACCGGACTGAATAGCGCCCCCATTCAGCTGTGCCAGGCGCCGGCGCACGTGGAGCACGCGGCCTGCAAGGTCGACGTCATAACGTCGCAGAGCGATCAGCTCACCCCACCGCAGGCCGGTGAACGCCGCGGCCAGCACCAGGACGCGGAATCGATCGGGCATCCGCTCGGCGAGCGCGTAGACCTGCCGGACACTCGCAGTCGGTCGCTCGTCGGCCCGATACTCCCCCGCGCCCTTGATCCGACACGGGTTGCGTTTGATTCGCCCGTCGTCCACAGCAGTGTTGAGGATCGCCCTCACCAGCCGATACGCCTTGGCCGTCCGATCCTCCGACCGCCCGTCGCGCAACAGCACAGCGCGCCAGCCCCGGACTGTGTCTGTCGACAACTCAGCTAGCTCAACCCTACCGAGGTACGGCTCGACGTGATGCCGCCACAGGCTCAGGTACTCCTCCCGGGTCCGCTCCCCCACCCGGTGCTCGGCGATCCAACGCGCTCCGAACTCACGAAATGGCTCCCTTCCCTTGAGCGGGTCCGACCAGTCCCCACGCAGGATCTCCGATTCGGTGAGCGTCAACCATTGCTCGGCGTCACGCTTGGAACCGAATGTCTCTGGTGCCGTGCGCATCAGACCATCCGGCCCGAGGTACCGGGCCTGGGATCGGCCCGAGGTCAGCTTGCGGACGTTGCCGAACCGACGGTGTCCCTATCTTGTTCGCCATCACGCCACCAGCCCGAGGCGACGCCGCACCGTCGTCGTGATGATGGGCTCGACACGGCTGGCGAGCAGCCACTCATCGAGATCGGACACTGCGAAGCGCACATGTCGGCCGACATGGTGAAAAGCGATTCGCCGCTCTGCGATCAGCCGCCGCACGAAGCGCTCGGACGTGTTCAGATAAACGGCCGTCTCCGGCACAGTGAGGTACTTCTGCATGTTTCCCCCTCTCTCAGGCGGCTTGATCGCTAGTTGCCGAACTGTTGCCGGGTGGTTTACCGACAGCCAGATGCGCGGCGGCGTACTCGGCGTGCCATCGCAGTCGTTCGGCGACGGCGTGTAGCAGCAGCACGGGCCGGGGCGGAACGTCGGGGTCAGTGGGTGCGGGGCGTTCCCATTGGTAAGGCCCGTCATCGAGGCCGTGCGCGGGCTGGATACCGGCAGTTTCAAGGAGTTGCCGAACGAATGCGCCGCGATCGGCCCGGTGATTATCCAGCGTCTTGTTCGACCACTTTCGCGATACCAGGACCCGTCGCCCGGCGATGCCCAGGTGTTCGGGTTTGTGGGCCTTGCCCTTGCACCGCCCTGGTGTCATGGAATGGCGGCCGCCGTGAGGCTGGATGCCGTAGAGCAGCCACACCGCGCACCGTGGTGAGCACGGGGTGATCTGTAGTTCGGCGTGCAGCCGGTGGGCATGATCGCGTTGGGCTTCGGTGGCGTGCTCACCGAGTCCAGCGGCCGCCCGATGCTCTTGGCCAAATATTTTGTGAGGTAGCCGACGTGGCGACCAGCTTCCTCGGTGCCACCCAGGATGCCCTTAACGTGCACCTGCGTCCCGAACCGGACGACGTGCGCGGGTTCGGTCAGCTCCTCGCAGGCCTGGTCCCACATCAGCAGCGGCACCCGGGTGTCGGGGTCAGTGAAGGCTTTCGCGCGGGTATCCCACACTGGCAGTCGCTCTCCGCTGTAGATGAGCTGGTCATGGGCTGGCCACCACACTTGGTGGTAGGTCGCGGCGGTGATGGCCCGCAGCTCCGCTCGGGGGACGGCTCCGCGGATGGCGGCGTGGAAATGCGGGGCTCCGCGCTTTTGGGGTTCGACGGTGCCGAAGTACTGCACGTCCCAGCCGACACAGCGACGGGTGTTCTGCCAGAACCGATCCACCAACGCCGGGAAGTGAATCGCGTCCCGCGCCGCGCGCCGGTAGTCATACCGATCCGGATCGACCGCCGCTCCCTCGTTGTCCACGCGTCCGTAGGAATCGAGGGTGAGGGTGAGAAAGGTCGAGGGCCGATAGCGACCGGCGAACACCCGCCCCACCGTGCGTTTGTCGACAGGTCGGCGAGGCAGATCCGGAGCGTCTTGGCGGCGTCGGGTGGAGCGCTTGACGGGCTTGGGCACTGGATCGAGTGGGGTGAGTCGACCGCGGACCCCGGCGGCGCGGAGTTCGGTGTCGAGTTCGGTGACCGACTCGGCGATCTGGTCGCACGTGAGCTCGTCGCCGACTGCGCGGCATTCGGTGTAGGCAGCGAGGAGATCGGCCCGGGTGGCCATAAGCTCCTTGTGTTCCTCACTGGGCGTGGCCCGGTCGGTGACCGGCTCCGCGTCGAGGTGCCAGCCCTCGCGGCACTGGACCATCCGCAGCCGACGAGCTTTCTCCGCACAGGGGCGGCATTGGTCCTGCCGGGTGGATCCGCAGGGGACGGGCACGATGTCGATGCGACCGGTGGCGGTGTCGATGCGGCGCATGGCCAGGGGCCGGATGCAGACGCCGTGCTGTTCGGCTAGGGCCTGGGCCACATCAGCTGTCAGCGGTAGTGCTGCCCGCTGCGCCCGGGTCATCCGCGCGCCGTCGAGGGTGGTCGGATCGGTGGGGGTCGTCATGCCGCGCCCCCGCGAGTCGACCCGCTGGGGTCAGTGGGTTTAGTGGGGAAGGGCAGCACCGCCGTGTCATGCTCGGCGACGAACCTTTCGAGTTGCTTGATCGTCTCGTCAGGGACCCAGCCGGCCCGGATGCGCAGGGGTTCACGGACGCCTTCGCCGAAGACGTAGCCGACGCCGGCTTCGGCTTCGGCTTCGGTGATCCGGTTCGCCCAGGCGCCCCGCTCGTAGGCCTGATCCCCCAGCACCATCCCCACGTGGGATTTAGCTGAGACCCGCAGGCAGATCCGGCGCGGGAACAGCTCCCGGACCGGCACGGTGTCCTTGGTGGGTTCCTGGACATAGCCGCGCACCGTGAATCCCAACGCCCGACCCTGCGTGGTCAACAACGCCACCCGTTCGGCGATCGCGTCGCGGGTCTTGCGATCGATGTACTTGGTCAGCGCGCCGATCTCATCGAACTCCAACAGCTCCAGTGGGTGTTGGGGGCTGATCAGCACCGATCGCACCTGGCCAGCGAATTCGGTTTTCCGGGCCTGCATGGTCGCTACGAGGTCATCGAGGACGGCCAGGGCGTCGGTGCCGGTGACGGCGTAGCGGTGGAAGATCCGCCGGCCGTAGGCCAGTTCCATGCCCTTGGGGTCGATTCCCGAGACCCGCACGAGACCGTCGCGGATGGCGGGGGCGATAGAGACCAGCGGGCACCACATCGCCGAGTTTTTGCCCGCCCCGGTTGAACCGGCCACCAGGGTGTGACCCCCGGCCAGCGGGACGTGCCAGTCCTGCCCGTACTCGGTGCGCCCGGAAAACACCCGCCGCAAATCCACCGCCGTGCCGTCGACATCGGCCAGCGTGGCGAGGTCCCGGCAGGCTACGGGGTTGGTGAGAAGGTTGCGGCGCTGGAAATCGATCGACACCACATTGGGGCTCAGTTCGCGGACCTGGCAGCGAGTCACACCCCGTGCTGAGGCCAGCGCTCGGGCGGCCTCGTCGAAGTCTTCGGGTTTCTGACCGGGCACCAGCCGCACCCGCACCTCGTCCCACGACGCGCCCGACCGCACCCCGAGCACCTCGGGCAACCGCGCCTGCACCTGGCGCCGGCCGCGACGGATGCTGCGCCCGAGGGGATTGACCGTCACCACCATGGGTACGGCGTCGGGTTTGATGCTCAGGCCGCAGGCGTGCAGCCAGTCGGGCAGTTTCCGGGGCGTACATCGTCCAGCGCATCCACCAGGCCCGCAGCTGCCGACCCGCCCACGCATCGAAAGACGCCAAGTCGACCAGCCGCCACCCGGTGAGCACCCCGGCGACCACACCAGCGGTCAGGGCCAGCGAAGCCCCACCCCACCAGTGCCACCACGCAAAGATGGCGAGCACGGTCAGGCTGGTACGCCAGTGCGTGAGCACCTGGCGCAGCGCCCACACCACAGCCTTGATCACCAGCCATACCGCGACGAGCACCACCGCCGCTGCAGCCAGTGCTTCGGCGATTTTGATCAGCGCCCTACCGAGTTTGGCCAGTACCCACACCACGACGCCCAGCGCGGCGCCACCAGCAAGCACCAGGGCAATCAGGTACGCGTCCATCACCGATCACCCCCGGCTCTGACCGAGGTGATCGCGGTCCGCGTTTGTTCCTTGCGGTTTTCATTGTTACCGGGGAGGGGGGGTTGCGCTTGTCCCGGTGGGTCTGCGTATCCTCACTACTGTTCACTCCTGACTCGGGTGGACAGCGCAGAAGCGGATAGGTTGGTAGCCAGAGATTCCGCTTCTGCGGGTACGTCGGTCTTGCGATTGATGAGGGCGTGCGGCATTACCGCACCACCCCCGGCGCGTTAAATGTTCGTTTGCACTTCCCTTTCGTGTTGTGTGTTTATTGCAGGCTGCGGCAACCAATGCACAGCCGATCACCACCGATCCGTAGATACGGCCCACTCCGGCACCGTCTGCACGTCTGCCACGTCGAGCGAACCCACTGCGCACCGCGGACTAGTCGCGAGCCTGTCCATAGCCGCTTCGCCCGCGCGACTAACGCACGCCAACGCCCACTTTCCTGCATCACCGTCCACCTCACTTCTTGCTTCTCACGGTGCACCGTTGTTACTTTCGTGGCCGGCTCGCTCTGATCCGCGCCGCGATCTGCTCCGCGCGGTATCGCTCCCGCTGCGCCCAATACAGGGCCTCGCACTCGTGACCGGGATCACCCTCAGCGATCAGCTCATACAACGACACCGAGTGCTGATAATACTGAAGCCATACCGGCAACGACGCATCCCGATTCGGCCGGATACGCACCAACTCCTCATGAGCCTGCATCAACGTCCGAGGCCGCCCGGGTGTCATAATTTTTCCCACAGCCCTCACCTCTCATACTCACAGCAGCTTGGATCTGTGCCGTGATTTCCTTAGCGCGCTCTCGCTCCTGATCCGCCATATACAATGCCTCGTGATGGTGGCCTCGATCAATCTCGGCGATTTCTGCATACCACCCGGCGGATCGCTGGTAATAAGCGAGCCACTCCCCCAGCGGCGCCTGTTGACGCGGCCGAATAAGTGCCAACGCCACTTGAGCCTCCCCTAAAGTTCGTGGCGGGTCCGGTTCAGTGGCCTCGTCTCCGGTCATAGCCCCCGACCTCCTGCGTCCGTCTCGGCTTCGTTGGGTGCGTGCAACGCGTCCCGCCCAGTTACGAGTTCCGCGATGAGGGGATCCAGGGCGTCTCCGTCGACAATCAACGCAGCCGGGAACGCCATGCCAAAGCGCACTTCGATCCGATCCGCAAAGGGCAGCGCCTGAACTCGAATCGGGAGCGCCGACGTGATGTGCACCTGTACGACGTCGCGCATAGTGCCAATCCCGCCGTCACGCGGCGGACTTGTCGACTGCCGGTGGAGCCGGTAGCGGCTTGCTGTGGCCTTTGGCGACTCCATTCGGTGCGTGCATCCCGGTCGCCCGGAACACCCAGCCCAGGTACTTGAACTTCTCGCCCATCACCCGCGGCTCGATGGTTAATCCTTCGAAGTACACCGGACGAAAATCAAAGCCCGCAATCGCGGTCTCCGGGGGAACTGGCTGAACCTTGGCCAGCATCGTCAAGCTGACCGACTTCTCTCGGTCTTTCTCCGCTGACGGATCGGAAACAGTAACTTTCCACTGCAACAGCCCGGATTGCTCATCGATCCGCTGTTTCGGCTGCTTACCCCGTGCCTTGTCCTCATTGGACACGTACTCCATGTCCGCGCTCACCGGCCCGACGATCGCCGCACCCTCGGCAAAAACCTGGTCGTGCTCGACCTCGAACCGTGTACCTCGTGCAACTGCCATCTGTGCTGTCCTCCTGTCCTGGCCGCCCGGTGTGGCGGACCGCTTGACGTCATCCATATTCGGCAAGCAGGAAGGACACGAGCACCACACAGCGGGACATCTATAGACGTCCCGTGTACGCTTCGACGTCCCTACTCGTCCCAGACATACACGGGGTGCCATGCCGAACGAGCGCCTCCGCGATGCACTACTGCGCCATGGGCTTGACCTCGACCAGGTAGCAAGGGTCACCAGGGTCGACCCCAAGACTGTGGAGCGCTGGATCTCGAAAGGACGCCTGCCCTACCCGAAGCACCGCCGCGCCATCGCCGCCATGGTGCGCAAGACCGAGAACTACCTCTGGCCGGACGCGATCACTCCCGAGCGGAAAGCCGAGATCGGCGGCTCTGAGATCGTGCAGGTATACCCGCATCGCCACTCAGTACCCATCGAGTTGTGGACTCGCCTGCTGGACCAGGCCGAGGAACACGTCGAAATACTGCTGTACGCGGGGATGTTCCTCACCGATGACCCCACTCTCATCAAACGACTGCGCAAGAAGGCCGAGGATGGAACGAAGATCCGTCTGCTGTTGGGTGATCCAGCCAGCTCCGAGGTAAACCGTCGCAGCGTAGAAGAAGGCATCGGTAAGGGGACAATAGCCGCTAAAGTGCGCAATGCGCTCGCCTTCTATCGCCCGTTGGACGGCATCCCGGGCATTGAGATTCGATGCCACGGCACTACCCTGTACAACAGCATCTACCGCTTCGACGAGGAGATGCTCGTCAACACGCACGTGTACGGCTTCATGGCCGCTCACGCCCCGCTGTTGCACCTGCGCCGGCTCTCGGGTGGCGACCTGTTCGAGACATACTCGGAAAGCTTCGATAACGTCTGGAATACGGCTGTCCCGGCCAAGTGGTAGACCAAATCATGGCACGTCGCGACTACTATAACGCTCCGGACGCACCTTCGGCAAACAGCATCGTTGTCGCCGTCACCGCCTTCATTCAGGATGCGGCCGGTCGACTGCTGATGATCCGACGAACCGACAATGATCTCTACGCTATTCCGGGAGGTGCGCAAGAAGTCGGTGAAACCATTGTTCAGACTGTCGTCCGCGAGGTCAGAGAAGAAACCGGGATTACCGTCGACGTCACGGAACTGATCGGCGTTTACTCAGATCCCGCGCATGTCATTGAATTTTCAGACGGGGAGGTGCGGCAAGAGTTCTCCCTCTGCTTTCGCGCCCGACCCATCGAGGGTAAGCCGCGTACAAGCAGCGAGAGCAAAGAAGTCCTATGGGTGGAGCCAGCCGGACTGGCTAACCTCAACGTTCACCCATCCATACGGCTACGAATTCAACACGGATTCGAGCACCGCACCGAGCCGTTCTATACGTGAGAGATACCAGCGGCTTCGAGCCGACGCTGCGTACGTTCCGCCGCCGCATTGAGATCATCCCATGCCCGTCGAATGAAGCACGACACCAGGTCATCCGGCCCATACCGTGTCTGGATCTCGACCACCCGTTCGACCACTGTCGTCTCGTCACCATCGGGCGTGGTTGTCATGTCGGCCCACCACAGCGCGTCCCGGAGCGCAGTCTTCTCGTCCTTGAACTCGGCCAGGTCGTCCGATAATCCCCGCAGCTCGGCTTCCAACGTCGCGCACGAATGATGCGCCACCAGATTCACCAACCGATCAGGACCACCAATGCCCCGCAAGTAGCAGGCACCATCGAGCGGGTGAAAGCCGGTGTCGACCAGTTCGGGCGCGTACCCGATGTCATGCAGCAACGCTGCGCCAACCAGTAACTCGCCGTCGTCGGCCGAGAACAGCGGTGCTATCACACTGGCACGCCTACCCACCCCCTGTGCATGCGCCCACCGACGCGGCAGCACCCCCGCTAGCTTCTCGCTCGCCAGCTCCAACGCCCAAGCCACGAAGTAACCCATACATCCACGGTAGTGATCGAGCGCGTACGCGCGACACCAGAAACGGGGCGCCCTTACCCGGCGGCCAGCCGCCGCTTTGAAAGGTGACGATGATGCTGCTGCTGATGCGCGGCGTTAGACAGTGACCGGTTCGACGATCGGTTCGACGAATCGATCGTGGTGGTGGTCCGGCGGCGAGGGCTCCCCGCAATCTGCGGGCCTGGTCATGGGTCAGCGGGTTCGGCGGCCTCCGCGATAGTTCGCGGGGTGTCGGAATCGAAGACATCAGCGTCACCTCGTCGAAGCGGATGCTGACGGGGCGGCCGGCCGCTCCACGAGCCACCGATGGAAGTGGTCGCCCAGCATGTTCAGGATCGTCTCGACCTTGCCCCCGGCCAGCAGGCTCTCGTAGGCGTCGCGTCCGACGGCGTCGACCCGACCAAGTTGGGAGACCGGTGGGAGGACGTTGGCAGGTAGCCAGGTCAGCAGTCCGAACTGTGAAGGGTCCATCCCGCCCGGGGCGATGTAGACCGTGGTGGTCCGCGCCAGAGTGGCGAACACATGGATGCCCTTGTTCGCAATGAAACGCGATCCGGCCAGCACCTCGGCGATCTGGCTGGGCCGCTCGGTGCGTACCGGCCCTGGGCAGTCCCACTCCACCAAGGAGTCCGCGTAGCCGCTCAGCGCCTCTCTGCCCTGGTGGCCTCTGCACCAGTCGTGCAGGCCACGCACCCGGGTGAGGGTGTCGACGGCCAGGCCGTAGAGCCAGAGCTTGGCCTCATACAACTCGCTGGGGTCGAGCCTTGCGGAGACGAGGCTCAGCTCCGCATTGCTGTACCGCTGCTGTGCATGCTCGAGCAGGCGCAGGCCCTCCAGCGCGGTCTGCCAGTCGAATCTGTCCGTCACGGACACAAACCCTACGGATCAGGCAACCGAGTCGTCCCCGGACAACCTGCACGACCGCGGGCCGAGGTCTCGACGGCTGGGCGGACCCCCTTGATTGGTCATCAATGACATGTCCCCCAACCAGCGACGATAAGGCGTGTGTGTGCGGCGGATCAGCGCCCTGCAAGCGTGTCAAGGTCAGTCACCTTCGCAGGTTGCGGGCGGCATACGTGGCCAGGCGCATATCTGCCATGTTGACCTCGGCGCAGCCATCTACCTGTCGGCCACGCCAGGTCAGCTCCAGGCGATGTGCCGTCGCCTGCGCCGCAGCGCGTTGCCGCGCAGTGGTGACCTTCTGCACCGCCTCCGCAGACATCAACACGGGTGCATCGCGATGCCCAGCGTCCTCGTGGATTCATTTTTTGTAAGCGCGGAGCTGAGTTGACGCAACGGATGAGAATTATGTTGCTAGCCACGGACGGGCACCGCTCAAGGAGGTTGAGCGAGGGTTCATGTATTCGGATTCCTATTGAATCCAGCTTGCTCCACTAAAGGCGAGGGATTGTTTATCAAAGATGGATGGACTGACAGCACTTCCCGATCAAACGACACAATGAAGTTTCGTGACACCTCAACAGCCTTGAATCGCGTGCTTGCAGTGGGGCGCGCCTTGCGTCCGTGGAATTCAAGACTTAAAACTGTCGATAGTTCGCGACGTAACCTTATCACGTCTGCAAACTTAGCCGATTGTTTCCTGGTCAAGCTGTTGTTGCCGTGCACGATCATGTGGCGGAAGTCGACGCAGCGCCGGTAGTGTGCGGTTTCGGCGAGATCCGCTATGTGTACTCCAAATCCCTTTCCCAGCCATCGCACAAGTGAATCCCAGCCGCCGTAAAAGTCCGTGCGAAATTCCCGGAGTATCGCGTCTTGAAATGGCGTATTCTCGATTCGTTCGCGCTCAATCAGAGTTGCGAGTACTGATGCCATATGAATTTCGACCAGCGTGGTCAAATTCACAACCACCTGCTCAGCTGAGATGGACCTACTAAGATTTGGCATCATCAAGCGAATAGCGATCTCGCCTCCTCGGGAGAGTGTCGCCCAGTCTATTGGTTTTTGGCCCATGCAATTGCCTCTTTATTTAAAGGCGAGTCTCCGCGGACCGCGCGAAGTTCCGCAGAGTTTTCTTTGACACACTTGGAGATAACTGCCGCCAAGAGTGGTTGCGTAAGCAGGGAAGCGCGTTCGTAACACGACATTGCCACATCATGGTCGTCTACCTCGTCGAAGGTTGCAAGTGTCCATAAAGCTTCCGCTCGCACCAGCTCGCTTTCGTCAAAACACTGCCGAGACGCCCAGCTTAGTACTGATGCGTGCTCATCAGTGACGGACCTTTGAATCGCTCGTGCCGCATGAAGAATCCAAAGTCTTGACCAGGACGTCTGCCTTAACTCCGTTAGCTGGCACAGGACCGGCCACTGATCTTCTGAGAAGTTTTCAGCCCGGCCTGCGTGTCTGGAGGTCAACCACCGCCAGTTGAACGTCACGAGGGCCAAGCCGCTTGCACGAGATCAATACATACTTACCAAGGCGATTCGACCTTTGGCGTGATCATATTTCAGGGCGAGCAGACGCCTAGTCAGCATTCCATCTGGCTTCTCGAATTCCGCAGAGACAGCGAACAACGGCGTTACGCCATCGTCGGCTATGCGCAGGTCGTAGACATAGTTCTCTTGTAGTCGATCTCGGATCACGCCCGCCAATTCATCGGGCGTGACGTTTTGAAGACCAATACTCGTCATTAGTTTGAGCTTGGTCTCGTCGAGGAGTAGGTACTTTTCTAGTTTGCTGGGAGGTACGAACACCTTGATCTCAGCAAGATTTATCAGCCGACCGGTAATTGATGCCAAAGACAGCGAGACATCAGTATGAAATTCGCTGGCATCATCGCTCTCGATCTTGTAGTCGAGAAATCCGAGAAAGTACGAGTCAATCAGGCTTACGACCTGGTACCCGTTTTCTGCATACGGGTAACCGACTGGATCTTCATCGCTGATGAACGGGTCGTCCCCTCCGTGAGACAGGATGACCCGTCCGTCATGGAGGATTTTCCCAAACGTGATGCATCGAGCTAGGTAGTTGCGAACCAGGCTGCTGTAGGTGACATCGATGTAGCCGCGGTACCTGTCTACGGTCAGTAATTCTGTGTGCAGGAGCTCAATATCTGAAGTCTTGAGATTGCTGAAGTAGACCGCGTACTGGGTGTCCCAGCGAACTTCTCGATTGCCTGCTCGGTGGACAGCATACTCGAGATGACGGATCGCAGGATACGGGGGCAGCAAGTCGCCGTCCTTCACGCTCGTTCGCAAAGTCTTGCGAAGAACGGGCAGCCAGTGCTTGGAGAACTCCACTGCGTAGTTCCAACTGGGATCGTTGAGCCAGTCGTAAAGAAACACCACTTGTCGGCCATCCTGGGGCGGCACGAGCGCGGACTTCAGGTCGGAGTACGCAACTTGCCTAGAGCGGAGCATGGTGACGAGCTCGTCAAGGTCGCGCTGAATGTTGTCCCGAAAGCGACCTGGATCGCTGTTGGACCGCGCGAAGACCCATGGCAACAGCCCATTGTCTCGGGCGTTCAGAGAGTGGACGTTCCTCACGAGGTGAGCCTAGTGGACTAGAGAGCTTGAAGGACTGTCGTGCCACACGCGTGCCACACCGAGGGGTCAACAGCGGGCACTCGGAGCCTGCCGTGACCACCACCGACCGCAGCTCAAGGCTACAACGAGGCCACCGCGATAGGGTTCCCAAGCTCACGACGAACTATGCACCCAGCACCAGTCACAGACGATCCCGTTACCGGAAAAATCATCGGTGCTCTCACCGCCGTGTGGAGGCTGGCCGGGTAGACCAGTCCAAAAGCTCCCTGCCCCTAGAAGCAGGCGACCGACGAGGGCGTGGCCGAGTGTCACGTCCGGGAGAGCCGCGTGCGCCTCGTGGTCTCATCTTTGGTCTCATCCGTCTACGTTCGCCTACGTTCATTAGCATTCAAAATCATGCGCCGGTGCAGGTCGCGGACGCTAACGGTATTCAGCGAACTATTATCCTAACTCCTGAAAATCGGAAGGTCGACGGTTTAACTCTTTCCTGACTACCACAACCTTTGAACAGTGCGGAAGCTTAAGCGCGCCTAACAGAAACTTTGTCTGTACATCAAGCGTCCGGGCAGCAGCTCCGTCGGCGGCACGTTCATCTCAGCCATACCTGGCGGCAGCCCAGGCTTAGCCAAGGAGATGTTGGGTGCTTGTAACGAGCAGGCTGACGGAGTCGACATAGAACCAAGGCAGTCCACTGAACGTCCGCCATACGACCTATGAGGATGTAGTGACCTCACCTAAATCGACTCCACCCGCCAGCAGCTCCCGTCGGTGGACGCGTGCGGAAAAAATCTTAGGCTTCATTACGGCCGTATTAGCACTCGCTGCAGCTGTCCTTGGCTTACAAAAGGAACTGATCGCGCAGCAGAAAAATGAGGCGGTTCAGACAATCCAAAGAAAGGCAGGCGACTTGTCTGCTCTTCAGAGTCGGTTTGATCAGATCCAGAATCAGTACAACAACGTGTATGATGAGAACAAACGACTGAGGCAGCAGCTCGGCCTTCCTGCATCACCTCCTTCTAATACGGGTGTACCAGGATCACAGCAGACGTACCTCAGCGAAATTAACGCGGTTGATCACGATGGAAAATCTGAAACTGGCACCTGGGATAGCGGCCTGAGAACAATTAACCAAATCCAATACGGACATTCTATCGGAATGAATGCTGGCTGCCAAAACAGTGACGGCGGCGACTTTTGGATCGACTATAGCCTTGACGGTTCCTGGCAAAGACTGCGCGCTTCTATCGGAGTGTCAGACCGGTCTTCTACGCAATCGAAAGCCACCTTCAAGATTTTGAACGCCATCACTGGGGCGGAGGTGACTCATGGCGAGATTACCGCCGGCCCGCCCATCGACATAGACGCACCAATCTTAGGAATTGTACGCCTTAGACTATTTATTAATGATTCCAACTCTCCTGCTCAAAGCTGTGGTTTCGAGAACATAAAGACGGCCGTAGTCTGGGGCGACGCACTGCTGGTCAAAAGCTAGCGGTGGTCCAGTCGCGGCGGGCACAATCGAGGAGCGAGGGCATCCGTGCTACCAGTCGCGGGATGTTATAAGGGTTTTTTCCGAAATCACTAGTGTAATTGAGAATGTTGAGGCGCGTTGGGATAGATTTTGGAGCAATGTCGTGTTGAAGTCAACGAGAATTATACTGATTACTGTCGGCGCCGTTCATCAGCATCGAAAATATGCATTACCCGGAGTGTTAGTCGGTATAATTCTACTTGTGAGCTCATGTGGCGGGTCGCCCCCTGGTCCGCCTAAAGTGGTTCAGGCGACCGGACCGCAGCTGGTGCCGGAATCAGCACCGCCTAAACCCTCACCCCTACGTCCCTTCTCGTGCCCGCCTACATCGACCGTCGACCAGGCAACCGGTACGCCCTTTACGAAACGGCCAAACACGGACGCTTCATGGTGTATCTACGACCGACCAATATCCGAATATCCAACAACTGCAATCGTTGAGCGTTATTCAGAAGTTCACGATTGAGTGGTGTGTCGCTGATATGAGCAACG
>CAXUFG010000133.1:10957-14634 GCA_964250265.1 uncultured Pseudonocardiaceae bacterium | reverse complement strand
GGCCGGGCGGGAACGCCGGCTGCTGGCCCGGTTCCGCCGGGCCCATCCGGCGGTCGCAGTGGTCACGGTGCCGGCACTGGCCGCCGATGTGCACGACCTGCCGGGCCTGCGCAAGATCGGTCACCTGCTCGTGCAGGCGCAACCCGCGGCCAGCCGCGACTGAGCTGCGCTCACAAGTCGAGGGTGAGACGCTCACTTCGAGCGCGCGACACGCAGATCAGCATCGCACCGGCGGCGCGATCAGCGCTGCTGAGCAGTTCGTCGCGGTGATCCGGTTCGCCGGCGAGCACCATGGTGCGGCAGGCACCACAGACGCCCTGTTCGCATCCGGACCGGATATCGGGCAGAACCTCGCGGATGGCCTGCAGGAGGGTCCGGTCCGCGGGCACGTCGATGATGTGCCCGCTGCGGCGTAGCTCAACTTGACATGCCGCCCCGCCATCCGCAGCAGGGCCGGTGAAACGCTCACTGTGCAGGTTCAGGTCCGGCCGGGCGGCGACGAGTTCCCGCACCGCGTCCAGCAGCCGGTCCGGACCACAGCAGTAGACAGCAGTGCCGGGCGAGGCCGCCCCGATGACCGCGTCCAGATCTGGCCGGCCGCGCTCCTCTGCCGGCAGGACATCGACCCGGTCGGGGCCCAGCGCGCGAACCTCGTCGAGAAAGGCCATGCTGGCACGGCGCCGTCCGGCGTACACCAGCTTCCAGTCCGCACCGGCGGACGCCACCCGGGCTGCCATCGCCATCATGGCGGTGATCCCGATCCCGCCGGCGATGAACAGGTACGCCGCGCTGGATACCAACGGGAAATTGTTGTGCGGCCCCTGAACTGTGATCAGCCGGCCGGCCCGGGCAAGGGTATGCACCTCCATCGACCCACCACGGCCGGGCGAGACCTGCAGGACCGCGATCCGGTACGACCGGGTGTCGGCCGGATCCCCGCACAGTGAGTAGTGCCGGCGCCGGCCCGAAGCCAGCGCCAATTCGAGATGGGCACCTGGTTCCCAACTCGGGAGCGGTGCGCGATCCGGCGCACACAGCCGCAACGACAACACGTTGTCGGCTTCCCACGTCGTCTGGCTGATCAGCAGCTCCATCCCGGTCTCCGGCCCAGCGGGCGTGGGCACCGGGATCACTGGCACCCCTGCGTCCGGGGGCGCGACTGCCGCCAGGCCGGCGGTCGAGGCGGCCGGCCCCGCGGTGAGTAGCCGTACGATCGCCAGGAACAGGATCACGACGCCCATCCCCAGGCCCGTCCAGCGCAGCAGCGGATGAGTGGTGTCACTGCCTGCCAGGACGGTGTGCACACAGGCCAGGCCCCACAACGGGAACGCGAGCAGGTGCACCCGGCGCCACCACCGCCAGGACAGCGCAGCGCGCGCCCATGAGGTCAGCATCAATGCGGCGAGCAGGTAGCAGGCCAGCACCCCAGAGCCCTGGGCCACCGGGTTGTCCGGTCGGGTGAACGGGATGAGCAGCTGCAGCACGCCGATCTTGAGATCGTCGGTTGCGAATACCGAAACCAGGTGGATCACAGTGAACACCACGGCCAGTACCCCGACGAACTCGTGAAGCCCTTGCGCCCACTGTCGCACGCTGCCGCGGGTCAGCTGCGTACTCATCAGCAACCCGCCTAGCACTGAGACGCCGAGTAACGCCCACGCCAGCAGGCCGGAAGCACGCGCCACGTACCACCACACCGCGGGGTCGTACCGATACCCCGCCCCGGGCGGACCGTCGACCCGGACCATGAGTGACACCAAGGTCACCATGGTTGCGGCGCAGAGGCCACCGGCCCAGATCCGCGAGGCGCCGGCGGGCCGAGGGGAGGACTCAGCCATCGTTGTTGCTGCGGCCTTTCATGGCGTGTTCACCGGCTGCCGTCTTCGTGCCGTCACCACCCGGGGGCTGGCCCAGGACCGATACGGAGAGCTGGACGCTCCACGTCTCGGAGACGTTCACCGCCGAGCCCGTCGCGACTGCGCCGTGCTGACCGGACCCGCCGCTGCGGTGATCCCTGCCAGCCGGCACACCGCTGGGCCGAACGGCTGTGGCAGTCATGGCCAACTGCCACAGCGAGCCACTGGGTGGCTGGGTCGGATCACCAGCCACGACGTCGCAGGCGGGCTGCCGAGTCGGCTCGGCCGCCACTGGACTGGTACCAACCGCGGAGGTTGCCGGCTTGCCGTGATCGCGCTGCGGGACCGGCGTAACGCTCACGCCGGTCGTCGGGCTCGGCGGCGAAATCGGTGAGCTGGCCGGGACCTTCCCGCCTTCGGCCAGGGAGCTTGGGTAGCGCCGGAGGGCCGGCACACTTCCTGGCGGTCGCCTTGCTTGCGCCCCTCCCGTCGCATTTCTGGCGGTACCACCTGCCGGTGCTGGTTGCGCGTCAGGACCGTCCGCCCCCGGCCCGGAATCAGTACCTCCTACCGGTGGCGATGGATCAGTACCTCCCGGTGCCGGCCTGGGCGTGGCACCTCCCGGCGGCCTGCCATTGCTCACTTCTGGCTCCTGCGCTCGTGGTGACCCGAGGTCGAACCCACCGACGAGCGAGCCCAGCACGATCGCGCTGGCACCCACCGTCAGTGCAATCGATCCAGCCCAGGCGAGGGCTCGACGCCGCTCCATGGCCGCTCCGAAAATGGTCACCGGGAAATTAGGGCAGGCTAACTTAATCGAAGAAACAGGTCCAGGCATGCGCGTCGAGTTTCCGCAGGTGACGCCGAGGCAGACGTCCCGAACATCGGGTCGACGGACTGTGAGCAATCAACTGCGAAAAGTGATACTTCGGTCGATTTGTAACGATTCGGCACTGGAGACGATTATCACCGAGCCGAACAACTTAGGCAATCCTAAGGAAATATCAGGCGACCCTAAGCCAACTGCCCGTGCCCTCTCCTCTAGCTTCCGGAGGCTTCTCCCATGGCCGTCAGACGCTCGTTGCTCGTTGGTCCTGCACTCGTCCTCGCACTCAGTACCGGCGGTGGCGTCGCCGCTGCGGCGGCACCTGCTCCCGTCGTTCCGCCGTCGCCGTTCCAGATTGACCTCTCCAGCGACTTTGCCCAGGGACTGATCGACCGCATTCTGTCCCAGCTCCCCTTCCCGAGGTTTCCCGTGATGCCTGCCAATCAGGAAGTCGTCAACCTCAGGACCATCCCGCCGTTCGTCCAGCGCTGGCAGGCGGCCATCGCTCGCCGCGACGTCGGCGCCTCGGTCCAGGCTGGTCAGGACTACGAAGCCGCCTGGCAAGCCGTCGAGGTCTACGTCAACCACCGGTCGCTTCCGCTCTACACCGACATCGAACCGGACACCCAATTCGTGATCGACGACGGCCTCAAGCAGCCACAGCCAGACTGGCCGGCGCTGTCGAGACTTGCTGAACACCTGCGCCAGCAGATCAACCTGACCATCAGCTTCATCGCTGCTCAGCCATCCCTCAGCCCACTGTTCGACGACCTGGTACCCCTGCGCGGGGACCGGGCGCAGCTGCTGATCAGCCGCGACGCTCTCACCGCCGGCGACGTCACCAAGGCCAGGACGTTCTTCAACAACTTCAAGAACCGCTTCACACCGAACGTCCAGACCCTCATCGGCATCCGGTCGGCCGGTGCCCTCCAGGAGACGAAGGACGCCCTAGCTGCCGCGTCGGCCAAGTTCGCCGACCCCACCGCCACCGCGGC
>CAXUFG010000133.1:0-10857 GCA_964250265.1 uncultured Pseudonocardiaceae bacterium | reverse complement strand
CACCGCGGCAACGCTCAGAAGCGCCCTGGCCGCCTACGCCACACTCGCCGGTACCCCTACCTCCACCGTCGCCCAGGTCCAGGCCACGAACAAGACAGCACTGGAGGCAGTCGCCCTGGCTCAGCAGACATTCGTGGGTCAGTTCTGGACCGACCCGGCTCTGAAGGCATTCCTGGCCGGGCTGCCCGCGTAGTGAACTCACGTTCAGTGCGCCGAACTTGTCGAATTCGGCGCACTGAACCCAGGCCCGCTGGGAACAGCAGTCGGCCAGCGACATCAGCGAACCGAATCGAGCATGTGGTAAAGCAGCAACAGCTGGGTGATCGCCAGTGGCTCGCTGCGGGTGCCCTCACCGATCTGGCCTAGCGAGGACGGCAGCTCCGTTTCAGTATCGAGCTTGGTCCAGATCGCCTTCTCCAACAGCTGGCTCTCCTCGCGAGGCACATACCCGTGAATGTGCAGCGCTTCCACCGGTCTGCCGACCTCGTCCCGAGCCAGCCGCAGATGCATAGCCCGCCGGTCTGTCTCGCGGAATACGTGGGTGAGGTCGGGGTGCCGGATCGTCGGGCGCAGCGTCAGCTCAGCCGATAGCGGGGTCTCCGGCGGGTCGTCGCGTTGCTCGATGGGGCCGAAACGGACCACGATGTCGGCGGCGGAGCGCTGTGGACGGATGAAAGTCTCGGACTCGGGCTCGCGTTTGTCGAGTTCGGCAAGCACCTGTTCGGGCGTGTATCCGCGCTTGGTAACGTCCCGCTTGACCTTCCAGTCGCGGCGGATGTGCTCGGGCGGGTCGAGGTACACGCTGATGTCGAAGCAGGCCTGAGCCAGCCGGGTGTGCAGCGGTAGCAGACCTTCGACGATCACGAACTCGGTGGGCTCGATGAGTTCAGGTCGGGTCAGCTGGCCGGTGTCATGATCGTAGACTGGTTTGAGTACCGGCTGCCCGGTGGCCAGCATCTGCAGGTGCTGCTCCATGATCTGGACGTAGTTGCAGTCCGGGTGCAGCGCGGTGAACGGCAGTCCCTTGCGCTCCTGCCGGTCGTAGCGGTGGTAGTCATCCACGCACAGCGAGGTGATCCGGTCCGCGCCCAGCGCGTCCACTAACCCCTTGGTCAGGGTGGTCTTTCCCGCGGCGCTGTCGCCGGCAATCGCAAGCATCACCGGCCGCGACGCACTGGACCCGGCGCGCTCCATCCGCAACAACTTGTCGGGCACGACACACCCCATCTCTTAGCAAGGTCGTGCAGCGACAGTAAACGCGTCGATTGCCCCCCGGCGTCCCCTTCTGGAGGGATTGGCGAGGGGAACCGCACCACCGATCACCGCAACGACCGTGCCAACTGGCCTGATTACACTCAGCAGATGGAAGGCCAGCCACTCCGTATCGTGCTGGTCGATGACCACGAGATGGTGCGCACCGGTCTCAAGGCGATGCTCAGCCGGTTCGCCGGTCAGGTCAGGGTAGTCGGCGAAGCCGCTGATGCGCTGACCGCGCGACAGGTGGTAGCCGGGTTGGACCCCGACGTCGTGCTCGCCGACGTGCGGTTGGGCGGGCAGAGCGGGTTGGATCTGTGCCGCGACCTCGTGCGGGAGCACCCCGGACTCCGGGTCGTCCTGCTCACCGTCTATGACGATGAGCAGTACCTCTTCCAAGCCATGCAGGCCGGCGCGGCGGGTTACCTCCTCAAACAGATCGACGGCCCGGAGCTGGTCGAGCAGTTGCAACGGGTGCACGCCGGCGGAGTCGTCGTCGATGCCGGTCTGTCCGCGCGCGCCGGCGCCTCCGCCGCCCGGCTGCAAGCCGGCGAGTTCTGGCCCGGTGCGCGGCTTGGACTCACCCAACGGGAGAGCGAGGTGCTCTCGCTGATGGTGGCCGGTTCGTCCAACCGCGCCATCGCCACCGAACTATTCGTTGGCGAGGAGACGGTCAAGTCTCACGTGCGCGGTATCTACCGCAAGCTGGAAGTCACCGACCGGGCCGCCGCGGTAGCCAAAGCCCTCCGAGAGGGTCTATTCCGCTAGCGCGCGACCGCGACCTCCTGTCATGGCTTGCGCGCTACGGCTCCGTAGTCGTCAATCGGCTCGACCATTCCTACCTCGACGTTGTCCGGCCGCCATTGTGTGATCGACACCAGGCCGGGATCCACCATCTCCAGGCCCTCGAAACACTGGCCGATCTGCTCGGGGCTGCGCAGAATGTAGGGCACAGCTCCAGTTTCATCGTATTTCTTTTGAGCCTCGCGTACGGCTTCACTGGTATCGGTGCTGTCGTACATCGCGAGGTAACTCCCGGACGGGACGGCCGCCATCACCCGCGTCACGATGGAGCGCACCTCCTCGTGGGCGGCAACGTGGCCCAGTATGCCCATGAACATGACCGCGACTGGCTGATTGAAGTTCAACACGTTGCGGGCATCAGAGATGATCAAATCCGGGTCGTGGACGTCGGCGTCCACGTAGGTGGTCACCCCTTCAGGAGTAGTGTTGCGCAGCAGGGCGCGGGCATACATCAGCACCAGCGGGTCGTTATCGACATAGACGACCCGGGACTCCGGCGCGATCTGCTGGGCCACCTCGTGGGTGTTCTGCATTGTGGGCAGACCAGTGCCGATATCGAGAAACTGGCGCATCCCCGCCTCACCAGCCAGGAAACGCACCACGCGAATGAGGAACTGCCGGGACTGCTTGGCCATGGTGACGATGTCCGGGTGCACCGCGATCCAGGCATCACCGGCGGCACGGTCGGCCTCGTAGTTGTCCTTGCCCCCCATCCAGTAATTCCAAATCCGCGCCGAGTGCGGCACATCAAAATTGATCTTGGAGGTCAGCGTGGAGTGCGGGTCGGGGGACCGTTCGTCGGCCACGTTGCGGCTCCTATGCCAGAGGTTGCCCGGAAAGATCCTCGATAATCCTGCGCAGAGAGCTTACAGACACCTCAGGTGATGCCGCCTCAACACACAGGCTGTCCATGAGCGCCAGGTAGCCGCCCGTCTCGCGCTCCTTATCCAGGTAGCAGGCACTGGCGAGGTGTTCGAGGTAGACAACATCCGGCAAGCCGGGCTCAGCAAACCGCAGGATGGTGAACGGGCCACCCACCGCCGCAGGACCACCGACATGCAACGGCACGACCTGCAGCGTGATGTTCGGTCGCTGCGCCATCTCCACGAGGTGCCGCAGCTGCCCACGCTGAACCGTCCGGCTGCCCATCGGCCGGCAGATTGCTGCCTCGTCCAGCGCTAACCAGAGGTCGGGTGCTCCGGGTTGGGTGAGGATCTCTTGACGGGCCATCCGCAACGCCACGCGGCGTTCGACGTCCTTGGCGGAGGCCTGCAGGTGACGCAGCTGGATGACGGCGCGGGCGTAGTCCTCGGTCTGCAGCAGGCCGGGCACGAGCACAGGCTCGTAGCTCCGGATGACCGAGGCAGCCTGCTCCAGACCGACATAGGTCTCAAACCAGCTCGGCAAAACATCGCCGTATTTGTGCCACCAGCCGGGTGCATTGGCCTGGCGGACCAGCCCAAGGAAGGCCGCACGTTCCTCCTCATCAGTGACGCCGTAGAGCGTGAGCAGATCAGCCACGTCACGTTCCTTGAAGCTGACTCGCCCCAATTCCATCCTGCTGATCTTGCTGCTGGATCCACGGATGACATATCCAGCAGCCTCACGGGTGACCCGACTCACCTCACGCAGCCGACGCAGCCTGCTACCCAACGCCATACGCAGCATGGTCGGCTTGCCGTGCCACTGGGCCGACGGCGGACCGCGGCGCGGGACACGATCTTGATCCATCATGAGCCCATCTGAGGTAAGTGCACCGCCCTTCCCATCACCGCCAGAGTGTAACAGTCGCGGTAGATGATCTTGACTGGTTGCGGCATAGGCACAACCAGTCAAACTGCCTCCCAGATCGATGACCGCCGTTCGCGCTGATCATTGCGCTGATCATCGGACAGTGAAGTGGTGGTGCTGCTGCGGTGCAGTATGAAGAATAGCTATGGCCCGCAGGGCATTTCTTCGACGCCGAGCAACTGAGACCGCCAACTCCACCAATCGGAAACCGGCTGGATCAGAGCATGCCTAGCCAGCGCGTGACCGTGACCGCGAAAGGTCCAAGATGGGTTGGTGACCGGCTGGCTGCCGGGAGCAGAGCGTCGGGGGCCGTTAGCTCCACCGGCAGCCAGCCGGCGATCTAGTAGCGTTTTCTCGCGGATCTCCGCGTTGTGACAAACCGGGGTGTCACCGAGTTCGACCCCTGGGCCGCGCGAGCCCCGACCAACAGCCGTGTCGAACTCGGCGCATGGAGAGAACTGACGATCCGCGAGACGCGCGGGTATAGAGCGATGGACACATCGTCAGCAACCACACATCGGGATCGGCTCACCCCAGCCACTCCCCGAGGACGTGGTGAACCGCCGTAGCAGCCTGCTCGTCAAGCCGCAGCACACAGCAGTTCGCAGCGTGCGGGTTCAGCACGATGACCCCGTCCTCTTTGGTCATCACCAGATTCGTGAAGCCAGCCGCGCCGTGCCCCTGGCAGGTGGTCATGACCACTCGGCGGTGACTACCCGCCCCCTTGCCGGTGGGGGACGTCATCACGTCACCACATTCCGGACGGTTGCAACGCCCGTGACGCCTGTCAAGTTTGATCGCGGGGCGTGCAGTGGCCACTGCGACATGCCAGTTAGGGATTGGATTGGGTCTGTGAGCAGCCGGCGCTCGACGTTGCAGGGGTGGGGGGCCATGGGTGGAGACTGTGCAAGGTGCAAGCCATATGGCGCGATGCCAAGGCGTCACCGGATGGATCGAGGGCGGCAATGACAGCTTGGCATTGCCGGTGGCTCGACGCGAGTGGCATGACGAGGGGACGGATGGAGAAACGAAATTGCAGGGTGGAGCCTCTACGATCTCCGTCGGCTTCTTGAACTAGTCGACGTTGTCGACATGCCGAGGGAGGCGCTCATTCCGCTGTTGCTGGGCAGCAGAGGAGCGGACCGAAGGAGAAGGGGCCGAGGAGATGAGTATTAACCGAAGACAGTTCACCACTGGACTGACCGGTCTTGCCGCCTCAACCAACCTAAGTCACATACAGGTTCCAGGCAAGGTGGATTCAGCGCATCTGCGGTATCTGAATGCGTCCGTGGATAAACTGTACATGAAAGACCAGAGCGTAGGCGGCGGTGCGTTGGCTCGGGACGGTATGCGCATATATCGCCGGGCTCGACGAATGCTTGATGAAGCCGACTACAGCGAAAAGACCGGTCGTCAGCTCATGAGCGCGGCCGGTGAGCTCGCCGTCTGCGTCGGCTGGCTTACCTACGATTCGGGTGACCAAAATCTGTCACGACAACTTTACTCGGAGGCTCGACTTCTGGCTGACCAATCAGGAGATGAAGGATTGGCGATACGCGCTATGGAGAAAATGTCACTTCAGTCAGCGCACTTAGCCCAACGAGAGGGCTTCGCGGGGCGCGCCCGCGAAGCCGTACGACTCAGCCAACGTGCCACCGAACTCGCGCGCCATGATCCTTCTCCGCAACTTCACGCTTTGCTAGCATCACGCCAAGCCATAGCTCACGCGGTCGCGCACGATGAACAGGGGTTCAGGGTCGCGATCGCCCGGGCGTGGCGTGAAGTGGATCGCGGTCTGTTTGAGAACGGGCCAGCATGGTTGCGGTTTGTCAATAGCTCAGAAATTGAGACGCAAGAAGCTCGAGGACATCTATTTTTGGGGGATCCAGACCGAGCCGTTGCGCTCCATCGAAAGAGCCTGGATGCGGCGCTCAGCGATCGCAACCACGCTATCTACCGCGCTCACCTGGCAGCGGCGCTAGCGGCCAGCGGCGATGTCACCAGCGCTGCGCAAGAGGGCCGGGCCGTCCTTGCCGCGTTGGATAACGGTGGAATTATGTCGCCTAGAACCCTTGTTGCGCTGCAACCTGTGCGACGGGCCGCAGCCCGAGATCGTTGCGGCGAGGGCTTCTGCGCTCATTACGATGAGATTGGGGAGTCAATAAAATGAACGGACAGCAAGTCGACTCCATCGGGGACAACGAGCTCGCTTTCCGTCGTTACAACAGCGCGGAAGCCCGGCAGCTCCGAAGTGTGGTCGAAGAGGTATACGCCCGGTCGTACGTCGATGCAATTGCAAGCGGCGATCCGTTCGACAGCATCGAGGCATTCATGCATCGGTTTGATTCGTACACCTCGGTGCCTGCATTCGATCTCGTGGTCGTCTATCAGGGCGACGAAGCTATCGGTCAGACCTGGGGATGGCCACTCACCGAGCGGAGCAGGTGGTGGGAAGGATTGCTCTCGGAACCTGAACCAGGATTCACACAGGAAGACGGCCGTCGCACATTCGCCTTATCTGAGATCATGGTATCCCAAGAATGGACAGGAAGGGGCGTTGCACATGCGCTGCATGACTGCCTCCTGTCGGTCCGCGCAGAATCGCGGGCGACCCTTCTAGCGGAACCCGACAACACCAGCGCTTACCGCGCCTACCTGCATTGGGGCTGGCGCAAAGTCGCACAGTTGCGACCCAGATGGGATAACGCACCAACGTTTGACGTGCTCACCTTAATGCTCGGCACCAGTCACTGAGCCACGCGCCAGCTCGCCCGTTCCCGAACTCAACACCAGAGCTGCCCAGGCGCGGGAAAACAGCTCTGCTGTTAAGTTCGGGAGGCTCAGATCGAATCCGACTCGGGTGGGCGTCGGCTGAGATCAGGTGCTACACGCTCACGAGGGCGGCGGAGTTGGGGTCGACGCGGGCGGCCAGGGCCTGCTGGCCTGCGCTGATCAGGGTGGGATCGCCATGCCAGGCCTTCAGGGCCGGGTCCACCAAGGCCCGGCCGAAGGAGAAGGTCAACGGCCATGGTGTGTCGTGCTTCTGCATGGCAGCCAAGTTCGTGGTGGCCACCTCCGGGGATTGACCGCCGGAGAGGAAGGCGACTCCGGCCAGCGAATCGGGAACCACCGCACGCAGCGTGGCTACAGTCTGCTCGGCGACCTCCTCCGGGCTGGCCTGCTGGCCGGATGTCGAGCCCGGCACAACCATGTTGGGCTTGAGCACGGTGCCGGCGAGATCCACCCCAGCCTCGCCCAGCTCCGCTATCAGCTGCTCCAGTGCCGCGCGGGTGACCTCGGCACACCGCTCGATGCTGTGGTCGCCGTCCATCAGCACCTCTGGCTCGACGATGGGCACCACCCACGCCTCCTGGCACAGCGCGGCGTAACGGGCGAGCGCGTGAGCGTTGGCGCGCAGCGCGTTCCGGGTGGGTTGACCCTCACCGATGACGATCACGGCGCGCCATTTGGCGAACCGGGCGCCTCGGGATACGTAGTCGGCCAGCCGCTCCCGCAGACCGTCCAGGCCCTCGGTGATCTTCTCACCCGGCGAGCCGGCGAGTGGCTTGGCGCCGGTGTCGACCTTGATTCCGGGCAGGATGCCCAGCGAATGAACGGCGAGCGGGAAAGTGTTCCCGTCGCTGAGCTTCTGGTTGAAGGTCTCGTCGGAGAGGATCACCCCGCTGATCCCGTCCTCCAGCCTTGGGGTGGTCAGGAGCATCTCGCGATAGGCGCGCCGGTTTTCCGCACTGACCTCAACCCCGACCTTCTCCAGCCGGGAGGACATCGTGCCGATGCTCTCGTCGGCCGCGAGGATGCCGCGCGGCCGGCTCACCATCGCTTGGGCGGTTCCGTGCAGCACCTCGTTCATGACGCTCCCTCCACAGCGGCGGGCCCGTCCGCACCGCCAGCATCGACCCTAGACCGTGATCGGCGCCGCATACCACCGTTGGTAGACGGATCGGGGGACACCGCGGCACCTCGCTGCCCGTGTGGTCGCCAGCCGGAGGTTCGCAGGTGCCGGACGAACAGCCACGTGGCAGCGCCGGAGGAGACACCCACAACTGCGTGCCACGGCCGCCGCATCGGCGTGCCCGGGGTCGGCAGCCGAACCAGCCTTCCATCGGCCAGCAGGTCTGCGACGGCGTCCCGAGAAACCAGCGCGCAGCCGAGCTCGGCCACCGCGCCGGCCACCACCGCCCCGTTGGAGCCCAGCACCAGGCGAGGTGGTGAGACGTGCTGCGATTTCAGGTAGGACTCGACCCTCGTGCGGGTGGCCGAGCCCTGCTCGCGCAGCAACCATGGGGTGCTCACCCAGTCGAAAGCCTCGGCGACCGAGGGCGCTGCGGCGACGACGAGCTCGTTGGGCTTGGTCGCGACCACCCGGGCCTCCACTCCCGAGGGCGGCGCTCCGGCGATGACCAGGTCGACCTCGTGCGAACTGACCAGGTCCCACACCAGCGCGCTGGGGGCGACCTCCAGGGCCAGCGCGATCGCCGGATACTGGCGGCGGAACTCGGTCAGCAGAGCGGGCAGCAGGTGCTCTCCCGCAGTGGTAACCGCAGCCAGGCGTAGCCGGCCCCGCTCCGGGTCAAGCTCGGCGGCCGCAGCAGCAGCGCCTTCGTCCAGCAGCCCCAGCACCCGGCGGGCATACCGGGCGTAGACGGAGCCGGACGCGGTCAACCGCAGCCCGCGGCCCACTGGTTCGACGAGTGGCACTCCGAGCTCACGAGCGAGCGCTCCGATCGAGGCCGACACCGCCGACTCGGTGACCGTCAGGCGGCTCGCGGCGCCGCGCACCGACCCGGTGGCGGCCAGCGCCACCAACGTGCGTAACCGAGATTCGGTCGTCACAACACTCACCGACCCCTGAGCGAAGACTACATAGTCGTGGCCAAAGACTTGATAGACAGGCTGATTATCTGCCGCCAAGCTCGATAGTGACAAGAGGAGGCACAGCGTGGCTGACACCGAAGTCAACGGATCGAAGAAGAAAAAGGCAGACCGCTGGTCGGCGGGAGTTATCCCCTACGCCGAGATGGGCTATTGGGAGCCTGACTACCAGCCCAAGGACACCGACGTGCTCTGCGCGTTCCGGATCACCCCGCAACCCGGGGTTCCGCCGGAGGAGGCCGGCGCCGCAGTGGCCGGCGAGTCATCGACCGCAACCTGGACGGTGGTGTGGACCGACCGGCTCACCGATTACAAGACCTACCAGGCCAAGTGCTACCGGGTGGACGCGGTCCCGAACTCCGACAACCAGTACATCGCCTACATCGCCTACGACGTCGACCTGTTCGAGGAGGGTTCGATCGCGAACCTCACGTCCTCGATCATCGGCAACGTGTTCGGGTTCAAGGCACTCAAGGCGCTGCGCCTGGAGGACATGCGGATCCCGCTGCACTACGTCAAGACCTTCCAGGGCCCCGCGCACGGGATCATCATGGAGCGGGAGTACCTGGACAAATACGGCCGCCCGCTGCTGGGCGCCACCACCAAGCCCAAGCTGGGCCTGTCCGCCCGCAACTACGGCCGGGTGGTCTACGAGGCACTGCGCGGCGGGCTGGACTTCACCAAGGACGACGAGAACATCAACTCCCAGCCGTTCATGCGCTGGCGGGACCGGTACCTGTACTCGATGGAAGGCGTGAATCGCGCGTCGGCGGCGACTGGCGAGGTCAAGGGCCATTACCTCAACGTCACTGCGGCCACCATGGAGGACATGTACGAGCGCGCCGCGTTCGCCAAGGAGCTCGGCACCGTCATCATCATGATCGACCTCACCATCGGCTTCACCGCCATCCAGTCGATGGCGAAGTGGGCCCGGGCCAACGGGTGCATCCTGCACCTGCACCGGGCCGGCTACGCCACCTACGCCCGGCAGAAGAACCACGGGGTGAACTTCCGGGTGCTCGCGAAGTGGATGCGGCTGGCAGGAGTGGACCACATCCACTCTGGCACGGTGGTCGGCAAGCTGGAGGGCGACCCGAACGCGATTCAGGGCTACTACGACACCCTGAGGCTGGGCAAGCTCGCGGCGAACCCCGTCAAGGGCCTCTACTTCGATCAGGACTGGGGCTCGATGCCGGGCGTGATGCCGGTGGCTTCGGGCGGGATCCACGCCGGGCAGATGGGCGATCTGCTGCACTACCTCGGCGAGGACGTGGTGCTGCAGTTCGGTGGCGGCACGATCGGCCACCCGATGGGTATCGCCGCGGGTGCCACCGCCAACCGGGTCGCCCTGGAGGCGATCATCAAGGCCCGCAACGAGGGCAAGGACTACCGCAAAGAGGCCCAGGAGATCCTCAAGGCGGCCTGCAAGCACAGCCGCGAGCTCGACGTCGCACTGGCGACTTGGGGCGACATCTCCTTCAACTTCGAGTCGACCGACGTGCCCGACGTGGTCGAGACGCCGACCTCTATCTGATAGCGAAGGAGCTACAGATGCGAATCACTCAGGGCACGTTCTCCTTCCTGCCCGACCTGACCGACGCGGAGATCACCGCGCAAATCCAGTACGCGCTGGACAACAACTGGCCCTGCTCGGTGGAGTTCACCGACGACCCGCATCCCCGCAACGTCTACTGGGATATGTGGGGGCTGCCGATGTTCGACCTGGCCGACGCCGCCGGGGTGCTTGCCGAGGTGAACGCCTGCCGCAAGGCCAAGCCGGAGCACTACATCCGGGTCAACGCCTACAACGCGAGTTACGGCAAGCAGACCGTCGGGCTGTCGTTCATCGTGGCGCGGCCGACCGAGGAGCCCGGCTTCCGGCTCGAGCGCCAGGAGTCGCACGACCGCTCCATCCGCTACACACTGCACTCCTACGCGACCGATAAGCCGCAGGGCAGCAGATACACCAACGGGCAAGGATGACGCCAAGAGGATGAACGCCAACAACCAGCCCGCACCCACCCGTGTCGGGTTCGGCATGCCCTCCCCCCGCCCCGCCACCCCCGCGGGGGGGGGGCCCCCCCCCCCCCCCCACACCAAAAACACCCTAAACAC
>CAXUFG010000132.1:0-14636 GCA_964250265.1 uncultured Pseudonocardiaceae bacterium | reverse complement strand
CGTTCGGCCGTGCCGAACGTTAGCTGGCTCGTGGCCGTTGCGATTCTGCTCGGAACGGCACCCGCCGCCGCGCAGCCCGCATGTTCGCAGCAGATCGCCCCGCCACCGCCGATCGACTCCTCCGAAGCGCCGAAGCCAGGCAGCCTGGTGCCGCCGCCGTTATCGGTTCCCGACTCTCCAGTCGGTGGGTCGCGGATGGGCGAGTGCGGAGTGGTCCTGCCAGCCGGCGCACCCGACCCGCCCACCGGAATCAGCGCGATGTCCTGGCTGATCGCCGATGCAGACTCCGGCGAGGTGCTCGCCGCCAAGGACCCGCACGCGCGTCACCGCCCGGCATCAACGCTGAAACTGTTCACCGCCCTGCTGACCGTCGATCAGCTTCCTGCTGACCGGGTGGTGACCGCCACCCAGGTGGACGCCAACCAGGATGGCAGCCGGGTCGGCCTCGGCCCGGGTGGCCACTACACCATCCGGCAGCTGCTCACCGGTTTGCTGCTGGTTTCCGGTAATGACGCCGCGCACGCGCTGGCCGATCAGCTGGGCGGCGTGAGCGCGACCGTCACGCAGATGAACCGGTTAGCCGCCAGTCTCGGTGCGCTGGATACCCGCGCGGCCACTCCGTCCGGACTGGACGGCCCGGGAATGAGCGCGTCGGCCTACGACTTGGCGTTGGCCTTCCGCCAGGTGCTCAGCCGTCCGCTGCTGGTCGAGCTGCTGGGCACCCGGCAGGCCGATTTCCCTGGTTTCGGTAACCGCCCCGGGTTCGTCGTCAGCAACGACAACAAGCTGCTCAGGAGCTATCCCGGCGCGCTGGGCGGCAAGACCGGGTTCACCGACGATGCCCGGCACACCCAACTCGACGCCGCGCAGCGCGGCGGGCGGCGCCTGATGGTGGTGCTGATGCGGGGCGAGCAGCGGCCGGTGTCGATGTCCGAACAGGCCGCCCGGCTACTGAGTTACGGGTTCGCCCTGCCTACCGGCGAGCCGGTAGGCAGGCTGGTCAACGGAGCGCAGGCGCCTGAGACAACCGCGACAGCTCCCGGCGCCGAGCCTCCCCAGGTCGGGCTCCATGCCGCATCCCGAGGCTGGAACGGTAGATCCCCCGAAGCCCTCCCGCTGCTCCCGGTGATCCTGTGGATCGGCCTGGCAGTGACCATCCTGGCCATACTCGGTGCCCTCATCGCCCGCCAGCGACACCACTGACCTCCTTGCAGACCTCGTAATTGTTGATCAACCCTCCTGCTCCCGAACTCAACAGCGGAGCTCTTCGATCAAGCTCCAACAGCTCTGCTGTTGAGTTCGGGAGCCTCAGCGCAGCTGAGGACTGGCACCGGACCTGGTCTTCTCTCACGTAATATCGGTTTATGAATGAACGCATCCTCATTACCGGAGCGGCCGGTAGAATCGGCACAATGTTGCGGCCCCGGATGGCGCGGCCTAAGCGCACCCTTCGGCTGGTCGATATCGCGCCATTACCGCGCGCGGAACACGGCGAGCTCGTCGAGATAGCGGAAGTGGACATCACCGATCTCGACGCGGTCAGGCACGCCACGGACGACGTCGACGCCGTCATTCACCTTGGCGGCATCGCCCAAGAGTCGGATTGGCAGCGCATCCTGCACACCAATATCCACGGCGCCTACTCAGTGCTGGAAGCGGCGCGGATGGCCGGAGTTCCTCGGGTGATCCTCGCCAGCAGTAACCATGCAGTCGGCTTCCATCCGTACTCCGACGACGTCATTCCAGACTATGTTTTTCCCCGTCCGGACACCTTCTACGGGGTGAGCAAGGCGACGAACGAGGCTCTCGGCAGTCTGTATCACGACCGTTACGGCATCAACGTACTCTGCGTACGGATCGGATCCTGCATCGAGCACCCACAAGATCACCGCATGTTATCCACGTGGCTTTCACCGGACGACTGCGCGCGGCTGATGGAAGCGCTGTTGACCGCACCAGACCCGGGATTCCGGATCCTGTGGGGAATCTCCGCGAACACCCGGAGCCGGTTTTCCTTGGACGAAGCGAGAGCGTTGGGATATGAACCTCGCGACGATGCCGAACGCTACGCGGATACGCTGCCCCCGCCGTCGGCCAGCGAGGTGGACCGATTCATCGGCGGGTCCTTCTGCAAGTAGCTGAGCTGGCCGGCGCCATCGAGGTAGGCGCGAGCCTGCAAAGTGAACAGCTCGGCGTACCCGCCACCGCGAGCCATCAACTCCTCATGAGTGCCCTGCTCGGTGATGCGGCCGTGATCCAGCACGATGATCTGGTCGGCATGCCGGACGTTGGCCAACCGGTGAGTGATCAGCACCGTCGTTCGAGAACTTCCAGAGGAATCGCCATTGCCTGATGCGGCAGCTGCGCGGCTCAGCGACTGTAGGGACTGGAACACGGCGTGCTCGGCCCGGGCATCCATCGCGGCGGTGGGCTCGTCGGCGATGAGCAGCGGTGCGTCCCGGTACAGGCCGCGGGCCACGCTGATCCGTTGCCACTGCCCACCGGAGAGGTCACACCCGTTCTGGAACTCCCGGGACAGCACACTGCTCCAGCCCTCAGCGAGATCCTCGATCACGGCGTCGGCACCGGAGTCGGCGGCGGACGCCACGAGCGCGCTGCGATCGGGATCCGCCCGTTCCAACCGGCCGATGCGAACGTTGTTCTCCGCGGTCATCGGCCACTCGACGGGGTCCTGTAGCACCACGGTGACCTGGGAGTGCAGCGCATGCTGGTCGACCTTGGCGATATCGACCCCGTCCCAGGTCACCCGTCCCTCATCCGGCAGGTAGAGTCCGGTGATCACTTTGGCCAGGGTGGACTTGCCGGAGCCGTTCTCCCCCACCAGGGCAATAACCTGCCCACGGCGGATCGTGAGGCTCACCTTCCGCAACGCGGGCTCGTCCTTGCCGGGGTAGCTGAAGGAAACTTCGTGTAACTCGATGAGCTGCGGATCGGATGGCAGCGGCAACGCGGCTCCGGCCCGATGATGACCACGGGCCTGGGACAGGCAGCTGGCCAGCATGTCGAGGTAGAAGCTCTGCTCAAACAGCCGGTTAGCCGTGTAGACCGTGATGGACACCGCCGAACTCGCGGTGCGCATCGCGACCGCCGCCGCGCCGGCCAGGGCCAGCGGCATCGCCCCGATGTAGAGCAGCACCCCGAGCACGCCGTAGGCCAGCGCCGTACCGATCCCGGCCAGGCCCCGTCCCAGCAGCCGGATTGCGGTCTTGCGATGCTCGACCTTGACCGACTCCGCGGCCAGTTGCGCTCCGATCCGCCGGTGCTCGGTGAGTAGGGTTTCCTGAGTCGTGAAGGCCCTGACCTCGGCCGACTCCCGCCGGCCGGTAATCAGGTCGCTGGTGATTCCCAGCCGGCGCCGCCGCGAGATCATCCGCACGAACGACTCATAGGTCAGCCTCGCGGCCCGCACGCTGGCCCACCCGTTGGGTACCGCCGCCAGCAGCACTACCGGGGCCAGCACGGGGTTGAGCAGCCCGGCGGTCACGATCGCGGCGGTGAGCGAGATCGCCGAGCTGAGCAGGTTCCCCGCCTCGGTGACTCCCTGGCCGACGCTGGCGACCCCCTGGCCCGCGGCGCGGCGCACCAACTCCACGAAGTCCGCGTCGTCAAAGGCGACCAGCTCCACCCCGATCACCGCGGCATGCAGCTCATCCTGCGCGTGCAGCTCCACTTGCGGCGCAAGCACCGCGTGCACTGCCCCGACCGCGGCTTCCAGCATCCCCCGGGCCGCGTAAGAGGCCATCACCAGTAACAACGCCGGCAGCGCGGCCACCACTCGCTGCGGGGTCGGACCCTGCTGGAGCAATTGGGCCAGCACGTTCGCAGTGGCCAGCAACCCGAATGCGGTTGCACATCCCGAGGCCAGCTCGACCACGGCGGCGAGCAACGTCAATCGCGGCGAGGCCCGCCACGCCATCCGCACCAGCACGCCGAGCGCGATCGGCGCTGAGCGCAGCATCCGGCCCGCACTCGAGCCCCCTACCGTTTCGATCGCCTCCGCCCATGCCGGTGTCTTGAGGTCCTCGACGCCGATCAGCATCGGTGTGCCCGGATCGGCTGGAAGCGCGCCAGCGGTGCGGCGGAATCTCATCGTGGCCTCCCAGGACAAAGCATGCCTTCCGCGCTAGCGTGCCGTCTCGTGAGTAATGACGGCCCGAGCAGCAGTCCCGACGTCCGGGCGGGAATTGCGATCACCGGAACGGAGCTGCTCACCGGTCTGATCAGCGACCGCAACGGCCCGTGGCTTTCGCAGCGGCTGGGCGAGTTGGGGATCGAGGTGGCGCACCTGCTCTGCGTCGGGGATCGGCCGGCGGATCTGGCCGCAGCGCTGCGATTCCTCGCCGATCAGGGCGTCGAGTTGATCGTCACCAGCGGTGGTCTGGGCCCGACCGCGGACGATGTGACCGCTGCGGTGGTCGCTGAGTTCGCCGGGGTGGAGTTGGAGCTCGACGAGCGTATGGAGAAACAGATCGCCACTATCCTGGCCCGGTTTCGCCACCTCTCAGACTTCGACCCGGAGGGACTGCGGGCGGCGAACCGCAAGCAGGCGATGGTGCCCCGGGGTGCCGCGGCACTCGATCCGGTGGGAACTGCGCCCGGCCTGGTGGTGCCAGTTGAGGACGGGCCGACGGTCATCGTGCTGCCCGGACCGCCCCGGGAACTGCAGCAGATGTGGGGCGCGGCCCTGGCCACCCCGGCCGTTCGAGAGGTGCTGGGGCGTACCCAGCCGTTTGAGTCCGCGCAGCTGAAACTGTTCGGTCTGCCCGAGTCACAGATCGCGGCGACCCTGCGGGAGGTGGGCGAGTCACTGGACTTGGCGCCGCTGGAGATCACCACCTGCCTGCGGCGGGCCGAGCTGGTCATCGACATCCGGCACCGCACCGGTGCCGAGCGGACCCGCGATGCGTTGATCGAGGCGATCCGCGACCGGCACGCCCGCTACCTGTTCTCCACCGACGGCACGTCGCTGGACGACCAGGTCGCCGCGTTGCTGCACGGCCGGCGGATCGGGCTGGCGGAGTCGTGCACCGGCGGGTTGCTGGCCGCCCGGCTCACCGAGCGGCCGGGGTCATCGGACTACGTCGCCGGCGGTGTGGTGGCGTACTCCAACACCGCGAAGACCGAGTTGCTGGGCGTGCCCGCCGAGCTGATCGAGCAGCACGGCGCAGTGTCCCCGGAAGTGGCCCGGGCGATGGCGGACGGGGCGCGGGACCGTTTCGGTGTCCAGGTCGGCGTCGGGATCACCGGGGTGGCCGGCCCAGACGGGGGCACCGGGGCCAAGCCGGTCGGCTACGTGTGCATCTGCGTGAGCACCGATGCCGGGGCGGTTCGCGCCGGCGACCCGGTGCTGCCCGGCGACCGAGCCGAGATCCGCGACCGGTCGGTCACCGTCGCGATGCACCTACTCCGGCGCCTGCTCGCCGGCCCAGGATCCGGCTGAGCCCTCCAGTCTCAGCGCAGCGCGCTACGGTCCGAGCGGCCCTTCACCGCAGCGTAGGCGGCCGAACCGACGAACAGCACCGCACCGATGACCAGCGCCCAGATCAGGAACTTGAACACAACACCCAGAACCATGAATCCGATCCAGATCAGCGCGATGATCCCGAGGACCTTGATCAGGGTCTGCATAGCGGTCTCCTAGCACTTATGGCGGGTCCCAGTCGGGGAGGGCACTGGGAGCTGACCCGCAACTCCAGTACACACCCTGCGAGCCGCCGGCGTATCAGGGTTGAACCCTGGACCGAGCTGGTATTCCCCGACCCGTGCGACGATCGGAGGTGTGCTTGCCGAGGCGGTTGCCCGAGCCCGGGACTGGCTGGTCGCGTCCGATCCCGGATCGTTGCGGCGGCGAATGGCCGGGACCACCCTCGCCACTGCGGTGCTAGCCCTCGTGGTGCTCGGGGGGCTGGTCACCCTGACCGGCCAGCCGATCACCGTCGCGCTGCTCGGTGTGGTGATTGCGATGATCTCCTCGATGACCGTCAACGACCCGGAGCCCCGGCAGCGGACGCTCACCACGGCGTTGCTGCCGCTGCCGGCCATTGCGGCGGTGGCCCTCGGCGCGTTACTGGCGCCGCATCGGTACGCCGGCGACGCGGTGTTCGTGGTGATCATGATGGCGACGGTGTACGTGCGCCGGTTCGGCCCGCGGGGGATGGCGCTGGGCATGGGCGCGTTCATCTCATACTTCCTTGCGCTGTTCCTCCACACCGGAATCGGGCAACTACCCAGCCTGGCGGTCGCGGTGGTCATCGGGGTGGCATGCAGCCTGCTGATGCGCAACGTCGTGCTCCCGGACCGGCCGGAACGGGAGCTGACCAGGCTGAGACACGCCTTCCGGGCTCGCCTCGGCGCGGTCCTCGGCGCGGCCGCCGAGGGACTGCGCGACGGGTCATTGACGCCACGGTCCCGAAGACGATTGCAGCATCTGCTGACCAGGCTCAATGACACCGCACTGATGGCGGAGGACCGGATCGACGACGCGGGGCCGGCGAGCCGACGCTGTGGATGTTCGATGCCGAGCTGGCGACGGAGCGGCTGGCCGGGCTGACCGTGCGAGTCCTGGACCTCGAACCCGCAGTGCCGGCCGCCGAGCGCCGTAGGTTGGCCGACGTGCTCGGGCAGTTGCGCACCGCGCTGCGCACCGAGAGAACCGCCGGGCTCGATGACCGCGTCCGGGGCCTCGCCGACCAGCTCGAGAACGCCACTACGTTCGATGGCGCGGTGGTCAACCGGCTGCGGATAGCGGTGGTAACCGTGGTCCGTGCGGCGTTGGCCATTCCGCTTTCGGAGGTGGCACCGGCCGCCACGGATGAGCCTGAGCAGGTGCCCGATGACCACTCGGACGGTTCGAGCACAGCGGACGTGCCGCCTGGGGACGAGGAACCCCAGGACGGGCTGCGGATCACGACCCGCCAGGCGGTCCAGGTCGGAGTGGCCGGTGCGCTGGCCATCGTTGCGGGCGAGCTGATCTCGCCCAGCCGCTGGTACTGGGCGGTGATCGCCGCATTCGTGATCTACGCCGGAACGGCGTCGAGCGGGGAGACGCTGAGCAAGGGTTGGCAGCGAGTGCTGGGCACGGTCGGCGGTGTGATCGCCGGGGTGCTCGTCGCCGTGCTGGTCGGCGGCAACACCCCGATCTCGCTGGTGCTCATCGGTGCCTGCATCTTCTTCGCCTTCTACCTGGTACAGGTCTCGCCGGCGTTCATGATGTTCTGGATCACCACCATGCTGGCGCTGCTCTACGGGTTGCTCGGCCAGTTCAGTGTCGGGCTGTTGCTGGTGCGGCTGGAAGAGACGGCGGCAGGCGCGGCGATCGGCATCGTGGTGGCCTACCTCGTGCTGCCGACGAGCACCCGCAGCACCGTCGGCGGGCACGCCCGCACCGTTTTGACCGGTATCGGTGAGCTGGTGTCACATGCCGTGGACAGCCTGCTCGGCGACGCCAACGGTGCCGGTCTGGTCGGCGACGCGCGCGAACTGGGTGAGGACGTGCGCACGCTGCGGACCAGCGCGAAGCCACTCACCGACGGGCTGGCCGGGATCGCGGGGCGATCCGGAGCGCGGCACGGTCTGCGGGTGCTGCTGGCCTGCGACCACTACGCGCGGGGCCTGGCCCGGCTGTGCGCGGTCCGGGTGTCCGACCCGGCGGCGCTGCGCCCTGGGCTGTGCGGCGCCACGGTCGTGGTGCGGCGCAACATCGACGCACTGGCCGCCGCGGTGGACGATGGCGATCGCGCCGCCGAGGTGACCTCTGCGCAGCCGCTGCTCGACCGCGCAGAGGACGCGGTGGCCAGCGGCCCGGCCTCTGACCGGGAGCGGGTGCTCGCGGTGCTGCGCCACCTACGTCGCATCGACCAGGCCGTCGTCGGGCTCGCAGTCGACCTCGGGTTACCCGCGACGACCGAGCACGCCGCCGCATCCTGATCGTGATCACCAACCGAGCCGGCGGCGGTCTTCCGGCTCGCCCCGCCCAGGATCGTTCTAGCGCGGGGCATCCGGGCGGAACTCCACGACCCCCGTGCTGACTCCGGGAGGGATCGCCTCAGGCTGCGGGGATCGCGGCGACGGGACTCGCGGGTGATCGTCGGGCCCCTTTTCCGGTGCGTCGGCCGCGCCCACGGCGGCCCAGGCAGTGAGGAACAGCAGGAACCGGGAGACGAAGTAAGCGAACACCATCAGCCCGATCACCGGACCGAACAACTGTCCGGTGGGGCTGTTGGTGACGCTGTCCAGGTAGATAGCGAACGCCTGCTTCAGGATCTCGAAACCGAACGCCCCGAACCACGCGGCGCGCACCGCCATGCGCAGCGGCACAGGCTGGCGCGGCAACCTGGCGATCACCCAGAGGAAGACCAGCCACATGCCCGCGACCGATGCCGCCACCGCGAGTCCGGTGAATACCAGCCGGGCGCCCGGAATCTGACCAAGGCCGATCGCTTGCAGCACACCAGTAGCGAACCCGGTGCCTATGCCGGTCAAGGCGAACGACGCCATCAGCGCCACCCCCAGACCGAGCAGCGCGAGCAGGTCGAACACCTTGGTGCGCAGGAAGCCCGCAGGTCCTGGCGGCTGCTCCCATTGAGCTGTCAGGGCCTCGCGGAGGTTGCCCATCCAGCCCAGCCCGGAATACAGCGCCCCGAGCAAACCGACGATCCCCACACCGCTGCGCGAGGCGATCACCCCTTTGATGACCCTGTTGAGCATACCGCCCAACCCGGCAGGCGCCGCCGTCTGGATCTGTTCCTGCAACTGGTTCAGCAGCGCAGGATTGCTGGCGAGCACGAAACCCGCCGCGGCGAAAGCGATCATCAACAGCGGGATCAGCGACAGCACGCTGAAGAAGGTGATCGCCGCCGCGTAATGGTCGCCGTGGTGGGCGGTGTACGACTGGCCGGCGCGCACTAGACGATCCAGCCACGGGTAGCGCAGCCGCCAACGCTCGAGGATCCCCCACATGTGCTCCCAGGTTAGTCCGCAACTGCGGATTCAGCCCGTGGGCGGCAGGAAACCCACCCTCTCGTACACCGCACGTAGAGTTTCGGCGGCGACTTCACGGGCCCGCTCGGCACCGCGAGCCAGCAGCTTGTCCAGCTCGGCCGGGTCGTCGGTGTAGCCGGCCACCGCCTGGCGCAGCGGGGTCACGAAATCGGCGAGCGCCTGCGCGACATCGGATTTCAGCGCGCCGTACCCCTGTCCTGCATACGCCGCTACCAGATCGTCGATGCTGCGACCGGACAGCGCCGAGTAGATCACCAGCAGGTTCGACACGCCCGGCTTGGTCGCTGGGTCGTAGTGGATCTCGCGTCCGGTGTCGGTGACCGCCGAGCGGATCTTCTTGGCGGACACTTTCGGGTCATCCAGCAGGTCGATCACCCCGGCCGGCGAGGACGCCGACTTGCTCATCTTCGCCGTCGGATCAACCAGGTCGTAGATCTTCTCGGCGCCCTTGACGATGTGCGGCGCGGGCACGGTGAACGTGGGGCCGTAGCGGGTGTTGAACCGGATGGCGAGATCCCGGGTGAGCTCGATGTGCTGGCGCTGATCCTCGCCCACCGGCACCTGGTCGGCCTGGTAGAGCAGGATGTCGGCGGCCTGCAGGATCGGGTAGGTGAACAGCCCGACGCCCACTCTGTCGCTGCCCTGCTTGGCCGACTTGTCCTTGAACTGGGTCATCCGGGACGCCTCACCGAAGCCGGTGAGGCACTCCAGTACCCAGGACAGCTGGGTGTGCTCGGGTACGTGGCTCTGCACGAAGACCGTGGACCGATCCGCATCGACGCCCAGGGCGAGCATCTGCGCCGCGGCCAACCGGGTCCGCCGCCGCAGCTTGCCAGGATCCTGATCGAAGGTGATCGCATGCAGGTCGACCACACAGTAGAACGCGTCGTGGTCGGCCTGCAGGGCCACCCATTGCCGGATGGCACCGAGGTAGTTACCGAGGTGATACGAGTCGGCGGTGGGCTGGATACCGGAGAGTACCCGGGGACGACGCTCGGTGACGTTGCACACAGCATGCGACATTGGTGGATTGTTGCACCCTGCACGCGGCGAGTTCATCGGGATTAGCGTCAACCGCAGTCGCTGCCCGGCGTCGGTTCGAGGAACTCCGCTGTGACCCAGCGGCCCGGCGCGAGCTCCCGGAAACCGTTGCTGGTCGTCCGATCGGCCGACACCACCTCTCCCTTGCGGTAGGTGTCCACGACCCGGGCGTTGCCGTCGGGGCTCGACCGTGCGTTGAGCACGTCAGCGGTGATCGTCACTGTGCACGGTCGCGCGCCGCTCGTCACGCCGGTGCCGGCGTCCCCGCCGGTGCTGGTATCCCCACCGATGATGCTGGTGTCCCCGCTGGTGAAGCTCTGGTTGCTGTGTTCAGAGAGCAGCAGCAGGGCCCCCACCGCTATGGCCCCGCCGACGACCCACCGCTGCTTTGTCCAAGCCATCTGATCACTCTCCGCCGTCCAAGCTGTGATCATCTCATTGTCACAGCCCGGTGGCGTGCCGCAACCCCCGATCGAGCTCGTCGAGGAAGGCCTCGGTGGTCAGGTACGGGGTATCCGGACCGATCAGCAACGCCAGATCCTTGGTCATCTTGCCGCTCTGCACGGTGTTGATGCAGACCCACTCCAAGGTCTGGGCAAACCGGGTGACCTCCGGCGTGGCATCCAGCATGCCGCGGTGGCGCAGACCGCCGGTCCACGCGAAGATCGACGCGATCGGGTTGGTCGAGGTGGGTTTGCCCTGCTGATGCTGCCGGAAATGCCGGGTGACGGTGCCGTGCGCGGCCTCAGCCTCGACGGTCCGGCCGTCCGGGGTCATCAGCACGCTCGTCATCAGACCCAGGGAGCCGAAGCCCTGCGCGATGGTGTCGGACTGCACGTCGCCGTCGTAGTTCTTCAACGCCCAGACATAACCGCCCGACCACTTCAGGGCGGCCGCCACCATGTCGTCGATCAACCGATGCTCGTAGGTAAGGCCGTTGGTCTCGAAGTCGGTCTTGAACTCCGATTCGTAAATCTCGGCGAACACGTCTTTGAACATGCCGTCATACGCCTTGAGGATCGTGTTCTTGGTCGAGAGATAGACCGGGTACTTACGAGCCAAGCCATAACGCATCGACGCTCGCGCGAAGTCCTCGATGGATTTGCGGTAGTTGAACATTCCTAGAGCGACGCCGCCACCCTCGCCGAAGCGCGCGACCTCCATCTCTATCGGCTCGCCACCGTCGTCGGGGGTATAGGTGATCGTCACGGTGCCTGGTCCAGGGATGACGAGATCGGTGGCCTTGTACTGGTCACCGTAAGCGTGGCGACCGATGACGATCGGTTCGTTCCAGTGCGGCACGAGACGAGGAACGTTGGAACAGACGATCGGTTCGCGGAAGATCACACCACCGAGAATGTTGCGGACTGTGCCGTTCGGTGAGCGCCACATCTTCTTCAGGCCAAACTCCTCGACCCGCGCCTCATCCGGTGTGATAGTGGCACATTTGACGCCCACCCCGTGCCTGAGGATCGCGTGCGCGGCATCGACGGTGATCTGGTCATCGGTGGCATCCCTGCACTGGATGGCGAGATCGTAGTAGTCGAGATTGATATCGAGATGAGGCAGGATCAGCTTGTCCTTGATGAATTGCCAGATGATCCGGGTCATCTCGTCGCCATCAAGCTCGACAACCGTCCCCACTACCTTGATCTTGGCCACCGGTCGGGCACTCCTCTCGACTGACACCGTGACAATGCCAGCCTATGCTGCGCGGCCGGCCATCGGGCGAACGGTCACGAAGACTAAATCCCTGCGTTACCGGGCGTACCAGTAACCTGCTCGGCGAGCCGCTATCCGGCTAACGTAGTCCGGCGTGCTCGCCTGCTACCTACGGCTGATCCGCGCCGGCTTCCGGCGGTACGCGACCTACCGGCAGGCGGTCGTCGCGGGGTTGGCCACCAACGTGGTGTTCGGCTTCATGCGGTGCGCGGTACTGCTCACCGTGTTCGCAGGCAGCGCCCGGGTCGCCGGCTACGACCCGTCCCGCACGGTCACGTTCGTCTGGATCGGCCAGGGGCTGCTCGCAGTGGTGCTGGTCTGGGGGAATTCCGACTTCGGTGAGCGGGTGCGCAGCGGCGACGTGGCGATCGACCTGCTCCGACCGATCGACCTGCAAGCCGCGCTGCTGGCCGAGGATCTGGGCCGGGCGGGCTTCGCGCTCCTCACCCGGTTCACCGTCCCGCTGCTGGTCGGGTTGGCTTTCTTCGATCTGACGCTGCCCGGCTCGGCGCTGCGCTGGGCGGTGTTCGGGCTCAGCGTGCTGCTCGCCGTCCTGGTCAGCTTCGCGATCCGGTTCCTGCTGAACCTGGTGGCGTTCTGGCTACTGGACTGGCGCGGACTGCTGTCGGTGTACGCCGTGGTCAGCAGCGTGCTAGCCGGGTTGGCCATCCCGATCGCGTTCTTCCCCGGATGGGCCCGGGCGGTGATCTGGGCGACGCCGTTCCCGGCGATGCTGCAGGCGCCGATCGAGATCGCCATCGGTCGGGATGGGGTACTGGCGCTGCTGGCCTGCCAGCTGGCCTGGGCGGTGTCGCTGCTGGTGGCCGGGCGTGTGGTGCTGGCCAGGGCGGTGCGGACGCTGGTGATCCAGGGTGGCTGATCGACTCGTGATCTACCGGAGCCTGGTGGCCGCGTCGGTCCGCAGCCAGCTTGCTTATCCGACCTCGTTCGCGTTGCAGTGCCTCGCGCAGGCGCTAGTACAGCTCGAGGACGTGGTGGTCGTCGTGGTGCTGTTCTCCCGGATCAGCGAGATGGGCGGGTTCACCCTGCGGGAGGTACTGCTGGTCTACGGCTTGGCGGGGATCGCTTTCGGGCTGTCCGACATGCTGGTCGGCTCGCTGGACAACCTTGCCCGGCTGGTCCGCACCGGGACGCTGGACGCCCTGCTGCTGCGCCCGCTGCCCGCCATCACCCAGATCTGCCTGGCCGAGTTCGCGCTGCGGCGGCTCGGCAAGGTCGCCACCTCGCTCGCCGTGCTGAGCTACGTGCTGGTCACGTCGAACATCTCCTGGACTCCGCTGCACATCGCGGTGCTGCTGATCACACCGTTGACCGGGCTGGTGTTGTTTGGCGCGATCTGGGTGGCGGCCACCGCCACTACGTTCTGGCTGGTGGAAGGCCAGGAGCTGCCCAACGCGGTGACCTATGGCTCCGGGATGTTCACCTCCTACCCGGTGTCGGTGTTCTCTGGATGGCTACTGCGGCTGATGGCGTTCGTGGTACCCGGCGCGTTCGTCGCCTACTACCCGGCGCTGGCGATCCTCGGCAAGCCGGATCCACTCGGGCTGCACCCGTTGTTGCCGTACTGTGCGCCGGTGGTGGCGGTGCTCGCGGCCGGCGTCGCCGCCGTGATCTGGCGGGCCGGCTTGCGCCATTACGTGGGCACGGGGTCGTGAATGGGCGTGATCGAGCTCGAGGGTCTGCGCCGGGAGTTCCGGCGCAAGCGCGGGGTCCAGCTGGCCGCGGTGGACGGGGTGACGCTGTCCGTCGCGCGCGGCGAGGCGCTCGGCCTGCTAGGGCCCAACGGAGCCGGCAAGTCGACAATGATCAAGATGCTGACCGGGATCCTGGTGCCCACCGCCGGCCGGGTGCGGGTCTGTGGGCTGGACCCGGTGCGAAGGCGCCGCGAGCTGGCCCGGCGAATCGGCGTGGTGTTCGGGCAGCGCAGCCAGCTGTGGTGGGACCTGCCGCTCGCGGAGAGCTTTGCGCTGCTGCGCACGATCCACCGGGTGCCCGAGGCCGACCATGGCCGCCGGCTCGAGGAGTGCGTCGAGCTGCTGGAGCTGGCGCCGTTCCTGGCCACCCCGGTGCGGCAGCTGTCCCTGGGCCAGCGGATGCGCGGCGAGGTCACCGCGGCGCTGCTGCATTCGCCTGAGCTGCTGGTGCTGGACGAGCCGACGGTCGGGCTCGACCTGATCAGCAAGGAGCGGTTGCGGGCGTTTCTGGCCCGATCCAACGCCGTCGAGGGGGTCACCCTGTTGCTGACCACGCACGACCTGCCCGATGTCGAGCGGCTCTGCCGGCGGCTGGTGGTCATCGACCATGGGCGGGTGCTGGTGGACGGCTCGCTGGAGGAGCTGCGCCGCCGCTTCGGCGGCGCCCGCCGGCTGGTCGTGGACCTCGAGGAACCGGCTGCGGCGCTCGCTGGCCTGCCCGGCGTGGTCGACGTCACGGTCGAGGCGGACGGGTTGCGCCAGCAGCTGGCCTTCTCCGCTGAGCTGACCAGTGCGGCGGAGCTGATCGCCGCAGTGGCAGCCCGGGTCCCCGTCCGCGACCTATTCGTGGTCGAACCGTCCATCGAAGACGTCGTCCGTACCCTCTACACCGGTTGACCCACCCCGACATGGAGACATATCGGGCTCTCAGCAGGCTCCCGCACCCCGACATGTCTCCATGTCGGGTTTGCGACTGCCCGCCTTGGTGCGCGCGGCGCGGGTGGCCCAGTCCTCAATGCTGTCGAGGTCGAGTCCAAGCCGACCACCGATCTCGGCCGCAACTTTGATCAATTTCCAGGCATCGGCGTGGCGCCGCAGGATGAATCGACTGATGCTGATCGCATCGAAGGTGTAGAC
>CAXUFG010000131.1:0-14663 GCA_964250265.1 uncultured Pseudonocardiaceae bacterium | reverse complement strand
GGTGTGGGATGGGCGGGAGCACGGGGTTCTGGTTCGGTACTGCGATGACGCGGTGGTGATGTGCAAGTCCCGGCAGCAGGCAGAAGCCGCCCTGGGGCGGTTGCGCCAACTGCTGGCCGATCTCGGTTTGGAACCGAAGGAGGCCAAGACCCGGATCGTGCGGCTGGAGGTGGATGGCCCCGGCTTTGACTTCCTGGGCTTTCATCACCGGCTGGTGCGATCGCGAGGGATCCGGGGCCGCAAGGGTGTCACCTTCCTCGCCCGCTGGCCCAGCGACAAGGCAATGCGGCACGCCCGGGATCGACTCCGTGAGCTCACGGTCCGATCCCGGCTGTTGCTGCGGGTCGAGACGGTAGTCGAGGACCTGAACAGGTTCTTGCGCGGCTGGAGTGCCTACTTTCGGTACGGTCACTCCGCCGTCCGCTTTGACAAGATCAGTGATTACGCGCTGCACCGTCTGGCGTTGTTCGTCGGGAAGCGGCATAAACGCGGACGACGCTTCGGCCTGTCCGTGGTCGCCTACCTCTCGCCGGACCGGTGCGGGCTGGTCAGCCTGAACGGAACCGTGATCGCACCCAGGGCGAACAAGCCCTGGCGGGTGAAACCGAATGCCGGCGGTGAACGACGTCGGTAAGCCGGGTGCGGGAGAACCGCATGCCCGGTTTGACGGGCGGGAGCCGGAAACGAGACAACACAGGCCACGACCACCGTAGTGGGACAGCCTCGCGGGAAACCGCAGGAACACAAGGCTACGGGACCTTCCGTCAGTGGTAGTCATCGCGCCAGCTCCCGACCCTCCTACTTCGTCGCGCGGCCTGTCGTGGCCACTGGTGTACCTAGGACGGAGCCAGCGCCGCATTCTCGACACCCGGAAACGTGCTGAGTTCTAGGGACCTGCATCTGGCCGTCACCGCCCTGGGGCGCCCACACCGCCGAACGAGAACTCGCCCGCACGTATGCAAGCCGATCGGCTACTGGACAGGCGTTCCGGTCGCCGTTGTTGAGCCGGATGAGTCAGCTCACGGCGTCCGCTCGATGGGCTTGTGGGCGGTGCTGGCGCCCCGACGCGTGCTCAGCAGTCAAACACTGACCAGCAGATGTCGTTCCGCAACCGCTGGTCGTCAAGTACGAGCTCGCGAATCGCCTCCGGGAGCTGGTCGCGCTGCCACCGGCACTCAAGTCGCCCTGCGGCCTCGCCCTCGCCTTCCGGCGCGCCAGCACGTGCGGCCTTGATCGCATAGGCGGCCGCACCGAGTTCGTGCGCGGCGACGTGCGCGACGGCCCCGGCCTGACCGGCAGCGTACGCGGCATGCCGTGCTGCCCCACGCAGGTCTCTGGCCGCAGCCATTGCATGGCCGGCCGCCGTGCGAGCCTGGATCATCTTGACCTCGCCACGCACCCAGGCGCGGGCATGCTCGATCGCCTGACGCGGTCGTTGGTCCTCAGGCTGAGCCGACTCGAACAGGTCAAGGACGTGCTCCGCGCACGATGCCGCCCAAAGAGCCAGAAGCTGGTGATCCGAATCGGTGAGGGTCCCACCGCGGCGGATCGTCACGAAGCGAGAGTCTCGGACCTTCGGGAGGATCATGGTTGGAACTCCTAATCACTTGCATCCGCCCACACCCTAGGGTGGCGCGCGCGACCAGGCACGCCCCCAAGCGAAGCCTGCGAACCCGGTGGTAGATCCCCAACCGAGAGGCCCACGACCGCGGGAGGACTGCGTCAAATAGCGCTGAAGATTTCGCGCCAGAAAGCTCTGAAAGTCACAGCAGATGGTGCATGCACTGCTCGCCGCGATCGACGAGGCTGTCGAGAACGCGCCGGATGCCGAGCAGCAATCGAAGCTCCAAGCGGCGCGATCAGCTCTCGCCGGTCTGAGTCTCAACACGCTCAGCGGTCTCGCGACGGTACTCATCGCCAAGTTCACAGGCCTGGCCTGAGCTGACTGCGTTGCCCGGCGCGCCGCCCAGCATTTCACCGATCGCTGAAATTTCGGAGTTATGCTGGGCGGTCACGGGAGGTGACCGCTGTGCTCATCGGCACCGTCACGATGCCCGGCAGCCTCGTGCACGACCTGGTGAAGACCCGCACGCTGCCCAAGGAGACCCGGCGGAATGGGTGACCTCGGAGAACTTCGTCTGCCACTACTACCCGGCCATCTTGGACAACGGGGACGGCACCGAGCGGTCGATTTGGGCCGGCGAAATGGTCGCTGGCTTGCGCAGCACCACAGCGCCCAACCGCTCCTTGCGACCGCTGCCCCCGCACCGTGGGCAGGGCCGCAGTTCTTGCCGCTCGGGGAGCGGAACTTGCCCTCCCTCGCACCTCCCGCGCGCCGTCCAGGGCCAGAACAGGCACGCCCCGGCGTAGACCGCTCCGCCCAGCAGGGCGGCCATCGTGAGCCGGGTGATGTCGAGGGCCGTCATCACGAGTCCGCTCACAGCGGGCGCACATCCTTTCGCGTACCGCATGAACGCGTCGTCGAGCGTCCTTCCGCCCATCGCTGCGCACACCTCGTCGTAGAGCACCCCGACGGCCAGCGCGGCCCCGGCAGCGAAGAGGCGCTGTTGCGGGGTGTCGTACTCGTGGGCGAAAGCGAGGTTGCCCAGAGCTACCTGCGCGCGGTTCGTGGCAAGATCTGTGCTCACGATCGGACCTCCAGCGTCCGGTCCAGGCCCCGTGCTGCCGTCGCAAGCGGCGTGCGGGGTCGTCCTTTGACGGGAGATCGTTTAGTGAGCCTCTAACTGAGACACCTAGGCTCGCCCGTCACCTGTGTTTTCCCAGTTCAGGACAGCGCTAGAGGCATAACTGCTTACAACCGAGCGGGCGCAGGTTCAACCCTGCTGCGCCCACCAGCTCAAGCAGCTCTTTTCATGATCGTCGGGCCGTCCCGGATTCAACGGGGCGCGCCGGCGGCCGCCGTTGGGGCTGCTCATGTGCCCACGGTCGCACCCGAGTGGAACACTTGCGAGGGTCTCGCTGTCGCCTCCGCCCATGGGCGCAAGTTGGCGACAAGGGAGGGTCGGGATGAAGCGCACAGATTTCGCCGACGAGCTCGCGCGCCGACGCCGCCCTGTCGCTCGCCGACCTTGCCGGCCGAGCGCATGTGCACCGGCTACCTGCATCGCGTTGAGCGTGGTGAGCGGCGGCCGCCGGTCACCGTGGTCCGAGCCGTGGATACCGCCCTGTCTGCGGACGGGAGGCTGCTGACCACGTGGGAGGCCGCGGACCGAGGGCCGCGCACGCGGGTAGTTGACGGTCAGCCAACAGAGCTGCTGGAGCTGGCCGGCCCTAGCCACCCAAGCGACCGCGAGTGGCGGCCAGGCCGTCGGTTTACGACGACCCGGGCGGGGTACTCCATGAACGTTTGCCAATGAGAGGAGCCGACGATGTCTGAACCCCATACTCCCGCAGAGGGCGCGCCTGGCGCAGATGCGGTGAAGGAGCACGTGAAGCAGACAGGGAAACAAACGAATCTAGGGGCGGGTAACAACGAGCCTGATCCGGCCACGGCTGAGAACCCTCCAAGCGATCTTCGTTCGGGAGACAAAAAGAGGGATGCGTCGGGATCCGAGTCCCCTACCGAAGCCGGAGTCGGCGGATCGGACGGATAAGTTCTGCGTCAGACTAGTGCGGGCTAACTACTTGCATTGCTCATCCTCTTGATTCACGCCGTTTCTGACTGGCCGTGTTGCAGACTCCACGGGGGTAGGCCCTCCGTGGAGTCTGCGGCCGATTCCAATTAACTGATCGCTGATTCCAGATCCAGGATGAGATGCGTCGGTAGGCGAGCGATCATCTGTTCGCTTATGCATGTGTTGAGCCGCGGTGCCGTGAGCGCGTCCAGTTCCCCCGCTACTGTTACCACGCACACTCCGACAGCCGGGCCGCGGCGCGGTGAGCGTCAGCGGCTTGCGGCGCGGGCCTTTGTATCGATCACCGGTTCGGCCCTCCTCGCGGGCAGGGGCAACAATGTGGATAACGACAAACCCGGCGGGTGGCGGATGCCATCCGCCGTTGATTCAGTCTGGGGAGCCACTCACGGCGGCCCTCAGCCTGGCCTAGAGGGTGGCCACATGGGGTGAATAGCGGCGGTTGCCAGATCCTAGCGCCGCGGTGACCAGCCCTGGGCTGGCCCCGTCAAGCCCTCCGCTACCGCCGAGCCGACCCGGGCCGAGTCCTTTGTGGAGGGTGTCCCCGGTCTTCCGCGCACCGCAGGTTTCGGCAGCCGCGACAATGGGGAAACACTGTCGTTTAGGTTCCCCTCATAGACGCCAGCGAGTGGCCACACGACAGTGGAGGGGCTGACGGTGGCGGCGAAAAGGATGTGGCGATGGTGTGCGCCGGGGTCGGTGATCGGATGCTGGCTCACCATGGGTTGCTCCACCCCGCCGCCACGGATCTGGCTGCCACTCTCGCCCCGCTGATCACCGAGCGGCTGGTGCACGGCCAGCCGGTGCTGGCCGTGCTGCCCCCTACCACCGCCACCCGGCTACGCACCCAGCTGCCCACTCTCGCCGGTCTGCACACCACCGACCCTGGCGAGCTCTACCGTCATCCCGGCCGAGTGCTGGCTCATTACCGCACTTGGATCTCCGACACGAGCCCGGACGGCGAGCCGGTCACCATCGTGGCCGCTCCCGACCCGCGCCGTGACGACACACACCGCGCGGCGCTGTGGATGCACGTCGACGCCGTCACAACCCTGGCGCTGGCCGAGTGCGCCCTCACGTTGGTCTGCGTCTACCCCGACGACGTCGCCACCGCCGATACGGTGCGCTGCGCGCACCCCAGCCTGCTCAACGGTGCGACCAGCCCCAATCCAGCCCACCTGTCAGCGGAACAGTTCCTGGCTCGCTACCCGCTGCCTCCGCCCATCGAGCTGGCCGACCCCGACTTCACCCATACCTTCGGCCACTTCGCGCAGTTGTCCCGGCTGCGCCAGGTCGTTGCCGACCACCTCGCCCGCGCGGGGCTGCCCGGTGCCCGGCAAGCTGACTTCATGCTGGCCATCAGCGAGATCGCCACCAACGCACTCGAACACGGCGTCCCCCCCGCCACCTTGCGCCTATGGACCACCTCGCCCTCGGTGATCTGCGAGATCACAGACACTGGCCAGTGCATCGCGCCGCTAGCCGGGCTCCTGCCCCCGCCGACGACCCAGCGCCGTGGCCGTGGCCTATGGATGGCCCACCAGCTCTGCGACCAGTTCTACCTGTGGCCGCAGCCCACCACTATCCGACTCCAGATGGACCGCACTTAACGGCAGTGTCGACCACCCGTGCAGGCACTGCTCACCAATGGTCTCCCGCCGGGGTGGCGGCGACATTGCGTGTCTGCGCGCCGGTGCGCGCGGTCCCACGCCAGGTGGCGCGATCGTGAGCACCCGTGCCGAAGGGGAGCAAATCGCAGGGCTGCTCAGGCTGGAGCCGTTGCCGGAGGAAGGCGGCCTGTTCCGCCGCACCTATGCCGATGAGCACAGCTCAATGATCTTTCTTATGTTGCTCGCTCCGGACTTCTCCGCCATGCACCGGCTCGACGGGGTGGAGATCTACCACTGGTACGCGGGATCGCCGCTACAGCTCTTACTGCTGCACCCGGGCGGCCAGGTCGAGCGGCCGATGCTCGGATCACGCCTTGCGGCGGGAGAAACGCCGCAGATCGTCGTTCCCGCCGGGGTGTGGCAGGGTTCCAGCCCACTCGGCGAGTGGACTCTGGCAGGTACCACCATGGCCCCACCGTTCGCGTGGTCAGCCTTCCACCTCGGTCGGCGCGCTGAGTTGCTGGCGGGTTGGCCGCATGCGGCATCCCAGATCCGGACCCTCACCCGGACCTGACCCCTCACTGCCGTGCCGGCCATACTCCAACGCTCCGCAAGAGCAGGACGCGACGGTGATTGCCGCGGTCTGGCGGGTGCATCACTCAGTGCGGGCAAACCGGGCTACTGCGGCTGCCAGGAACCCGACGCTGACGGCGACCACGAGAATGACCTGCACCCCGATCGGCACCTGCCAATGGCTCCAGACGATGCCCGGGTCGAAGGTCGCTCGGGTGGCCGGGTCGACCTGCAGGTGGTCGAAGACCACCGAGCGCATCGGTTCGACGGCATAGGTCATCGGGTTGAGGTGGGTGAGCACAGCGAGCCAGGTGGGCAGCCCGGACAGCGGGAACAACGCACCGGACAGGAACATCAGCGGCGTGATGATCAACTGAATCATCGGCATCGCAGACTGCACCTGCTTGATCCGGGCGGCGAGCAGCATCCCCAGTGCAGTGATCATGAACGCCATGAGGAACAGCAGGCCGGCCAGACTCACCATCATCACCGGCGAGTAGGGCACACCGACGAGCCCGGCCAGGGCCAGCAGGACGAGGCTCTGCAGGGTGGCCACCGTTGCTCCTCCGACGCATTTGCCGGTCAGGATGGCCGTGGTGCTCACCGGTGCCACGAGCATCTCGCGCAGGAAGCCGAACTCGCGATCCCAGACCATCGAGATCCCGGAGAACGAGGCGGTGAACAACACCGACGTCGCCAGTACGCCGGGGAACAAGAAGGTCTGGAAGTCGACCGAACCGTTGCCGGCGCTGACGATCGAGGAGAGCCCGACACCGAGAACGAACAGGAACAGCACGGGTTGCACCAGCGAGGACACGATGCGCGCCCGGTCCTTGGCGAAGCGGATCATCTCGCGTTGCCAGACCACGAACGCGGCCCGACCCTCATGGCGCAGGCTCACCGCCGGCACCCGCACCTCGGCAACGGCCACAGTGGACATCCGCCTTCACCGCCCCCGCGCCAGCGCGATCATCGGGTTCATCATGCCGCCGCCCGAGATCTCCGCGTCCCGGATGGTGGTACCGGTGTGCGAGAGGAACACGTCATCGAGGGTGGGGCGATTGACCGTCACCGACCGGATCGCCACGCCGAGCCCGGCGAACAGCCGGGGCACGAACGAGGCACCGTCGTTCACCGCGAAGCTGACGGCTCCTTCGTGCACCGCCGCCTCAAGATCGAAGTGCTTGCGCAGCGCCTGGATCGCGGCGCGGTCGTCGTCAGTGATGATCTGTACCCGGTCCTGGCCGACGGCCGCCTTGAGCCGCTCGGGGGTATCGAGCGCCACGATCCGGCCCTCATTCATGATCGCGATTCGGCCGCAGTGTTCGGCTTCGTCCATGTAGTGGGTGGTCACGAATACGGTGATCTCCTCGCTGCGGTGCAGGGCGCGGATGTACTCCCAGATCGACGCCCGAGTCTGCGGGTCCAGGCCGATCGTCGGCTCGTCGAGGAACAGCACTTTCGGCGAGTGCAGCAGCCCGCGAGCGATCTCCAACCGACGGCGCATGCCTCCGGAGTAGGTCTGGACAGCATCACCGCGCCGCTCCCACAGGCCAACCATCCTCAGCATCTCCTCCCGGCGTGCCGCGGCACCGGAACGGTCGACGCCGTAGAGCTCGCCGTGAAAGCGCAAGTTCTGCTCGCCGGTCAGGTAGGTGTCCAGCGTCGGTTCTTGGAACACCAGCCCGATGTGCCGGCGGACCACGTCGCGCTCGGTGCTGACGTCCCAGCCGGCTACCCGGGCTGTGCCGCTCGTTGCCTGCACGAGGGTGCAGAGGATCTTGATCGTGGTTGATTTCCCGGCCCCGTTAGGGCCCAGGAAGCCGAACGTCTCGCCCGGCGCGACATCGAGGTCGATCCCGCGCACCGCGTCAACCTCTGCATAACGCTTGACCAACCCGCGCACGTGTACTGCAGGTGCCTGCCCGATCCCGGCGGCGCTCAACCTTGCGGCCACTCGTAGCTCTCCCATTCGCAACCACCCCTTCTCTAACAACGTTAGAGACGCTACTCTAACGACGTTCGAGAGACAACCGATTTGGTGACGGGGGCCATGCGGTGGCGATCACCCAGGAGGACGTGGTGCGGACCGCCGTCAGGCTGCTGGACGAGGTCGGGCTCGAGGGGCTCACGCTGCGCAGGCTGGGCTGCGAGTTGGGTGTCTCAGCTCCGACGCTCTACTGGCACGTGCGCGACAAGCGCGCGCTGCTTGACCTGGTCGCCGAGGCCATCGCGGCTGACAACCCGTCTCCACTCCGGCCCGCGCACGGTCAACCGTGGTGGGAGTGGCTTAGCGATCGCGCTGAGGAGCAATACCGCGCGCTGACCGGCCATCGCGACGCCGCCCTGGTCGTGGCCGGCAACCGGCCGACCCCGAACTCGCTGCCGGTGATCGAACAGCTCATCGGCTCACTCGTCGAGGTCGGTTTCCCGCCCCGGGAGGCACTGGAGTCGATTCTCACTCTCGGGCACTTCGTCCTGGGATCGGCGCTGGAGCACCAGGCCGAGATAGCGCGGCGGACGGCCACCGAAGCCGACGCCGCGCTGGCCGTCCGGCTGCGCGACGCGGCGGACCTACCCAATCTCCTCGGGGCCCTTCGCGGCGGGACCGCACTCGACTCCGACTCGACCTTCCAGTACGGCCTTGCCCGGATCGTAGCGGGGCTACGTGCACGTCACACAGAGCTGACTCACGGCTAACCGGACCGTGACAACGCCGCGCTAGGCGAAGTCTTCCTCGCGCGGGCGGGCCGCGCCGTTGCTGTCAGCGCAGACCGTGCTGCCGAGCGGGCCTGGGCAATCCAGGCAATCGCGGGAGTCGATTCCAGGACCAGGAATGCCGCCAAAACGACGAGGAAGGGCATCCCGCGTAGGAGACCGAGCACGCCGAGGACGATGCCCCCGGCACCACGCAAGGTGTGCCCGATCGCCCACACCAGGCCGGGGCCGGATCGGTGCATCCAGCGCCCGGCGAGGAAGTACAGGCCGATGCCGACCACCCCGGACACCGTCAACATCGTCGAGATCTGCACTTCAACCATGGTCATGCTGCCCAGCAATTGGGCGATCACAGGGACGCCGAACAGTGCCAGCAGCAGCGTCCGCCACGGCACCACAGTGTCCGGGTGTTCGCGCCCTGCCGCGAGATCGGCCTCCGGTCTGCGGATGCGGTTGACCGCGCGCCGGCTGGTCACCCACACCAGCGCGCCGAGCAGACCCATGACAAGGCCGCCAACCAGGAACTGGGCGTGGAATGACAGTTTCTTCGTTGCCATCACACCGAGTAGCAGACCACCTACAATCTTGCCCAGGTCCAGGTTGAGTTGCAGCCAGGTCAGCTGCAGGGACTTGATGGCAGCAGGCAGATCGGTGCCCAGGATGAAGGTGGGAGCTGCCACCATCACCGCGGCCGCGCCGGTTCCCATCACGGCTATGGCGAGCACGATCGACACGGAGTCACCCGGTGACAGCGCCAGCATCACCAGCCCGGCGGCCATCCCCAGCACGCCCAGCACCTGCGCCTGCCGGTGCGCCCGACGCCGTCCCGCGACCCGCCCGATCGAAGGCCCCAGCAGGGCGAACAGGCCGGCCATCGCCATCGCCACCCAGACATCAGTGGCGCTTCCACCCGCTGAGAGCACATAGGACGGCAGCAGCACTGGCAGGAAGCAGTTGAACGCCAGCCCCAAGGCCAGATTGGAGGTCATCCACCATTCGAACGGCTGAGGCGCACCATCGACGATAGAAACCGCTTCGGCCATAGTCGGACATTACCTCAGTAACGACCGCGAGAGGATTAGCGAGTGGGCACTCCGCCATTGTTACCTCCATTGCATCAGCCCACCGACGCCGAAGCGCTGCGATTTGAACAGCATTCAGTGACCTATCGAAAGCTGCGAGTGGTAACCGCGGCGTTAGCATCCCGATTGTCCGGTGCGTGCCGGGTGGCCATCTGGGCGACACCGGAGCTGGAGACCTGCGTGGCGGTCGTGGCGGCCCTCGTGGCCGGCGTGCCTGGGGTGCCGATCAATCCCCGGCTGGGTACCCGCGAGCTGCCGCACGTCATCTCCGACTCGACTCCCGATCTGGTTCTCGCCACCCCGGGCGCCGTGCTGCCCGTGACGCTACAGGCGCTACCTCGGCTCGATGTCGATCTGCAGGCGGACGTCGATCTGCAGGCGGTGACCGCGTCTCTGCCGGGCGAGCCGGATCCTGAGTCGCCGGCGCTGATCGTCTACACCTCGGGCACTACCGGGCCGCCCAAGGGCGTGGTGCTGCCGCGGCGCGCGCTCGCCGCAGACATTGACGCGCTGGCCGCAGCGTGGCGATGGACCGCCCAGGACGTCCTGGTGCACGCGCTTCCCCTGTTTCACGTGCATGGCCTGGTGCTGGGCGTGCTCGGGCCGCTGCGGCTCGGCGCCGCGCTGCACCATCTGGGCTCGTTCTCGGTCGACGGGGTGGCCCGGGAACTGGCCGGCGCCGCCACGATGCTCTTCGGGGTGCCGACGATGTACCACCGGTTGGCCGAAGCGGCCGAGCGAGATCCTCAGGTCGCCGCCGCGCTAGGCCGGGCCCGGCTGCTCGTCTCGGGCTCGGCCGCGCTGTCCGTCCGTGACCATCAGCGGATCGCAGCAGCCACCGGTCAACACGTGGTGCAGCGATACGGGATGACCGAGTCGTTGATCACCTGCGCGGCTCGGGTCGACGGGCCGCGCCGGGCTGCCACCGTCGGGCCGCCATTGGCGTCAGTGGCGCTGCGACTGGTGGACGATGGCGGCGAGACCCTCGAGGTATCGGACGACGACACGATCGGTGAGATCGAGGTCGCCGGGCCGACGTTGTTCCTGGGTTACCTCAACTCGCCGGAGGCCACTGCACAAGTACTGCGCGAGGGCTGGTTCCGCACCGGGGACCTCGCTACTCGAGGCCCGGACGGTCAGCTACGGCTAGTCGGGCGCCGCGCCACGGACCTGATCTCCAGCGGCGGATACAAGATCGGCGCGGGGGAGATCGAGACCGCACTGCTGGAGCACCCGGGCGTGGCTGAGGTGGCAGTCACCGGGGAGCCGGATCCCGATCTCGGTGAGCGGGTGGTGGCCTGGGTGGTCACCGCCGGCGATCCGCCGCCCACCCGGCGCGAACTGGCGGAGCACGTCGCAGGTCTGCTCGCGCCGCACAAGCGACCCCGGCTGGTGCACTTCCTGCCTGCGTTGCCGCGAAACGACATGGGCAAAGTCCGCAAGAACGAGCTGGTGAACACCCTCCGGCTCTGCGTGGGGGAGCCCCAGTAGGGTGTCCGCTTCGGTCCGGACATCTGGGGGGTCGAGGAGTGGGCGCAGCGCGGGCGGTCGGATTGCTGATCGGGGTCGCTGCTGATGCGACGTTCGGTGATCCGCGCCGCCATCACCCGGTAGCTGCCTTCGGTCAGCTCGCTTCGCGGGCCGAACGCGTCTGCTACGCCGAGCACCGGCTGGCTGGAGTGGTCTACACCGGCACCCTGGTCGGTTCCGCAGCCGCGGTCGGTGGCCTCGTGGAACGTGCCGGGCGCCGGCGAGCTGCCGTGCAGGCCGCCAGTACCGCCCTGGCCACCTGGGTTGCGCTGGGCGGGGCCGCACTAGCCGAGGAAGGTGCTGCGATGGCTCGGGCGCTGGACGCGGGAGACCTCGACGGCGCCCGGGCCCGGCTACCGCACCTGTGCGGGCGTGACCCGGGCACTCTCGACCTGGCCGGCGTGGCGAGGGCGAGCGTGGAGTCGATCGCCGAGAACACCTCCGACGCTGTCGTCGCTCCGCTGGTCTGGGGTGCGGTGGCTGGGGTGCCCGGGTTGCTGGCCTACCGCGCGGCCAACACCTTGGACGCGATGGTCGGGTACCGCTCCCCGCGGTACCGGCGGTTCGGCTGGGCCGCGGCGCGGCTGGACGATGTGGCCAACCTGCTGCCTTCCCGGGTTGCGGCCGGGTTGACCACTCTGTGCGCGCCGCTGGTGGGCGGTTCGGCCCGCGGGGCGTGGCAGGCCTGGCGGCGTGATGCGGTTGCGCATCCCAGCCCCAACGCTGGTCAGATCGAGGCGGCGTTCGCGGGCGCACTGGAGGTACGGCTGGGTGGGCGCACGGTCTACCCGCACGGAGCCGAGCAGCGCCCGGTATTGGGCCACGGCCGCACCCCCGATGCCGGTGACCTCACCCGGGGAGTTGAGCTGTCCCGGGTTATCGGGCTGGTGGCCGCGGCACTGTGCGCAGTTCTTGCCGTGTTGGTTCAGCGGCCGTATCGCTCGGCAAGGGCGGCCACTGGGGGATCGTGCGGGTCGTCTGTATCGCCGCTCTCCGCTGACCACTCCTCGCGGCGCCCCTCGGTTCCCTCCCGCCACGCGAAGTAGATCAGCCCCAGCGGGGCCATCGCGCCGAAGGCGATCCACTGCAGCGCGTAGGAGAACGACGGCCCGGGGTCCAGCTGCGGTAGTGGCAGCGCGGATAGTAATCCGGGCGCACCGTCCACCAGCTGCACATAGCCCGGCTCCAGCGGCACTCCGGTGGCGGCGCTCACGGTTTGGGTGCTCACCGCGTATACCTGCCGGTGGCCGTCGCGCTGTACGACCTCGCCGCCTTGCGGGTCCTGCTCGTCGGTTCGCAGCCGGCCGGTCACGGTGACCTCGCCGCCAGGCACCGGAGGGTACTCCGGTACCCGCACCCCCTCTGCCGGACGGAGATAGCCGCGGTCCACCAGAATGCTCGATCCGTCGGCCAGAGTCAGGGGAACCAGCACCTCATAGGCCGGCTCACCCTGCACGGTGCGAAGCCGCACGACCATCTCGGCGCCGGGCAGGTAGTGACCGGTGGTCTGAACCTGCCGCCACTCGGTGGCGCGGGTTGGCGCGGTGTGGACAGTGAGCACGTCGCGCAGCGGCTGTGGGGGAGTGCCGAAGGAGTGCTCGATGGCGGTGTTGCGGTCTGCGCGCTCCGCCGCGCGGCGGAACTGCCAGGGCGCGAGCAGGGTGAATGCGGCGACGGCGAAGCAGATCACCATCGCTGTCAGCGCCAGCCAACCCGGGCGCAGCAGGAACCGCCACCGCATGCCACCACCGTAACCGGTGTTCACCCCAATGCTGCCCGCGCGGCGGCGGCCGCGCTCGCTCCGTAGCCCCCACCGAACAGCACCGCGTGCACCAGCAGCGGGAAGAGCTGGTGCAGCGGCACTCGTTGCTGCCAACCGGGTGCCAGCGGGGCAACGTCGGTGTAGCCGGTGAGCAACCGCTCCAGATTCGGGTAGCCGAACAGCGCGAGCATGGCCAGGTCGGTTTCCCGGTGCCCGCCGTGCGCGGCCGGATCGAGCAGCCAGGCCCGACCATCGGCACCGGCGTGTACATTGCCCGACCACAGGTCGCCATGCAGGCGCGCCGGTGGCTCCGCAGGTCCGGACAATTCGTCGACCCGTTCGCAGATCCGTTGTATCGCCGCGGCGCCAGCCGAATCCAGCGCGCCACGGTCCACGGCAGTGCGCAAATAACGCAGCACCCGGTGCTCGGCGTACCACTGCGGCCACCGCGCTGCGGTGACATTGGCCATCGGGGCGGCGCCGATCCACGCCTGCTCGGGTCCTCCTGGCGGTGCGGCGCCGAAGGCCGGGGCACCTGCGGCATGCAGCGCGGCGAGCTGGCGCCCGAGTCGCTCGCCCGCGGCGCCATCCAGCCGTCCGGGTGGCACGTAGTCGGTGACCAGCCACTGCTCGTCATGTCCGTGCACGTGCGGTACCGGAGGACCATCGGGCACCTGAAGCCAGCGCAGCCCAGCCGCTTCGGCCCGAACCTGCCCAGGTGCGCCCCGTTTGGCCACCACGATGCGCCCATCGCTCAGCTCGAGGCGCCAGATGCCGCCGAGAGGTGTCGCGGCGTGCACGGCCTGGCTGGTAATCGCGGCGACGGACTCCGCGGCAGTGCTCACAGCCGCTCGCGCACCCACGTCAGCACACCGGGCATCGCTGCGCGCACCATGCTGAGCACCTCGTCGAAGCCGTACTCGCCACCGTAGTAAGGGTCGGGTACGTCGAGATCCCGACCGGCTGCCCGATCGAACGATCGCAGCAACACCACTCGATCCGGATCGCGGATCATCCGGCGCAGCGCCATGAGGTGGCCGTGGTCCAGCGCCACCAGCAGGTCCGCGGACAGGTGCTGTGCTCCGAGCTGAGTTGCGACGTGTTCGCTGGGGAATCCAGCGCGCCGCAGCGCCTCAGCGGCGCGCGGATCGGCTGGGTCGCCGACATGCCAGTGACCGGTTCCAGCGCTGCTCACTCGCACCCGGTCGGCCAGCCCTTCCTGGCGTAGGGCATCTGAGAAGATGATCTCAGCCATCGGGGAACGGCAGATGTTGCCGGTGCACACGAAGCATACGTGATACTGGTTCGAACGACCTGAACTTCTCACACTGATGACCCTGCCCTTGTCAGCCTCCTCAGCTCAACAGGCGAGCTGCTCGACACGGTCGGAACGGCTGCGCTGTTGAGTTCGAGAACAATAGGGCGGTGTGCTGCCCACCCCAGCGTCCGGCCGGGTGCGCGATAGCGTGCGTGTCGATATGGATCAGCTGCTGGGTCACCACGGGGACATCGACGCCGCGCCGGGATTGCTCGACTTCGCGGTGAACGTGCGCGGCAGCCAGCCTCCGGGGTGGTTGCGCGAGCGATTGATCACAGCACTGGATGGGCTCGGCCGTTATCCCACCGCTGAGCGGGACACCGCCGCCCGGGCTGCAGTGGCGGGGCCGGCCCGCCGGGGCCCCGGGGGGGGGGGGGGGGGGGGGGGGGGGGGGGGGGGGGGGGGGGGGGGGGGGGG
>CAXUFG010000130.1:0-14800 GCA_964250265.1 uncultured Pseudonocardiaceae bacterium | reverse complement strand
GATCCCCGGTGGCCCGGCGGTCCTGGTTACCAAGGCCGCCGACAGCTACCACGAACTCGACGACCTGGTCGCCGCCACCGGTCTCGACCCCGATGCCACCCGCCGTCCCAGCCTGTATGAGACCGCAGACAGCACCCGCCTGCCCGAGCTGACCGCCCCCGTCCTGACCGTGGAATCCGTGCTCCATGATCGGCACGTCTTCCGGTTCCGCGACGCCCACCATCTGGCCGGATATCTGACCACCGTGCCCAAATACCAGCTTCCCGAGTCACTGCGCGGGGCTCCCGCCGCACTGGCCGCCGAACTACGCCGCCGCCGCGGCGACGGCCCGGCCATCACCACCTCCACCATCACCTGCGTCATCGCCCGCCGCACCTAACGATCATGACCCAAACCACGTCCCGCCGCTGGACTAAGCGCTACCCCACCGCAGCCTCATGCCAGACGGCAGCCGCCAACCACCACTGGCTGGCCGCCCTAGGCGTCCCCGTCCCCAAGCTCTACACACAACCCCTCGGCGAGAAACATCTGGAGTTCGACCACGTCACCGGCCGCCACGCCCAGCCCAGTGATCTGCTTGCCCTCGCCGACCTCCTCGGGTGGCTGCACCGCACCGCCTACATCACCGACCTGCACCGCGCCCGGCTCGATCGCCCCCACACCACCAACACCGGCCTGACCATCCCCGACTTCCTCAGCCCCCGCCGAACTCCCATCACCACCCTGCTGACCTGTGGACTCGTGCCCTCTCCGCCATTCACTGCCGAGCAAGCCATGCGGGAACTGCAAGCCGCCGCCCACGGACCGGCGTGCCTCTACAAGGACAGCAACCCACGCAACTTCCTGATCGCCACCTCCGCAGGTGAAGCCAGATGCGTGCTGGTCGACTTCGACGTCCTCACCCTCGCCCCGGCCGGATACGACCTGGCCAAGCTCGTCGTCACCCTCACCATGACCCACGGCCCGCTACCCACCGCCCAGGTTCACACGGCACTGACCGCCTACAACACCGCCCTCACCCACGGCACCACAGGCCTAAACCCGGTGTCCTGGACGGCCCTGATGACCTGGGCGAGTGTTCATCACATCCTCACCAGCCCATATCTGGGACGCGGCGGCTATCGACACACCTGGACGCCTCAGTAACGTTCGTTCGCTTTACAATCCAAAACGCCTCACATTTCCCCAGGACAGAACCGTAACGCTCGCCGTGTACGCGGCAACGTCACGCTGTCGGGGTTCGCGATACATTCACGGTCATGCGGATCGGCACGGGCGGGTCTCTACCCGCGATCAGCACCCCGAGGCCCAGCACGACGCGCTGACCGCGGCCGGCTGCGAGGAGATCTTCATCGACAAGGCCTCAGGCACACTCGCCCGCCGCCCCGAACTAGACAAGGCCCTGCTCTCAGCCAACCGAGCCGGCGACCAGCTCGTGATCACCAAACTCGCCAGGCTCGGCCGCTCGCTGGAACATCTGATCGAGCTGTCCACGCTGCTGCAGACCCGCAGCGTGGATCTGGTGGTGCTCGACCAGGGCATCGACACTTCCACCGCCCTCGGCAGACTGTTCTTCTCGATCATCGGGGCGATCGCCGAGTTCGAACACGCCCTCATGTCCGAGCGCACAAGAGACGGCCTGGCCGCCGCCAGAGCACGCGGCCGAACCGGCGGCCAAAAACCGAAACTAGGCCCGCGCCAAGTAAAGCTCGCCCGACAGATGTACGAGGAAACCGGCGACGACGGCAAACGCAAATACACCGTCCAGCAGATCGCCGACGAGTTCAGCGTCACCCGCCCCACCATCTACCGGCACCTGTCCAAGCAGACCTCATCCTGACTTCCACCGCAGCTCACTGCCTCACGGAGTGCCTACTTTGGGCCCAGCCGTAGCTTCGGGAGTCCTTGGCCGCGGTGGCGCTCAACGCCGTGGGGGCCTCCTCGGGGGACCGCAAGCCGTACCGCATCCATCTGGACCGACTGAACAACGCGACGATGCCTACTGGCGCCACGCCTGTGCGGCGTCGATCAGAAGAATCCCTGCTACCAGCCAATAAAGGCCGAGGATTGGAACCTACGTGACCTGGTGGGTCATGCCACTGGGAGCGCGGCGAAGATCGTGACGCTCGTCGAGGACGGGAAGGTCTGGGGCCGCTCCGAGCCGGCCGACTGGGTATGTAAGGACCCGGCCGCACGGCTTCGCGAGATGGCCGCCCGGTTGCAGGACGCCCTGCCAGGCGCCGACCTGGACGCGCCACGGGCGTCGCCGGAGGGCGAGGTCCCGCTGCACCGCGCGCTGACCTACCCCGTTTCGGACCTGGCCCTGCACAGCTGGGACGTGCACCGCTCTCAGGACCGGCTGGTCGAGCTGCCTGAGGACCTGCTGGCGTTCTGCCGCGAGCTGGTGAAGTCGGTGCCGGAGGACATGGTGCGGCGGCCGGGTGGGTTCGGGCCAGCCCAACCCGCGCCCGAGGGCGCGACGCCGACTGCTCGGCTCTTGGCCCACCTCGGGCGCTCGGTTTGAGCCGGGTTGCGACCCCAGACCCGGCGATCACGAGGTCTTAATCCAGCCAGTGCATCTCGGGGCCTTCGCAACACCGAGCCCGCCTCACGTCCTGACACTCACGCGCCCAGCGCCAACAGTCCGGCGTTGATTCTGCACCGGATGGACTTTTTACCCGGAGAGCTGGGGGCTGGACCGCCAGTTTCTCGAGCTGATCAAGACGCGGGCTTCACGATCAACGGCTGCGCGTACTGCATCGACAGGTTGAAAACGAGTATCCGGACAGACAGGTCATGGCCGGAGATCTCCTAGATCCGCTGCAACCCTCACAAGTGTCATGCGCCGGGTGTTATTTCGGCCTGGTTATTTGCCTGGCCGACGCCGTCAATAGCATCCGCGTCGCGTCATTTTCAGCTTGCCTGAGAACGCGCACTAACTCATCCACCTTCTCCGACTCTAGAATCGCTTCCCAAGTGAAAGGCGGGTCGATGGACAGCCATACCTTGCCTTGCCGGGCAACAACGACGATTGTTGTATTAACCCCACCGCTGCCCATGGTGAATACCCTCCGGGTGCACCGCAGGACCCGCGTGCGAGACTGCGTTTCCTGCGCCACCATTGCGGCGGACCTCCTCCGCCGGCTTACCGGGTGGATGCAGCTCCTTGTTCCTGGCACCTTGGCGGTTCGTCTCCGGCACAGCGGTAGGCCCCCGTGTTCATGGCTCGTCAGCTCGGATGGCACCTCAGGCCGTCACTGTGACTATCCCAGCGCCGTGTCGGACAGCTTGTGCAGCGAGCTGCGACAATGACCGCGGAACGTGGCAAAGGGTAAGGAGAACGCTGGGCTTGACCGAGTCGGAGCAGATCAAGGCAGCTCGCCGTGCGCTCGGTAGCCAGTTGGCTGCCTTCCGTAAGGCCGCTGGCCTGAGCCAACACCAGTTTGCCCCGCTGACCCACTACGGGCGCAGCACCGTGGCCAACGTGGAGGTCGGCCGGCAGAACGTGACCCGGGATTTCTGGCAGCGTTGCGACGAGGTGCTCAAGGCCAACGGTGCCCTGGCGCACGGCTACGACGAGTTAGAGGCGCTGGTCAGCCAGAAACGTGAGCAGTGCCGAACGCTGCCCGGTGCCCAACTGGAGCTCGCTTCACTCGCTCAGGTCGCTGAGATCCTGGCCCATCTGCGCGAGCAGTGGCACCTGCTGGTCAAGACTGACAATCTGTTAGGCCCGCGCTACACCTTAGCCGGCGTGCTGGACCAGATCGCGATCGTTGACGCACTGATGCGGACAACGCGAGACACGACTCGCACCGAGGTCACCCGGCTCGCGGCTCGGTACGCTGAGTCTGCTGCCTGGCTCTACGAAGATGTTCACGACTCGGCCGGAGCGCGCTATTGGACCGGTCGAGCCATGGAGTGGGCCCTTGAAGCTGACGATCCCTTGATGCTGGCCTGGACGTTTTTTCGCCGGAGCCAGCAAGCGGTTACCGCCGGAGAAACGGCCCAAGCCATTGCCTTGGCACGAGCAGCCGGGCGGAATGGAGACCGGCTCCCAGCTCCGATGCGGGCTGCCATCATCCAGCAGGAGGCACAGGGCCACGCGCTCGACGGCGACGAACTGGTCTCGCAACGGCTGCTGGACCGGGCGCATGTGTGGGCCGCAACCGACGATGCCGGTGACGCTCGGCTGGGCCACGGCTCGTTCTGCACTGCCAGCTACCTGGAGATTCAGCGAGCCAAGTGTTGGCAACTGGTCGGCAAGCCCAAGAGGGCCGCCTCGCTCTACGAGGCTGCTCTGATAGACCTGCCGGCCGTCTACCAGCGTGATCGGGGAACCGCGCTCGGCGGCCTGGCGAAGGCGTATGCCGCTGCAGCTGAACCGGAGAAGGCCGCCACCGTTGCGATGCAGGCACTGCGCATTGCGCGCAGCTCAGGTTCAACCAGAACGCTGCATGAAGTCACCGCTGTAGGGCACGCGCTGAGTGGCTTGCACGCCCTCGCTCCCGTCAAAGTTCTGCTCGACCGGCTCGCTGGTGGCCAGGGGTAATGGCTACTCAGATCGAGTTATCCGCGATGCGCCGAGCGATCGCCCTCTCCGCCTTCGGTCTCGGCACCTGCAGTCCTAATCCGCCGGTCGGTTGCATCATTCTCGACAGTCAGTGGCGCATCGTCGGGCAGGGATATCACCAGCGTAAAGGCGAACCGCACGCGGAAGCTCATGCTTTGACCGCTGCTGGCAGCCGAGCCGAAAGCGGCACAGCCATTGTCACCCTTGAACCCTGCAATCACCACGGACGTACCCCACCCTGCCACCAAGCCCTGATCGACGCCGACATCGCCCGAGTAATCATTGCCCTCATCGATCCGACCTCGCGAGGTGAAGGCGGTGCTGTCAAATTACGAGCCGCCGGCGTTGACGTCGAAATCGGCGTTCTCGCGGACGAAGCTCGGTTGGTCCTCGGTCCGTGGTTCGATTCGCTGAGATCTCATAGACCACACGTGACTTGGGCATACGCCCTGGACGATGACGCCATGACTCCTGCATTGGAGTGCAGTTCACCGACAGTCGCGGAAGATGCGCGATCTCTTCGTATCCAAGCCGATGCCGTACTCTCCTCGGAGGGTGGAGTCGAAGAAGGTATGCTGAACAGTCACGGTGCGGGGATCCTGCAACTCAACTTGTCATCTTTGACTGAAGAGCCGCCCATTTTACTTGCTTCGCTTCACGCTGGCGGCGTCCGCTCGGTACTACTCAGCGGCGACCTGAGGTTCGCAGATCCCTACGTCCAGGCTGGACTGGTCGACCAGATCGTCCTATATCTTTCTGTCGAAAAATCATCGGCAAGCCCGCGATCTGGCGATGGTGGCGCAAATTGGTCATACTTGCCGTCAGGATTTAGGACTGTGAACCTCGCGCGCCTGGGCGCCTACATCAAAACAACCGCCGTTCGGGAACGATGAGCACGCGTAGCTCGATGTTTCTCACTTACAAGTCCTTGCGAGCCATGGCACGCAAGACGTAGTGGAGGATTCCCCCGTTACGGTAATACTCGGCTTCGCCGGGGGTGTCGATGCGCAGCACGGCGTCGAACTCCACCGGATCCGCTGCTCCGCGGGTGGCTGTGACGTGCACCGTCGCCGGGGTGGAGCCGTTGTTGAGCGCGGCGACGCCGGCGATGTCGAATGTCTCGGTGCCGTCCAGACCCAGTGACGACGTCGACTCGCCATCCGGGAACTGCAGCGGAAGGACGCCCATCCCGATGAGGTTGGAGCGGTGGATCCGCTCGAACGATTCAGCGATCACCGCGCGCACCCCGAGCAGCCGGGTTCCCTTGGCAGCCCAGTCCCGCGACGAACCCGAGCCGTATTCCTTGCCGCCCAGCACCAGCAGCGGGATGCCGGCTTCGGCATAGCGCTGCGCGGCGTCGTAAATGGGGATTGCGTCCATTGATTCCGTGGCGCCGGGCGATAGGGTGAAGTCGCGGGTATAGCCGCCGCTGATGTCCTCGAGTAGGAGATTTCGAAGACGGATGTTGGCGAACGTGCCGCGAATCATGATCTCGTGATTGCCCCGGCGAGATCCATACGAATTGAAGTCCTTGCGCTCGACGCCCCGCTCGGTGAGGTAGCGACCGGCGGGGGAGTCTGCCTTGATCGTCCCAGCAGGAGAAATGTGGTCGGTGGTCACCGAGTCCCCAAGCAGCGCCAGCACGCGGGCCCCGGCGATGTCGGTCACCGGCGGGTGTTGAGCCGTCATCCCGTCGAAATACGGGGGTTTGCGCACGTAGGTCGACTCCGGGTCCCAGGTGAAGGTCTCGCCTTGAGGGGTTGGCAACGACTGCCAGCGAGCGTCGCCGGCGAAGACATCGGCGTAGTCCTTCGCGAACATCTCCTGGCTGATCGCGAACTCGATGACCTTTTGTACCTCGTCCGGCGAGGGCCAGATATCGGCGAGGTAGACCGATTGTCCCTCGCGGTCAACTCCCAGCGGGTCGCGCTCGAAGTCGACGTCCATGGTTCCGGCCAGTGCGTACGCGATCACTAATGGCGGTGAGGCGAGGTAGTTCATCGCAACGTCCGGGTTGATCCGGCCCTCGAAGTTGCGGTTGCCGGATAGCACGCTGACCACGGCCAGGTCGGCGTCGCGGACGGCTTGCGAGACTTCCTCGAGCAGCGGCCCGGAATTGCCGATACAGGTGGTGCAGCCGTAGCCGACCAGGTGGTAGCCGAGTTTCTCCAGATAAGGCCACAGCCCGGCTTTCTCGTAGTAGTCCGTGACAACCTGCGAGCCGGGCGCCATCGACGTTTTCACCCAAGGCTTGACGGTGAGGCCTGCCTCGACCGCGTTGCGGGCCAGCAGCGCCGCACCAATCATCACCGACGGATTGGAGGTGTTGGTGCACGAGGTGATCGAGGCGATCACCACGGCGCCGTGGTCGATCTCGTAGGCGGCGCTTCCGGCGGGTCGCACCGGCGTCGGAGCGCTGGCACGGCGATCGGCACCGGCTGCTGCCGAGATCACCGTGCAGGTTTCGCTGTCGCCGCTGTTTACTGCGGGGGCGTCGCTGGCAGGGAAAGACTCGAGGCCAGCTTCGTCCACCGCAGACTCGGCGGCGCAGGCGTAGCCGTTGAGCGCCAGGCGGAACGCCGCCTTGGAATCGGATAGCGCAATCCGGTCCTGCGGGCGTTTGGGTCCGGCGATGGAGGGCACCACGGTGGACAGGTCCAGCTCGAGGTACTCGGAGTAGATGGCCTCCCGGCCCGGGTCGTGCCAGAGATCCTGCTCTTTGGCGTAGGCGTCGATCAGGGCGATCTGCTCGGGGGGCCGGCCGGTGAGCTGAAGGTAGCGGACCGTCTCCTCGTCGATCGGGAAGATCGCGCAGGTGGAGCCGAACTCGGGGCTCATATTGCCGATGGTGGCGCGGTTGGCCAGCGGCACCGCCGCCACACCCTCGCCGTAGAACTCGACGAATTTCCCGACCACGCCGTGCCGGCGGAGCATCTCCGTCAGGGTGAGCACGACATCGGTGGCGGTCACCGCCGCGGGGATGGATCCGGTGAGTTTGCAACCGACCACCCGGGGGATGAGCATCGAGACCGGCTGGCCGAGCATGGCGGCCTCGGCCTCGATGCCGCCCACGCCCCATCCCAGCACACCGAGTCCGTTGACCATGGTCGTGTGGCTGTCGGTGCCCACCACGGTGTCTGGATAGGCCTGACCATGGCGGGTCGTGACAACCCGGGCCAGGTATTCGAGGTTGACCTGGTGCACGATCCCGGTACCTGGCGGGACCACTCTGAATTCGTCGAAGGCACCCTGCCCCCAGCGCAGGAACTGGTAACGCTCCCGGTTTCGCTGGTACTCCAGCTCGACATTGCGCTCGAAGGCATCCGGGCGACCGGACACGTCGGCGATCACGGAGTGGTCGATGACCAGCTCGGCGGGGGCCAGCGGGTTGACCGCTCGCGGATCACCGCCAAGAGCCGTGAGCGCCTCGCGCATCGTGGCCAGATCAACCAGGCAGGGCACTCCGGTGAAGTCCTGCATGATGACCCGGGCAGGGGTGAACTGGATCTCCGTGGACGCCTGCGCCTGAGCGTCCCAACCGGCGAGTGCCTCGATGTGCTCAGCGCGGACATGTGCGCCAGCAGCCCGCGACTCACCGCGCAGCAGGTTCTCCATGAGCACCTTCAGGCTGTACGGCAGGTTGTGCCACTGGGTGCCCAGCCGCCGGTCCAGCTCGGCCAATCGGAATACCTCGTAGCGGGCTGTTCCCACGGAGAGCATGCCGCGGGTGCCGAAGCTGTCGGCGCCGGTTGCTGCCTGAGTCACTGGCTCCTCCGCTGGTGAGAAGTGGTGTGGTGCCGTCAGCCGTGACTCTACGTGCGACCCCCTGCTGCTGGGATTAGTGGTCGAATCCTTACGTCCCGGTAAGCGCTCAGGCGACCGTCGTACCGGTTGTTCCCTCTCCCGAACGTTGACCACCGTGCGCACGGCGGTACGCCAGCGTGCCTGACCTCGGGCAGGCGACATTATTGTTGCGGCGCACTCGTGGGAGTGGCCATACCCTGGGAGCCGCATCTGAACGAGACCATGCCGGAGGTGGCGACCCAAATGCGGGTGCCTTTGATCGTCGCCGACTTTCTCGCTCGCGGCGAGACGGCGTTCGCGCAGTCCGTCGCGGTCGTGGACGAGTCCACCCAGCCAGCGCCATCCGTGGGGACATCGACCTACGAACAGCTCGGCCACCGGGTCCGCGCCTGGCAGGCCGGCCTGGACGCGCTCGGGGTGGGCGAAGGCGAGCGGGTGGCGGTGGTCAGCCACAACTCCGCCCGGCTGCTCGAGCTGCTGCACGCGGTGCCGGCCAGCGGCCGCATCTGCGTGCCGGTGAACTTCCGGCTTCGCGCCGACGAGGTGAACTACATCGTCTCGCATAGCGGCTCGTCGGTGCTCCTCGTCGACCCCGAACTCGACGAGCCGCTCAAGGCGGTGGCTGCCCGGCACCGTTTCGTGCTCGGTGGCGAGACCGAGGAACAGGTGATGCGTCACGAGGTCGAGCCACGCCCGTGGGCCGAGCCCGACGAGGACGCCACGGCGACGATCAACTACACCTCGGGCACGACTGCTCGACCTAAAGGTGTGCAGCTGACCCACCGCAACATCTGGATCAACGCGGTCACCTTCGCCATGCACACCCGCGCCTGGGAACGCGATGTCTACCTGCACACCCTGCCGATGTTCCACTGCAATGGCTGGGGCATGCCCTTCGGGCTCGCCGGGTTGGGAGCCCGGCAGGTCGTGCTGCGCAAGGTCGACGGTGCCGAGATCCTGCGGCGGGTCGAGAAACACGGCGTGACCTTGATGTGTGGCGCTCCCGCGGTGTGGCACGCGGTGCTGGATGCCGCCACGAGCTGGGACGGCGAGATCCCGGGTCGGGGGCGGGTGCGGCTGGTCTGTGCAGGTGCGCCGCCGCCGACAACGGTGATCCAACGGGTCGGCGAGGAACTCGGGTGGGAGTTCATGCAGCTCTATGGGCTCACCGAGACCGCGCCGCTGCTGACCTTCAACCGGGGCGCAGCGGCCGACGACGATCTACCCGAGGAAGACCGGGCCCGGAAGCTGTCCCGGGCTGGTGCCCCAGCCTTGGGGGTGCAGCTGCGCACGTCCGAAGCCGGTGAGGTCCTGGCCCGATCGAACGTCGTGATGGCCGGTTATTGGGACAACCCGCAGGCAAGCAGCGAAGTGCTGATGGATGGTTGGTTTCACACCGGTGACGGCGGGACGCTGGATGACCAGGGCTACCTCTGCATCACTGACCGGAAGAAAGACGTGATCATCACCGGCGGCGAGAACGTCTCGTCCATCGAGGTGGAGGATTGCCTGTTCAGCCACCCGGCGGTGGCCGAAGTAGCGGTCATCGGAGTGCCCTCCGACCAGTGGGGGGAGACAGTCAAGGCGCTGATCGTGGTGGCCGCGGGGGAGCAAGTCACCGAGGAGGAGATCATCGCCTACTGCAAGGACCGGCTGGCTGGTTACAAGGCGCCGAAATCAGTGGAGTTTCGTGATGAAATTCCCCGTACGGCCACCGGCAAGATCCAAAAATTCAAGCTGCGCCAGCAGTACTGGGAGGGCCGGGAGCACCAGGTGAACTGACCTCCGGGATGAACAGCTCCCGGGGCATCGCCAGAACCCCGCCCGCCACTGCTCAGGCTGCACCCCTTCGGCGGACAAGCCGTCCACCAGCCCGGCCAGCGCGGACGGCGCGGTGCTGGCACTTCATTCTTGTCGCCCTTCTTGTGCTGAGCCCTCTCCGGCGGGTGGATCACACTGCGTGACAGTATCTGCTTGTTTGTAACACAAGTGGTGGATGTTGCGAAAGTTATGCGGGGGATGGTTGGTGTCTGTGAGGGGTACATGACACAGTGCACCCGCATGCCAGCTCAACAAGGTTTGCCGGATCTCGGGGAGGCCGGCGCCTGCAGACAGGAGCCGAAGGAGTGGGTGTGAGCGTCCGGACTCGGCATCGCCTGCCGTGCCGTGCGTTGGTCGCGGGCTTGCTCACGGTGATGGCGCTGGTGGGGCAACCGGGCATCGGGCAAGCCGTGCCGCCGCCCCCGCCCAACCCTAGCGACGACGACCTCAAGTCCAGCCAATCTCATGTCAACACCACCGCGACCCGGGTTGGGCAGTTGGCGAATCAGGTCGCCGAGGCCGACGCTGCCCTGCTGGCCTTGCAGTCGCAGGTCGAACTCAAGCACGAACTCGCTAACAAGGCGCTCATCGACCAGCAGGCCGCGGATGCGGACGCGGCTGCCGCGACGCGTGCGGCCGATAGCAGCCGTGCGGAGGCCGACGCGGCCGCCGCGCAGATCGCGATGGCGCATCGGGACCTTGACCAATTTGCTGCCGCCAGTTTCCGGCAGGGAACCACGGTCGGATCACTCTCGGCATTCCTCGGCTCGAAGAGTCCGAAGGATCTGCTCGCTCGGGCCGAGCTGCTCGAAGCTGTCGGAGGAGCGCAGCTGCACGCGGTGGAGAACATGCGGCGAACCCGCGTCGATGCAGCAAATAAGGACTCCCAGACCCGAGCGGCCCTAGCCGCGGCCCAGGTCGCCCAGCGGGCTGCCGCCGACGCCAAGACAGCAGTGGACAGCGCATATCGAATCGCCATTGACACCGAAGCGTCGCAATCGGCACAGTCCAAGTCGCTGCAAGACAGGAAAACCGACCTAGAGCGGCAGCTCTACGAGGCACAGAATGCAGCCGCGGGGCTGCGAGGACAGCGGCAGCGCTACGAGGAGTGGCGCGTAGAACGGGATCGCGAGCAGGCCGCTGCCGCTGCCGCAGCGGCGGCCGCGGCAGCGGCAGCCGAGCGCGGCGCAGCTAGTAGTGCTGGTGGTGTTCAGGCCGCTGCAGTCAATGTGGGTTCGGTGATCAATCGGGCGATGGCGCAGCTCGGTGTCCGCTACTCCTGGGGTGGCGGTAACGGCGCAGGACCCACGATCGGCGTTCGGGACGGTGGAGTTGCTGATACCTACGGCGACTTCCGCAGGGTCGGCTTCGACTGCTCGGGCTTGATGATCTACGCCTTCTCCCGGGCCCTCGGTTATTCGCTACCGCACTACAGCGGTTTTCAGTACAACTCTGGTCGCAAGATTCCGCTGGCCCAGAAGCGTCCCGGCGACATGCTGTTCTGGGGCACAGCCGGAGACATCCACCATGTGGCCCTGTACATCGGCGGCGAACAGATGATCGAGGCGCCGTACTCGGGGGCTGCGGTGCGCGTGACATCGGTGCGCTACACCGAGATCATGCCCTACGCCGTGCGGCTGCTGTAGACCTTCACAGCCGCCATACCGGCACAGCGGTTGGGTCTGGCTGGATCCCGCAACCGTGGTGTCCTAGTTGCTGTCGCGGTGCGCCACCCGCCGGTGTGCGCCCCAACCGACCATGTGAGAGCCGGACCCCGCGCGAGGAGGACCCGTGAGCGACGTCGACGGCGGGACGACCCCACCAGCGTCCAACCCATCGTTTCGGTCGGCCACCCCAGCGCGGGACGCCCAACTGATCGAGCGGACGGTGTTCGAGATCCAGCGGGTGATTGTGGGGCAGGATCGGCTGGTCGAGCGGATGCTCGTCGGCCTACTGGCCCGCGGTCATCTCCTGCTCGAAGGCGTGCCAGGGGTAGCCAAGACCCTCGCCGTGGAGACCATCGCCGCAGTGGTGGGTGGCACATTCTCCCGCATCCAGTTCACCCCTGATCTGGTTCCCGCCGACATCCTGGGCACCCGCATCTACCGCCAGGGCCGCGAGCAGTTCGACGTCGAGCTGGGACCGGTGATGGCGAACTTCGTGCTCGCCGACGAGATCAACCGCGCGCCGGCCAAGGTGCAGTCGGCGTTACTGGAGGTGATGGCCGAACGCCACGTGTCGATCGGCGGTACCACGTATCCGATGCCCGCGCCGTTCCTCGTGCTGGCTACGCAGAACCCGATCGAGAATGAAGGCGTCTACCCGCTTCCCGAAGCACAACGCGACCGCTTCCTGTTCAAGATTCTGGTTCAATACCCCACTGTTGAGGAAGAGCGGGAGATCATTTACCGGATGGGCGTCCATCCTCCCGAGCCACACCGGGTGCTCGACCCCACCGAGCTGATCCGGCTGCAAGAGGTCGCCGCACGGGTATTTGTCCACCACGCCCTCGTCGACTACGTCGTGCGGCTGGTGCTCGCCACCCGTACGCCCGCCGAGCATGGTCTGTCCGATGTCGCCGGGTGGGTGGCATATGGCGCCTCGCCACGAGCCAGCTTGGGCATCGTCGCGGCGGCCCGCGCGATGGCGTTGGTCCGCGGGCGTGATTACGTGCTGCCGCAGGATGTCATCGACGTCTCCGCCGACGTGCTGCGGCACCGGCTGGTGCTGTCCTACGACGCACTGGCCGACGGTGTACCGGTGGAGCACATCGTCACCCGGGTGTTGCAGACCGTACCGCTGCCACAAGTCTCAGCCCGTCCCCAGAACGCCGGCCCGGTTGCGGGTGATCCCGGAACGCCGGCGGAGGTGGCCGGGCAGAGCTGATTGAACAGAGCTGAATGGACCAGCGGCCTGACGGAAGGATGGCCTGAGCGGCTGAATGGACCAGCGGCCTGACGGAAGGATGGCCTGAGCAGATGACGGCGCGCAGCGAGCAGGACGAGCGGCACCGGTGGGCGCCGCCGGCGTTGCGCGAGGGACGTATGGAGGCCGGGTTACGCGCATTGGAGCTCACCGTGCGCCGCCGGCTGGATGGGCTGTTGCAGGGCAATCACCTCGGTCTGGTGCCAGGGCCGGGGACCGAGCCGGGTGAAGCGCGGCGTTACCAGCCCGGCGACGATGTCCGGCGGATGGACTGGGCGGTCACCGCGCGCACCACCGAACCACACATCCGGGATACGGTTGCGGACCGGGAGCTGGAGACCTGGCTTGCCGTCGACCTGTCGGCCAGCCTCGACTTCGGTACTGCGGAATGCGACAAGCGGGAGCTCGCGGTGGCGGCATGCGCGGCCGTGACGCACCTGACCAGAGGCGGCGGGAATCGGGTCGGTGCCGTGGCGAGCACCGGAGCGGACGTGCTGCGGATCCCGGCTCGAGGCGGTCTGCCGCATGCACGCGGGCTGATCCGCCGGATCGCCGAACTACCGCGAGCCGCAGACGGTGTCCGTGGTGACTTGGCCGGAACGCTGGAACTGCTGCGCCGGCCGCCGCGTCGCCGCGGGTTGGTCGCCGTGATCTCGGATTTCCTCGGTCCGCGCTCGGGTGAGGTTTTCGACTGGGAACGGCCGCTGCGCGGATTGTCCGCCCGGCACGATCTGATCGCCATCGAAGTGCTCGACCCCCGCGATCTCGAGCTGCCCGACATGGGCACGGTGGTGCTAGCGGATCCAGAGACCGGGCGGCAGAAGGAGGTAGTGACCACGCCGTTGCTACGCCGGGAGTTCGCCGCCGCGGCGGCCGCGCATCGTGACGAGGTCGCCGCGGCGCTACGGCGATGCAGTGCTGCACAGCTGACCTTGCGCACCGACTCCGACTGGGTGTCCGACATGGTGCGTTTCGCGGTCACCCGCAAGCGACTGTGGTCGGGGGGTGCTGCATGAGCGTCGGTGGGTTCACCACTCCGCTGTGGTTCCTGCTCCTGGTAGTGGTCGCCGCGCTGGCGATCGGCTACGTCTGGATGCAGCGGCGACGGCGACGGCAGGTGCTGCGCTTTGCCAACCTTGCCATGCTGGAACGGGTTGCGCCCAAGCGGCAGGGCTGGCAGCGGCACGTGCCGGTGGCGCTGCTCCTCGCGGCCCTGGTGCTGTTCACCGTGGCGCTGGCCGGTCCCACCGCGGAGCAGAAGGTGCCCCGCAACCGGGCGACCGTCATGTTGGTGATCGACGTGTCACTGTCCATGCGCGCCACCGATATCGAGCCGAACCGGATCGCAGCTGCCCAGCGGGAGGCGAAAAGATTCGCCCACGAGCTCACCCCAGGAGTGAATCTGGGTCTGGTGTCTTTCGCCGGTTCGGCCACCGTCCTGGTCCCGCCCACCACCGAGCGGGTCTCCGTAATCCGGGCCATCGACACGCTCAAGCTGGCCGAAGCCACCGGCACCGGTGAGGCGATCTTCGCCGCGCTGTCCTCCGTCGAAGCGTTCGGCGCCGTCGTCTCAGACGCGCAAGGACCGCCGCCGGCCCGCATCGTGTTGCTCACCGACGGCAAGCAGACGGTCCCGACACCCGACGGCGATGACCCGCGCGGCGCCTTCACCGCGGCTCC
>CAXUFG010000129.1:11119-14882 GCA_964250265.1 uncultured Pseudonocardiaceae bacterium | reverse complement strand
ACCCCGACAGATGACCGTCGAGTTGGGGTGCGTGTGGCTTAACATGGGTGGGCGCGCGTTATACGGCTAGCACCGGGCAGGTAAGTGCCTGCAGCGCGTTCTCCGCGAGCGGTTCTGTGGTCGAAATATCTGCTACCACGCTGGTGCGGGTGATCATGTCTTTTATTCGCGATGCCAGCCGAGCATCCTTGCGGTGTTGAGCTATCCACCGGCCGAATTCGCCCGCAGCAGCGTTCAACCCGATATTCGTGATGGTGGCGACCATCTGCTCGGTCCAGCCTGGGACGGGGACATGCGCCTCGATCAGCACCATGCTGGCCACCCGCTCGGGATACGCGACCGCGAAGCCGAGCGCGACCGTGCCCCCGTAACTGTTGCCCACCAGGTGTACCGGACCGTCGACGCCAAGGCTCTCCAGGACAGCGGCGAGATCGGCGACTGAGTCCTGGACCCCGTAGTTGGTGAGCGGGCGCTCGGACAGGCCATGGCCGCGCAGGTCATACAGGATCACGGCGGCCCCGGCCCGCGCCACCGGGTTGGCCAGGGAGTAATAGAAGCTAGACAGGTTGTCCACGAATAGCCCGTGGACGAACACAACCGGGTGCTCTGGTGGGCCGCTCCGGTGGGCCGGCGCCAACCGCTGGACGTGGAACCGCACGCCGCGCGCGGTGATGTCAGCCATCGATCGCCCCGGCGGGAGTGAGGCCGCCCGCGATGTAGTCGACCACCTCGCCGACCTGCAGGGCAATAATCTCGTTGAGCGTTTTGTCCGCCAGGAAGGACACGAAGTCGATCCGATTGCCATAATAGTCAGTGAGCATCGTGGACAGTTTGACGAACTCGATGCTCTCCAGCTGGAGATCCGCATCGAATGAAGTGTTCATGCCGATATCGAGACTTAAGGCGTATTCCACGCCGATGATCTCGGTCAGCATGGTGCGAATATCGGTGAGGATCTCCTCAGCCGTCATCAGGTTGCCCCCTCCTGTGTGCCCAGCGTCTGATGAAACGCAGTCTGGTGAAGCACGCAGTGTGGGACCTCCGGCGAGGTCCAGGCGGCTGCGTACGGCTCTGGTTCCGCGCCTACCTCGGTCTGTATCCAGCGGGGCGGTGCCCCCTGCCCAGCAGCGACCAGCAGCCGGTCGCCGTCAACCCGCTCGACCGCAAACCGGTGTGGGCGCCCGCCCAGCCCGGTTCCCGCAGCCTTGGCAACGGCCTCCTTGGCAGCCCAGAACCGGGTAACCCAGCCTGGTCGGCTCGCTCCCGACGGGCACAGGTCATCGATCAGGGCGCGTTCGGCGTCGGTGAGGATCGCCGCCACGGTGCGGTCATCCCGATCTTCGATCCGCTCGATGTCGATGCCCACCCCAGATCGGGTCCCGGGAGGGGCGACCAGCGCCGCAGCCAGCGATCCCGTGTGCGCCAGCGACACCTCCGGAGGCTTGTCGAACGGTCCCCTCACCAGCGGCCGTCCCGAAGCGTCGTTGTCAACGGTGATCTCGACCGGGAACACCGGGCCGGCACCGGTGTCCCAGAGCCACTGCCGGACCGCGTCCTTGACCGCGATCCTGCCCAGCAGCCACTGCCGCGCCGCCCGTGGGTTGCGCCGCTGGTAGTCCGCACGCTCGGCGGCGCTCAGATAGCGACGCATGATCAGCTCCCGGGTCGCTGGATCCGGCCACCGATCCCGGACCAGGTACCACCCGCTGGCCTGCCGCTGCGCGATCCGGTTGTGCTCGGGGAAGACGAAGACCGGCCAGGTCACCTCGTCGGTATTGAATCGACGGTCCCTCCACCGATCGATGCAGGCCCACAGCTTGCCGTCCGCGCGCCGCAACTCTAGGTCGGCGACGACCTCGGTATCGGAGGCCGACCGGATCCGGACCTCGCATCGCACCCGCTCGCCGGGCCTAGGAGGTGAGCCGTAGTAGTGCAGCTGGTCGATCCCGGCGGGGAACGCGAGCCGATCTCGCGCGGTTCGAATCATGATCCAGTAGCCGAGCAGCTGCCCGGCATTGTCGAGCAGGGCACCGGGCGCGGCCGGGACGGTCAGCTGACCGACGATCCCGTGCTCGGTGACCGGACCGAGCTCGGTGACGCCCTGGAACGCCGGACCGTGGAACATCCAGCGATCCCGGTACAGCTCTTGCGCGGTGACCTGTCCGGGCTGTGGCCCGGACAGCGACGGCTCGGGCAGCGTCGGCGAGCTGGCCGGGTAGTCGTCGGCGAGCAGCATCGTGGCGCGCGCGTAACCGTCGAGCACCACGGTCACTTTGCCGTCGGGGTCCAGCGACGCGCTGGTCGTGACGCTGACCGGTGGGGCGACCGCGAGCCAGCGCATTGCCCGGACATCCTGGACGCCGACGACGGTGCGGCCAGGGACCAGAGCCCGGGCGGCGTCGGCCATCAGCTCGATGATTGTGGTCATCGGCACCACTGGGTACCGGTCGGCCAACTCAGGCCAGCCCTCCGGCTGCCGGTAGAAGCAGTGGTCGGTGAGCTCCGGCATGGTCGCCAACGAGAGGGTTCGCGTCGTGCTGGCCTGTTTGGGGGCGGTCCGTGCCCAGGAACCGAGAACCTCCGTGGCGGCGGCCGTGGCGTCGCGCAGTGTGGCGCCGAACTCGGCCAGTATCGGGTGTCCCGTGGTGGATAACTCAGGCGGGAGGGCAGGTCCCCCCCGTGGCGGGGTCAGCGGCGCGATGGCGTTGCCGAGCCTGACCATCGGCGCACCCAGGTTGAGCGGTACCGCAGGGCCGCTGGACTCGGCGTACGCCCGCGTCCGGACCCTGGCTGCATGGGGCAGGCGCTCGAAGCGGGGCGCCCAGCCCTCCACCCATAACGCCGCGGCGACTCGCCGGAGCTGGTCGAGGCCCGATCGCCGGGGGGTGTTCGCGGTCACCGCGAGGTGCGGCAGGCCCGCCAGCGTGTCGACCACGAATCCGGGCAGGCTTCCGGTCCCGACCTGGATGAAGGCTCGCGTTCCCGCCTCGTACAACCGCCGTACGAGCGGGCCAAAACGGACCGGTTGCAGCAGGTGTTTGGTGGCGAGCTCGCGGATACGGTCTGGATCGTCGGGGTAGCGGTCGACGGTGGTGGCCGACCAGATCAGGCGGCTCGGCGGCCGCACGGGCAGGCCACCGAAGGTGTCCAGGATCCGGCGCAAATAGGGTTCCAGCATCGGAGAGTGGAAACCGGACCGGAATGGCAACACCTGACCGGTGACTCCGCGCGCCGCCAGCCGGGCCAGGACGGCGGCCACGACAGCCTCCGCCCCGCAGATGATCGATTGGTGCGGGCAGTTGTCGTGAGAGACCACGACCCCGTCGAGGTCGTTGATCACCTCAGCGGCCTGGACGGCACCGCAGCCGAGCGCGGCGAACAACAGGCCGGGAACGTGCAGCGAGTCGGGGTCGTACGACGCGATGAGCTCCTCAACGGCACGGCGCGGGTAGATGCCGGCGGCGGTCATCGCGTTCCATTCGCCGACGCTGTGTCCGGCCACCAGATCGGGTATCACGCCCAGTTCCTGCAACGCGGCGTCGAGCAACCGGCCGACGGTGAGTACCCCGAGGCCATGCTGACCCAGTACCGCGGTGTCGCCGAGGTCCGGCCGGTCCAGCCCGAAGTGGTCCGCGACATCGTCCACCCGGGGCTCGAATCCTTGCTCCAGGCCCGGGAAGAGGAACGCCAGCCCACCCAACGCCGGCTCCCTGCCGCCATGCTGGCAAGATCCAACCCTGCCGCCATGCTGGCAAGATCCAAC
>CAXUFG010000129.1:0-11019 GCA_964250265.1 uncultured Pseudonocardiaceae bacterium | reverse complement strand
CCCTGCCGCCATGCTGGCAAGATCCAACCCTGCCGCCATGCTGGCAAGATCCAACAGAGTGGAGCGGCGCGGCGGTGAACCAGATGTCTTCGCGGCCGCGCCACGGTATGCCCTGCGCGACGATCCTGCGGGCCAACATCAGCCGGCGCGTGGTGGGTGCGACGATCGCCAGCCGGCAGGGCCCGGCGGCTGGCGGGGTGCCCGCGTCGTCCCGATGGAGCAGGCCGGCGTCCGGCACGTCAAGTTGCCGGGCCAGCTCCGCTGGCGTGCTCCCGGACAGCATCAGCACCCGCTCGGGACCGGATGGCCGTGACCTCGGGGAGCGTCGGGTGCCCGGAGCCTGCTCGAGGATGGCATGGGCGTTGATGCCGCCGAAGCCGAACGCGTCGACTCCGGCCCGGCGCGGTGCGCGACCGTCGGATGGCCATGGTCGGGCCTCGATGACCGGGGCGAAGCGGGAACCGGCCAGCGCCCGGTGCGGGTCGTCGCAGTGCAGGGTGGGCGGCAGCACCCCATGGTGCACCGCCAGGGCGGCCTTGATCAGCCCAGCGATGCCGGCGGCCGGCATCGCGTGGCCGATCATCGACTTGACCGATCCGATGCCGATGTCGCGACCGGCGCCGTTCGGCGGTCCGAAGACCGTGCTGAGCGAGGCCAGTTCGGTCTCGTCGCCGGCCTGGGTCGCGGTGCCGTGTGCCTCCAGCAGACCGAGAGCACCAGGTTCGGTGGGATCCAGGTCGGCAGCCCGCCAGGCCCGCTCGATGGCCCGCACCTGGCCCTCGGCGCGCGGGCTCATCAGGCTGCTCGCCCGGCCGTCGCTGGCTATCCCGGTTCCGCGGATCACTGCGTAGACCCGGTCGTCGCCGGCGTCGGCCAGCCGCTTGAGCACCACAATTCCGGTGCCCTCGCCGATGAGGATGCCGTCGGCGCCGCGGTGGAAGGGCCGGATCCGCTGGCTGGGGCTCAGCGCTCCGAGCTGGCTGAACACGCTCCACAGCGTGATGTCGTGGCAGTGGTGCACTCCGCCGGCGAGCACGATGTCGCAGCGTCCGGTGGCCAGCTCCGTGACGGCATGGTCGATGGCGACCAGCGATGAGGCGCAGGCGGCGTCGACGGTGTAGGCGGGGCCGGCCAGGTCTAGTCGGTTGGCCACCCGTGAGGCGACCAGGTTCGGTACCAGATCGATCGCGGCCTCCGGCCGTTCCGGGCCGAGCTGCGACTGGAAGGCGGTCCGGACCCGGTCCAACTCGGCGTCGCCGAGGTCGGGGAGCAGTTCGCGCAGCGTGGTGACGAGCTGGTTCGCGGTCCGGATCCGCTGGTCCAGCCGAGCCAGACCCGGAGTGAGATAGGCGCCGCGGCCGACGATCACACCAACCCGGGATCGGTCGCCGAGCCGGTCCTCGCCGCCGGCATCGGCGAGCGCCTCTGCGGCCGCGTGCAGGGCGAGCAACTGGTCGGGCTCGGTGCCGGAGACCGCCAACGGCATGATCCCGAACCGGGTCGGGTTGAAGGCAGCCGACTGCAGGAACCCACCACGGCGGCAGTAGAGCCGGTCGCCGCGCCGGGTGGCTGCGGCCTCCGGGTCGTAGTACGACGGGTCCCAGCGTGAGGCGGGAACGTCGGTGATCGCATCCACCCCAGCCAGCATGTTGGACCAGTATGTGGCCAGGTCGGGGGCGCCCGGGAACACCGCGGCCATCCCGACAATGGCCACCTCGACCGGTTCAGCCATCCTGGCCGACCTTGAATGCCTCCGTCTCGAACGCTGCCGGGTCTGCGCACATGTACACCACCTGGGGCTCGGTCCCCCCGGCCAGCTCGCCGAGCAGGCACGCCACGCCGTCGTCAGGCTCGATCAGGCCAATACCGCGCCGGACGTACTCCCGGGTCAGCTCAACGGAGACCATCCCGGTCCCATCATCGGGAGCCGCCCACGGTCCCCAGTCGACCGCGAGTACCCGACCATCGGTCCGGGGTGCCCAGATCCGGGCCAGCGCGTCGAGCGCGTCGTTGGCGGCGGAGTAGTCCACCTGCCCGCGATTACCGAACACCCCCGACACGCTGCCGAACAGCACGAGGAAGCTGAGATCGCCCCGGGCCGCCTCCGCCAGCGCCCTGGCCCCATCGACCTTGGTCTGCCAGACCCGGGCGAACTCTGTGGTGGTCTTGTCGACCATCAGCCGATCTGCCAGGACCCCGGCGCCATGCACGATCCCGTCAAGCCGGCCGTGCCGCTGGTAAACGTCGTCCACCAGGGCCTTTACCGCAGCCGGGTCCCGGACGTCAATCGAGGAGTAGCGCACCGAGGCGGCCACCCCGGCCAGCTCGGCCAGCGTCGCGCGGATCTCCCGTTTGGCGAGGATCCGGCTGGTCGCCGCCTCGATCTCAGCTGGGGTGTGACCCCCGGCTTGAGCCAGCACCCCCCGCAACGCGACCCGGTCAGCGGCCGCTGCGGTTATCGGGTCTTCGTCGCCGATCGGTGCCGGAGTGCGGCCGACCAGCTCCAGATGGCTGCCGCTGGCTCGGGCCAGGCCGATCGCGACCCGAGCGGTGATGCCGCGGGCGCCGCCGGTGAGCAGGACGACCGAATCTGGTCCCAGCCCGAGCCTGCCGGATCCGCCCGGCTCCAGCGGCGCGGCGGCTAGTTGCAGCGTGACCCGCGCTCCGGCCGCGTAACCCACTGCGGTGGGTGCGTGACGGGTCAGCAGTTCAGCGAGCAGGTGCCCGGCGATGTGGACCGGTTCCTCCTTGGGATCCACATCGATGACCCGGACAAGGCGGTCCGGGAACTCCCGCGCGATCGTCCGGACCAGGCCGGCCAACCCCACTCCGGCCACACCATTGGGGTGGCGGGTTTGCCCGAACCTGCCCCCGGAGCCGGTGATGACAACCAGCTCGCTGACTCCGCCGACGACGGCGTCGCGGAGCCCGGTGAACCCCTCGGGCAGCACCGCTGCCCGGCCCCGATCCAGCGCGGCGAGATAGATGAGGGTATCGGTAACGAGCGACGCGGTGAGTTGTTCGGGACCTAGCAGCCGCACCTGGGCGCCGCGCCGCTCCAGCAGCACCGATAGCTCCAGCGCGATGCCGACCCCGTCCCCGACGATGGCGACCCGGCGCCCGACCAGGGATTCCTCGGGAGGCCCGGCCAGCGGTGGCAACGCGATGGTCTCGACCAGGTATCGCCGCGCCCGTTTGGTCGGCGTCGCCTGGTCTGGGGCGACCGGTGATGGTGTGCCGGTCCGGTTGACGATCCAGTCGACGATGCCGCGCAGCGTCCGCAGCCGGGCCAGTTCCTCCATCACCGAGTCATCGAGCGCGGCGCCGCTCTGAGCCAACCCGAGCCGGTCGGTGAGCAGACCGATCAACTCGGTTCGCTTGATCGAATCGATGCTGAGGTCCGCTTCCAGATCGAGGTCGGCTTCGAGCATGTCCACCGGGTAGCCGGTTCGTTCGCTCACCAATGACCGCACCATGCCCAGCACCGTCTCGGCTGTCAGCTCAGCTGGTTCACAGCCCGGATCCGGCGGAGAGGCTTCGGCGAGGGGACTGGTAGTACCACCGGCCGTCTCCAGAACCCGCGTGGGCGAGTTTGGGACAGGCAGGGACGCGGGGGTACCGAGGTAACCGAGCATGACTTCACGCTGGGCAGCGATGATGTCGCGGGTGCTGCGGAGGAACTCCTGCACGGCGGCGTCCCGCCCGTCCCCGGCGATATTGGTGGCTGTGGTGTTGGTGTCTGGTCGAGCCTGCGGGGCAGCGAGCCGCTGGGCCGGGCGCAGCCCGCCTGCCAGGTGGTTCCCGTCGGCGGTCTTGACCAGATGGCCGTTGACAAGCCAGCCGGGACGGCGGGCAGCGGCCGCAGCACCGGCCCGTACTGGTATCAAGCGCGCGTCCCGGCTGCGGAACAGCTCCGCCGGATCGACCGGTACCCCCGCGACTGCCAGCTCAGCCAGCGCCACGAGTAGCCGGCGCAAACCGGGCTCACCCGCAACGTCAATGGCGACCGCGAGATGCGGCCGGTCGGCGAGGATCGTGCCGACGAGGTGGGTGAGCACCCGGCCCGGCCCGGATTCGACGAACACCCTGACCCCTGCCGCGTACATCGCCTCGATCTGCTCGACGAACCGGACCGGCTTCGCCACGTGGGCAGCAAGGGTGGCCCGGACAGCTGCGGGTTCGGCCGGGTACGGCGAGGCTGTGGTGTTCGACCACACCGGCAGGGCCGGTGAGCCAATGGCACGGCGGTCCAATTCGGCGGCGAGGATCGGAGTCGCACCGGCCACCACCGGGCTGTGAAACGCGCACGCCACCGGGATCCGCGTGCCCGTCAACCCCACTTCGGCGAGCCGGCTCAGCGCGGCCTCCACCGCCGGAGTGGGCCCGGAGATCACCGCCTGGCCAGGTGCGTTGTGGTTGGCCACCACAACCGGTTCGGTGCCGAGCACCGAGCGGACTTGATCGGCCGCTGCGGTGACCGCGGCCATGGTCCCGGGATCGGACCCGGCCGCCGCAAGGATGGCGGCTCCCCGGGCTTCGCTGAGCTCCAGCAGCTCAGCGGGATCGATGGCGCCTGCCGCCGCCAGCGCGACTAGTTCGCCGTAGCTGTGCCCGCCGAGATGGTCCGGTTGCACCCCGAGTGAGGTGAGCAGCTGGTGCACGGCGAGCCCGGCGATCCCGAGCGCCGGCTGGGCCACTCGGGTGTCGGTCAGCGCTGCCCGCTGCTGCGCGGATTCGTCCTTGCTGAACGCTGCCGGCGGGAACATCGCGCCGGCCCACCGGTCACCGAGATCCAGGAATCGCCGCAGCCGCGGGAACGCCACGAACAGGTCGGCCAGCATGCCGGGGCGCTGGCTGCCCTGCCCGGGGAACAGGAACGCGATCTGACCCGCCGGCTCGTCAGCTCCGGAGGAGCTGAACACACCACCGCTCGCCCCGCCGGCCCGGGCGGTGGCCAGCTTGGTGGCGAGATCGTCCAGGTCCTCGGCGACCATTGCCGCCCATACCCGGTTGCGGCCGCGCGTCTCCGCATGGCTCCGGGCGAGATCCCGCAACCGCCAGGGGCGGTCCGCCGCATCGTTAGCCGCGAGCGTTTCGGCCAGCTGGTCCATCTCCCTGTTCGCGGCCTCCCGGTCCGCGCCAGCGAACAGGAACAGCTCGGCGGGCCAGGCGTCCAGCCCATGGCGGGGTTCGGGAGCTCCCTCATAGGAGGCCAGCACAGCGTGGAAATTCGTGCCGCCGAACCCGAACGCACTCACCCCGGCGATCCGGGGCGCTGAGGAAGCCCAGGGCCGCGCGGTGAGGTCGAAGGAGAACGGGCTGGCGTCCCGCTTCCAGTACGGGTTCGGATCCCGCAGCTGGCCGGTCGGTGGACGCACCCCGGTGTGCACCGCGCGCGCCGCTTTGATCAGTCCAGCGATTCCCGCAGCGCACTTGGTGTGTCCGAGCTGGGATTTCACCGATCCCAGCGTGCAGCTGCCGGTGGGCGTGCCGGCCTGCGTGAACAACTCGGTCAGCACAGCGAGTTCGGTCCGGTCGCCGACCACGGTGCCGGTGCCGTGCGCTTCGACCAGGCCGACCTCGGCGGGGGAGAGCCCGGCCATCCGGTAGGCGCGCTCCAGCGCCCGGCGCTGACCGTCGGGGCGGGGTGCGGTGAGCCCGAGTGAGCGCCCGTCGCTGGCCGAGCCGATTCCCTTGATCACCGCGTAGATCCGGTCGCCGTCGCGTTCAGCGTCGGCCAGGCGTTTGAGCACGACACATGCCACGCCCTCGCCGAGTGCGATGCCGTCTGCGGAGGCATCGAAGGGCCGGCACCGGCCGGTCGCGGAGAGCGCCTGCACCGAGGCGAACATCAAGTAGTCGTGGATGCTGTTGTGCACATCGGCACCACCGGCCAGCACCATGCTGCTGGTGCCGGCTTGCAATTCCTTGCATGCCAGGTCGATAGCGGCCAGCGAGGAGGCACACGCGGCATCGACCGTATAGTTGGCGCCACCAAGATCGAGCCGGTTGGCGATGCGACCGGCGATGACATTGGCCAGCACACCGGGGAAGGAGTCTTCGGTCAGCTTCGGCAGTTGCTCGTCCAGCTCGGTCGGCAGCGCCTCGTGATATGCGGGGTAGAGCGAACGGAACCCGTACGCGCTGGCCAGATCGGCGCCCGCCTCCGCCCCGAAGATCACTGACGTGCCCTCCCGGTTGAAGGCCCGCCGCTCGTATCCCGCATCGCGCAGTGCCCGAGCAGCCACCTCCAGCGCCAGCAGCTGGACCGGCTCGATGCTGGCCAGCGCGGCCGGCGGGATGCCGTAGGCCAGCGCGTCGAAGGGAATGTCCGGCAGGAAACCGCCCCAGCGCGCCAGCCCCGGATACACCGCGGGATCCCACCGGTCGCTGGGAACCTCCGTGACCGAATCCACTCCGGCCAGCACGTTTGCCCAGTAGCCGGCCAGGTCGTCGGCACCTGGGAACACTCCGGCCATACCGACGATGGCCACATCCAGCGGTGTGGGCACCGCCTCGTCAGCGCGGGCCGGTTCGATGCCGAGCTCGGCGATCCTGGCCGCGAGGAAGCCGGCCGCACCCGTGGTCACCTGGGCGTGCAGCGTCTCGATCGTCGTTGTCGTGCTGCGCAACGTGGCTACCTCACCAAGCATGACCATGCCCTCGTGGTGCTGGACGTCCTCGTCCACCGCGACCAGCGCGTCGCCATCGCGGCGCAATCCCTTGCTGGCGATCCGCAGCCGGCCCAGGTTGAGCTGCTCCAACTCGGCCCAGATCTGCTCGCGGGGCACTCCGGCAGTCGTCAACCGGGCCCGGGTGTCGGTGAACGTGCGCAGGTAGGGCGAATCCGCACAGCGGGTGGCGTGCCCGGGCGCGGTTTCCAGCAGCACGGTGTGCTCGCAGGCCATGGCGGCCTGCTGGAACCCCGGCTGGATCGCTCCGGCCCGGACCGCCTCCTCGGTGAACAGGTACGCGGTGCCCATCAGCACGCCGATCCGGGCACCGCGCTGCGCCAGGGGAGCGGCCAGCGTGGCGACCATAGCCGCCGAGCGCTCATCGTGGATGCCCCCAGCGAACAGCACCTGCAACTGGTTCACGTCTTCGTGGCTGAGCAGCCGCTGCACCTGGATCTCCCAGAGCGGGAAACTTGCTCGTGGCCCAACGTGCCCGCCGCACTCGCGGCCTTCGAACACGAACCGTCGCGCCCCCTCGGCCAGGAACCGATCCAGCAACCCAGGGGAGGGCACGTGCAGGAACGTCTCGATCCCGGCGGCCTCCAGCGGGGCCGCCTGCGCCGGCCGGCCCCCGGCGATCAACGCATACGGCGGGCGCACCTGGTGCACCGCGGCCAACTGTGCCTCACGGATCTCGGGCGGTACGAACCCGAGGATGCCTACGCCCCACGGCCGGCCCCCCAACAGTGCGGCGGTCTGCTCCATCAACACCCGCGCCTGCTCCCCGCTGCTCAAGGACAGCGCGAGAAAAGGCAACCCGCCGGCGTTCGCCACCGCGGCGGCGCACCCGGCCTGATCACTGACCCGGGTCATCGGCCCCTGCACCACCAGCGGCGTTGCGCCGTGGTTGCTGCCCACCTGATCTGTGACCGCAGCGCGGATCGCGGCCACCACGCCCCCCGCAGTGACATAGCGCTGCGCCAGCGGGGCGGCCAGCGCGCCGTCCTGGCCGATCGGTAGCGCGCTCAGGTCCCGGGCGCCGAGCCGGGCCGCGACCGTGTCCGGATCCACGGTGGCCAGGTCCGGCCGTGCGTAGAGGCGATGACCGCCCACGACCGCCGTCTCACTCCCGTCCATCACCCGGATCGCCGCGGCCACCTCGCTGGGCAGGTCCGCCTCGACCACCAGCGCCAACTGCGCGTCCAGTACGACCCCGGCCGCCCCGCCGGCGATGGCCGCCGCCGCGGTGTGCGGTCCGATCCCGCCGGCTGCCCAGATCGGGACGCGGATCTGCGGGTCGGCCAGTAGCTGTTGCAGCAGCACGAACGTCGTTGTGGTGCCGACCCGACCACCCGCCTCGGCGCCCTTGGCGATCAGGCCGTACGCCCCGGCCTGGATCGCGGCGTGGGCCTGCGCCACCGACATGACCTCGACGAACGCGCGGCGTCCAGCCGCGGCTGGCCACGGTGAATCGGGTCCGTGCACGACCATGTCGACCTGGGCCGGTAGATCGGCAGGAGAGAGCGGACATCCGGTTGGTATCCGGACGCCGAAGTTGCCGGGCCACCATCGGCACGTGTCCGCCAGCGCGGCCTGCGCCCTGCCGGTGTCTCGGCCCAGATCCAGCACACCTACCGCGCCGGAGCGCGCGAGGGCCACCACCAATGGGGCGTTGGGCTCCTCGAACGGCGTGATCCCCACAACCAGCTGTCGGTCCCGCAGGCTGCTCATCCTTGGCCCTGTCCTCCTGTACGGGGGCTAGCCCGGTAGTCCGTACTATTGCCTGACCTGGGGTGCCCTGACCTGGGCCCGTGACCGGCCCTGGCATGCGTGTCGTCGATACGCAAGCTTGGGGTGACCCGGGTGGTCCCCCTCGGCGATCACCCGGGTCCGCCAGATGATGCGGCGATGACGAATCAGACCGACCTCGTGAGGCGGCCGCGGAGTCGCCTCTAGGGCGCAGCTCGGTCAGCTCTCGCTGGCATCGAGTTGACGACCACGACAGATGAAACCGCGATTGTGTCCAGCACGGCAGGCCCCCCTTGCCTTATCGCACCCAACTACTGCCCCTCATTCAGGGCTACGCACTCACAAAACGTAACACTAGGTGATACCAAGGACGCCTACAAGGCCCAAGGTGACCCGGATGGCTTATTGGTACCGACTGAAATGGGTTACTGTTACTTACTCAATGGATCGGCGCTACTTAGGTGGTCTCGCCGTTGCTGGCCCCGCACGTCGTTGACCCCGCACGTTGTGACCGGGCCGCCGACCGTGTACATCTGAGATTGACGTTGGGGGAGCGCCGTGCGCCGGTGGAAGAGGTCCGCGATGGCAGCGGCTATGGCGGTGATCACGGCAGCGGCTGCCGGATGTGCTGCCGCCCCGCCCTCGCCATCGGGTGCGGGTCCGTGCGCTGTGACGAAGACGGCCAACGTGGCGGTGCCGATGCGCGACGGCGTCATGTTACGCGCCGACGTGTACCGCCCAGCCACCTCCGCGACAGTGCCGGTGATCCTGATGCGCACGCAGTACGGCAAGGAAGCGGCGCAGGTCCAGCCCCTGCGCTACCAGCGTCCAGACTGGTTCGCCTCGCACTGCTATCTCGTGGTCATCCAGGACATCCGGGGAATGTTTGGTTCCGGTGGCACGTTCTCCGAGTTCACCGACGATCGCAATGATGGCTATGACAGCGTCGAGTGGGCGGCGGCACTGCCCGGGTCCTCTGGCAAGGTCGGCATGTACGGCTCTTCCTATGTAGGGGCGACCCAGTGGCTGGCGGCCGAGACCGCTCCGCCGCATCTGACCACCATCGTCCCCGCCAACACCGCCTCGGACTACTACGAGGGCTGGACCTACGAGAATGGCGCGTTCCGGCTGAATTTCATCGAGCCGTGGGCGATGGAGACGATCGCCTTGTCCGCGGCCAAGAATCGCGGCGACACCAAGCTCGCTCAGCAACTCACCCAGGATTCCCTGGACATCGCCGGCTGGCTGCGGTACACGCCGTGCCGCTCCTTTCCGCCGTTTCATCCGGGCGACGGCGCCGTGGCGCCGTACTTTTACGACTGGATCGCGCACCACACTGACGGCCCGTACTGGCAGCAGTGGGCACCGCAGCAGCACTACCCGAAGATCACTATTCCGGTGTTGCATATTGAAGGGTGGTACGACGCATTTCTCGCCGGTGGGCTGCGAAACTTTACCGGCATGGTCAGCTCCGGTGGATCACCTTTCGCGCGTAACAATCAGCGAATTGTGATCGGTCCCTGGGACCACATCGGCTGGGGCCGGTCCGACAGTCCCGCCGCCCCGATGCTCAAGCAGATCGGACCGGTGGGAAACTCACCCGTCAATGAGCTGATGCTGGCCTGGTGGGATCACTTTCTCAAGGGCGTCGACAACGGGGTGAGTAACGGCCCGATGGTCAACTACTTCGAGATGGGTGCCAACGTCTGGAAAACCGCGGCCGCATGGCCACTGCCTGGCACCCAGTGGACGAAATACCACTTGTCCAGCGGCGGGCATGCCGCCTCGGCAATGGGTGACGGTCAGCTGGTCACGACCTCGCCGACGAGCGGGCAGCAGCCTGATAACTACGACTACGACCCGCGTAACCCCGTGCCCAGCGTGGGCGGTCACTCCTGCTGTGGGGCGCTGAACGGTTCGCAGGGCCCCTACGACCAGCAGTCCGTGGAACAGCGCCCGGATGTGCTGGTATACACGAGCCCGCCGCTGGCCACCGACACCGAGGTGACCGGGCCGATCAGCGTCACGCTCTACGCCAGCTCGTCAGCACCGGACACCGACTGGACGGCCAAGCTGGTCGACGTGCACCCGGACGGCACTGCGGTCAACCTGAACAACGGCATCCAGCGGGCCAGCTTCCGGGAGTCGAGCACCGCACCGACACCAATCGAGCCGGGCAAGGTGTACCAGTATGCGATCACCGTCTGGCCGACCAGTAACTTGTTCCGCGCCGGTCATCGGATCCGGTTGGAGATCTCCTCCAGCGACTTCCCACAGTTCGACCCGAATCCCAATACCGGTTCCTGGCTGGGACAGAGCACCGCAATACAGGTCGCCCACCAGACCGTCCTGCATGACGCAGAACACCCGTCAGCGCTCGTACTTCCCGTCGTCCCGGCGCGGGCCTCGAGCCAGCCCGCCACCACCTTCCCGCGCACCACCCCCCGCTAGCTCCTCCCGCGCGAGCCAACTGCTCCGAGTCTCCCGAACTCAACAGCAGAGTCCTCAGTGGACGCACCAGCAGCTCTGCTGATCCTCACAGTTGAGTTCGGGAGATTGAGTGCAACCCGTGGGTGGTTATTGGAGGGTGGGGACG
>CAXUFG010000128.1:1553-15055 GCA_964250265.1 uncultured Pseudonocardiaceae bacterium | reverse complement strand
GTCCAGGCCGGAGAGCTTGCGGGAGATGATGCCGCCCTGGTCGAGGTCGCCGGGCAGGATCACGTCCACCAGCTCGACCAGGTACAGCACGACGACGAACGACAGCGCCACGAGCGCGGCCGCCTTCGGCTTCAGCGCCAGCACGCGCTTGCGGACGTCGGATTCCGGGGCCGGGTTCACGGGCAAGGTGCTCACGTCTTCGAGGCTACGTCGGTGCTCGGCGGCCCCGCCGCGCCACCCGCGTGCCCACCCCGGCACCCCAGATCCGGCGGGGCCGGTTTATCGGATCCCAGGCCGACCCGCGGGCTGCCGGGAACGCCGCGATCGAGGTGCGCGATCTGGACTTCGCCTACCCGGACGGCCGCCAAGCCTTGGCCGGGGTGTCGATGCTGGTCGAACCCGGTGAGCGGGTCGCTCTGCTGGGTCCCAACGGTGCCGGCAAGACGTCGCTGGTGCTGCAGCTCAACGGGGTACTCACACCGTCGGCGGGGTCGGTGTCCATCGGCGGGGTGCGGGTGGAGCGGCGGACGCTGGCTGAGGTCCGCCGACGGGTCGGTGTGGTGTTTCAGGACCCCGATGATCAGCTGTTCAACCCTACCGTTGGGCGCGATGTGGCCTTTGGACCAGCGCATCAGGGGCTATCCGGCGAGGAGTTGCGGGATCGCGTCGCTGACGCGCTGTCGTATGTCGGCCTGGCGGATGCCGCCGACCGTCCACCGCACCGGCTGTCTCTGGGCGAGCGACGGCGCGCCGCGGTGGCCACGGTGCTCGCCATGCATCCAGAGGTGCTGGTGCTCGACGAGCCCACCGCCAACCTCGACCCGGCGGGCCGGCGAGAGTTCGCCGATCTGATCAAACGGCTGGGCATGACAACGCTGCTGGTCACGCACGATCTGCCCTACGCGCTGGAGCTGTGCCCGCGAGCGCTGGTGATCGATCATGGGCAGATCGTCGCCGACGGGCCGACCCGGGAGGTGCTCGCCGACACCGGGTTCATGAGCGCACACCGGCTGGAGCTGCCCGCCGGCTTCAACCCCCTGGGAGCCTGACGCGCCTGCCCCTAGCCTCTGTCGAGAGACCGAGACGACGAGGGCCGTTTCGCGTGACTGGCTGGGCCCGTGAGACCCCCCGGCCAGCCGGCCTCTGCGGCCCGCAAGTTCACCCCGTCTGGCTCACGCCGAGTCGCCGATTACAGCCAGCCGTTGTCATGGGCAGTGCGGATCGCCTCCGCCCGGCTCGCGACGCCGAGCTTGGTGACCACCGCGGCCAAGTAGTTGCGCACCGTGCCCGACGACAGGTGCGTGCGCCGGGCGATCAGGGCGACGGGTGTGTCGTGGTCGGCGAGCCGCAGTACCTCCAGCTCACGGGGCGTCAGCGGGCACTGCGGCGCGGTCAACGCATCCGCCGCCAGCGCAGGGTCGACGTACCTACTGCCTGCATGCACCCGGCGGATTACGTCAGCCAGCGCGCCGCCGGGTGAACCCTTGGGCAGGAAGCCCTTGGCACCGGCCGCGAGCGCCGGCTGCAGGTGCGGCGGCCGACCCCGCCCGGTCAGGATCACCACTGCGCACGACGGCAACGCCGTGGCCAGCTCGGTCGTGACCTCCAAACCGTCCCGCGCCGGCAGCTCCCGGGCCACCACCGCCACGTCCGGGCGGTGGGCCAGGGCGGCGTCGACCGCAGCGCGCCCGTCCGACGCCTGCGCCACCACGTCGAGATCGGGTTCCAGGCCGAGCAACGCGGCCAGCGCGACCCGGATCAGGTCCTCGTCGTCGGCGAGCAGCACCCTGATCACGGCGTCACCGGCACGGGGTCGATTCGCCCCTTGGGTATGGGGTCGTTACCCGCCTCCGGCAGGGTGGCCTCGAGCGTGAACACTCCGTTCTCGTCCCAGGTGCGGAGCGCGCCGCCAGCGTCGGCCAGCCGCTCGGCCAGCCCACGCAGTCCGAAGCTGTAGCGGTCTGGCCCGGTGCCGGCGGCGCCGTCGTTCGCCACGATCATCCGCACCTCGTTGCTGTGCCGGATGATTTCGATCGTGCACCAACCGGCCTTGCTGTGCCGGAGCACGTTGGTACTCGCCTCCCGCAGCACCGGCGCGAGATGGACCGCGATCTCCGGCGGCAACTCACCGGTCGGTTGGCGGACCGTGCACTGCACTCCGGAAGAGCGCAGCACCTGCGCGACGGCGGCGAGCTGCTCGCGCATGTCCACCGCGCGGTACCCGTGCACAGCCTCTCGCATGTCCGTGAGAGCTGAAGCGGCGAGCCGCTGCACCTCCGCAGCTTCCTGGGCCGCGCGTCCCGGGTCCACCGGTGCGAGCCGTGCCGCCAGTTCGGCCTTCAGCGCTATCACCGAGAGGTTGTGCCCGAGCAGATCGTGCACGTCGCGGGCGAACCGCAACCGCTCCTGGGTGGAGGCCAGCCGGGCTTGAGCGGCCCGCCCCGCCTGGGCCTGGGCCAGCAGATCCCACAGCCACGCCGGCAACCCGCTCATCGCGACGACCGTCAGCCCGACGCTGAGGGTGATCAGGACGTATTCGCCGACCGAACCGCCCGTCCACCACGCCACACCGACCGCAACCGCGAGGGTCGCTATTGTCACCAGAGCCGCCGCCCAGCGCCGGATCAGCAGAGGTGCCGACCCGACGATCGAGCCGCCGAGCCACGCCCAGGTCTCCCATTTGTCGGCACCGACCGGGCCGACCAGCGGAACGGACAGGATCGTAGTTGCGACGAAGCCAGCCAGCAGCCGGCGCCGGGTCAGCTCCGTCAGCCAAGGTGTGACCACCGTATACAGCGCGCCTGCCTGGGCGGCCACGAAGGCGATGATCCCGAGCGACCCCAGGATGACCCACAGCACGCTGCGCTCGAACAGCAGACCGATTCCCGGCATGATCAAGCTGGTGAGCAAGGCGGTACCCAGCGCGGCGAGGGTGGCGATCCGGGCCCGGCGCAGCTGCGGGTCGGACCCGGGTCCCTCGGGGTCCATCACCACCCGCACCATGCTAGGCGGGTGAGCTCTCGCCCGATTCATGCCGGCCGCAGTGCATGCTGGCGGTGGTCGCGGGTGTACTCGTCTCGGCGGTAGAGCATGGCAATGACCATCGCGGGGAGCATCAGCACGTGCCCGGCGACGAGCAGTGTGTCGCCGGGCAGCACATCCGCCCAGAACGGTACGAACAGGACGACGAAGGGAAGGACCATCGCGGCGGCCATCTCCGCGATGCTGATCCAGCTGTGCTTGCGGTAGCGCATCCACAGTGACATTGCGATGGTCATGTCGGTGGCCATCGCCAACGCGTGCAGTTCAGGACGATCGAACAGGTCTGACCATCCGAGATAGGCGACGATCGGGGTCCGGACCGGTCCCAGAACCATCATCCCGGCCGCCATCGCCAGGACCATTTCCAGGAAATGCCGGATAAAACGGAGCAAGGATGCTCGGTGCAGCGTCGCGGGTATGGTGCGGTTGGGTTTCGTCATAACGATCGTCTCCGATCGGTCTTGGGTTACAGCGTGGGAGCAACGAGGAGGGACGTTCCGATGAGGAGGTCGAGCACAAAGCAGGACTCCGCATACCAGCGGGGCACGACCCCGACGGCGCGGTGGTGGTTGAGGTCGCGGTGGTGGGCGACATCCCAGATTGCGTGGCCGATCCACCCGGCGGCCACGACGTAGTGACCCACAGCCGGATCCAGCAACAACGCGAGCAGGGCGATCGCGCCGTAGCCGAGCAGCCCGACGGTTTGCAACATCAGGACGCTGGGCCGTCGTAGCTGCCCGCGAGTGGCACCGAAGATCAGGTACACCAGCGCGAGAACGGGCAGCATCCAGGTCGTGATCCCCGAACGCGTCCACGGCTGTATATCGAGGTGGGTGGCAATGCCGAGGGCGAGCGCGGCGGCCGGGGGCCACCACCGCCGCACGACACGCAGCCACCCGGACGATGCTGTTTCTGCGTTCCGATTCCCACGGTCACGGATCTCGATGCCGATTGCTGTTTCTGTCATGCACCCAGCGTGCGGGCAACGCTGCACAACTCCCACCCTCGTCGTGTCATCACCAGGCCATGAAGAGTGCACGGTTGCGCCATGCACCAAGCAAAGCCGGAAGGTCACGGGCGTGAAAGCCGGCGTGGATTCAGGGAGGGCTCACCGCCGCATCACGTGTCCATCCAGGCATGCGCTTTCTCGCTGGCGAATGCCCTCAGTGCGAGCGCTGCCCATCACCCGAGATTGTTCGAGGTATTGCAGGCGATCAAGCCTTCACCAGGGAACCGGGCCGTGGCGGTCGAAGAATCCTCCGGTGGGGCCGTCCGGGGTGATACCGGCCAGCGCGACGATCGCGTCGCTACCTTCGATCACGTTCTGTAAACCACTGTGCTCATTGAGATCGGTCGCGGTGTAGCCCGGGTCCACGGCGTTGATCCGGAACTCCGGTAACGCCTTGGCGTACTGGCTGGTGAGCATGTTCAAGGCTGTCTTGGAGGAGGGGTAGGGCAGCCCGACGATGCGCGACTCGATGCGGTCCGGGTCGGAGGTGATCGCGATCGACCCCATCCCGCTGGAGACCATCACCACCCGGGGGGCAGGCGAACGGCGCAGCAATGGCAGGAACGCGCGCATCACCCGCACCGGGCCGAACACGTTGGTCTCATAGACCTCGCGCATCTCCTCCGCGCCGACGTCCAGGGCCGGCACCCGCGCGCCGACGATGCCGGCGTTGTTGACGAGGACGTCGAGCCGCCCGTACTCGGCATCCACGAGCTTGGCGGCGTCACTCACGGAGGTCTCCGACGTCACGTCGAGCGGCACCGCCCGGACGTCCAGGTCGCCGAGCTCGGCGACCGCGGCGGCGCCCCGGTCGGGATCGCGTGACCCGAGTAGAACCGTCCAGCCCTGCTCGGCCAGCCGGCGGGTCGCGGCGAGCCCGATTCCCTTGTTCGCCCCGGTTACCAAGGCGATGGTCGTGTCCGTCATGCCCTCGACCATGCCTTGTGCGGCTCATCGCTGCCAGGGTCAGCGCAACGGGGGATCACCGGTGCCAGGCTAACGAGGCAACTCCCGGCATGCTGGATGGTGCGGACCGCACAGAGCTCGGCGCCGTCCTCAAGGACTGGCGCGCACAGCTGAGGCCCCGGCGAGGCGGGGCTTCCCGCGGGCGCCCACCGTCGCACGCCAGGACTGCGCCGCGAAGAGGGTCGCGCGACTTGCCAGCATGTCAGTTGACTACCTCACCCGGCTCGGACAGGGGCGGGTCCGCGCCCATCAGCGTCGGTACTGGCGGCACTCGGCCGCGCGGGTTCGATCATCTTCGTGATCATCCAACTCGTCTCCCGCGCCATCAAGCGTGCCAGTCATGCTCTATACATAGGGCGTCTGGATCGGGTTAGTCGCCGGGTTCGCCACCGACATGTTGCTCACCGCTGGCGGTGCCTAGTCTGGATCCGGCCGGCGCTGCCACCTCTGGTTCTTTCACCGCCGGTGCGCGCCCCGAGCGCAGGAACATCGCCAGGACCGCTCCACCAGCGGTGAGGATCGCGACGATGACGAACAACCAGTCAATGGAATCGGCGAACACCCGCACCTCGGTCTGCTGGTAGAGGGCGAGCATGCCCGCTACCGAGGGCGCTCCGGGCGGACCCACCTGGGGCACGGGCGTGCCGGCCGGCATCAACTCAGACCGGTTGGCGAGCTGCTGAGCTTGATGCAGTGTCAGCATCGCGGTGAATGCGGCAACGCCCAGCGAGGACGACGCCTGGCGTACGACATTGTTGAATGCGCTGCCCTGGCCGACCATCTCCGGCGGGATACTGGCGATCCCGCTGGTGAAGATCGGCATGATGCCCACCCCCAGGCCCACTGCCCGGAAGCCCAGCAAGAACATGATCTCCTCGCGTGAGGTGTCCAGGGTGATCTGGTGCATCTGGTAGGTGCTCACCGCCACGATCAGCAGTCCGACGATGGCCAGCCATCGAGGACCGATGCGGTCGTAGAGGCGCCCGGAGATCGGCATCAGCGCCGCCATCACGACGGCCTGCGGCAGCAGTGTCAGGCCCGCGGTGAATGGTTCCAGCTGCAGGGCTTGCTGCAGGAACAACGGGATGTAATACAGCACCGCGAACAGCCCGATCGACAGTATCGAGATCAGTAGCAGCGAGTTGGTGAACGGCCAGTAGCGGAAGATTCGCACGTCCAACAGCGGCTCGGCGACCTCCAGCTCGACCACCACGAACAGGGCCAGGCTCAACACGCTCACGGCAAGCAGGATCAACACCTTGTAGGAGCTCCATCCCCACGTCTGCCCCTCTGACAGCGCCAACAGCAGGGTGAACAACCCGGTGGCCACGGTGAAGAAGCCGAAGCCATCGAAGCGGGCCGCCCGCCCGGCCGGGAAGCGGGGCAGCACCATCACCGCGGCGATCGCACCCAGAATGGCGATGGGCACGTTGATGTAGAAGATCAGCCGCCAGCTGACGTACTCGACGAGATAGCCGCCCAGGCTTGGCCCGATCCCCGGAGCGACAATGACCCCCAGGCCGTAGAGACCCATTGCGGTCCCGATCTTATCCCGAGGGACGATCTTGTAGAGGATCGACAGCGTGATCACGGGCAGGATACCCCCAGCGAGAGCCTGCACGATCCGGAAAGCCACCAGCATGTCGAAGGTGCCCGCCAGCCCACACAGCGCTGAGCCGGCTCCGAAGCCCAGCAGCGACACGATGTACAGCCGGCTCAGGCCGAAGCGGTCGCTGAGCCAGCTGCTCAGCGGCACCACCACGGCGAGAGTGAGGGTGTAACCGTTGACCACCCACTGAACCTCATCAGTGGTCACCCCGAACTCGTTCTGGATGCGGGAGATGGCGATGTTGACGATGCTGGTGTCCAGCACCGACATGAAGCTGCCGACGATGAGTACCGTCAGCGGTAGCCGCCATCCTCGCGTGGGTGCCGGCAGCGGAGCCGGAGGGGCGGCGGGCCGGTGACCGCTGCTGGTGATCTTCTCCGGTGCGGTCACCATGGGTCCTCCCGACATAGTTCACCGAACGATCGATCGCTAATTCACCAAACAAATGTTAGGCATTACCGCCCCGGTTGGCAATATGTATGCACCACGCACACGAATGGTCGCAGTGCGCGACGGCCGCTCAGACGATGCGCCAGTACCCGATCCGGGTGAAGATCAGCCGCGCAGATCGGCGAACATCAGCGAGATCAGCTCGTCCGCGAACGACTGGATCAGCTCGGCGTCGCCGTGGTCGGGGTCGGAGTGCCACAGTGCCACCCGGCCGTGCACGCCGACGAACACCACCACACCCGCTCGTTCGGCAGGCAGCCGCAACGGGTGGCCGGCGGCCTCGCACCGCTCGAACGCGTCGATCACCGAACGGACGATCATCGCCAGCCGTCCCCGTGGCCGTTCGCCAGGCGCCGGGCGTCCCCGGCTGTGCCGATCGGTCAGCATCAGGCGGTAATGCCCTGGGTTGTCGATGGCGAAGCGCCAGTACGCGTGCAGCTGAGCGCGGACCCGGCGCACCACGTCGTCGGCAGGCAGCGCCTCATCGGCGGCTGTCATCTCTGCGGCCAACTGCTCGTAGTCGTAGTCGAGTACCCCCTGCACCAGCGCGGTCTTGTCAGCGAAGTGCTGGTAGATGCTGGCCGGGGCAATTCCCACTGCTCTGGCCACCCCACGGATGGTCAGGGCCTCCTCGCCGCCCATCTCAGAGAGCAGCCGCGCGGCACCGGCCAGGATCTCGGTCCGAAGTCGCTGCCCCTGACCCCAGGGATTGCGGGCTCGCTGGAGACCCGGATCCGCGTTGTTCGGCATCGGCCCATCCTCCTCGGTCCGTGCCGGAGAGCAGCCACGACCGTTCAGGGGACCATGATGACGGGGCAGTAGGTGTGGCGGGCCAGCCACACCGGGACCGATCCGGTGATGCGGTGCACCCAGTGCCGGGGCGCGCCGAGGACGATCGTGTCCGCGCAGGTTTCCTCGGCCACCTCGGCTAATTGCCGCGCGGGATCACCAGTGCGTCCGACAAGCCTGACGTTCAGGCCGGTGGGGTCGATCGTCTCGGCGAGCTCGGAACGCAACCAATCCAGCAGCTCGGTTGGGTCCTCGGCGGGCAGCGGCCACCCGTAGTCGAATGCGTAGCAGGCGGTGGTCGGGCTGACGTGGGCGAGCACTAGCATCCGGGCCATGCGACGGGCGATGCCGGCGGCATAGGCCAGCGCGTGACGGCTGGGCGGGGACCCATCATAGCCGACCAGGATCGGGCGAATGATCGCTTCCGGGGCGACCGCATCCTGCGAGCGCGCGACGGGAATTGTCTCATGCATTTCCGTCTCCGAGCCGTCTTCCGACGAATGGTACGTACCGCCCGTAAGTTCGCAGAACTGTCACTCTCAGTTGTGCACCCGTTATGTTAGCGTTCATCCTCGCGTTCCGGAACCGGGCGGCTACTCATGGATGAGTGGGCTGCTTCAGCAGGCGGACGCTACTCACGGTTATGATCTCGGTGGCGAGGCGTAACGAACCCGCCCGCGCCGACGATCTTGCTTTGGAATGGGCGTGAGCCAGATAAGGCGGTGCTTAGCCACCGCGCATATCCCACAGGGTGATCGCGTCTGTCGGGCAGATCTCCATGCACTCGCCGCAGGAGGTGCAGCGCGCCGCGACGACGACCGGGTGCTGGGGGGCCGGGCGTAGTGCGTACTCCGGGCAGGTGCGCAGGCAGGCCCCGCAGGCGGTGCATGCCGAGCTGATCCAGAGCGGATGCAGCGCAGCGACCGCGACGGTGACGTGCTCGCCACGCTGCTTGGGCACGATCAGCGAACCGCCACCGAGGTCACGGGCGGCGAGCAGGGCGGCGGCCTCAGCGACGCTGCGGGTGCCGACGTGGCCGCGGACCCCTTCGCTGGGATGCGGCACATCGACCGCGTCGAGCTCAGCGGCTGGGTAGCAGTGCAGCGGCGCGCCGTGGTCCCGGATCACAGCACACAGCCCGGGCTCGTCGCGGCGCCGGTCGATGGTGGCGAACGCAGTGATGGCCGTCAGATCCGGCACGGCCAGCCCTAACGCCGACCACACCGCGTGCGGCTGCACCCCGCGGGATGAGCCCACGCCCACCACCACTCTCACCGCTGGCCCCACAGCAGCAGCACCGGGTTGGTCGCGGCCAGCCGCACCGACCCGTCGGGCAGCTCCGCCAACCGGGACGCCGCCAGCTGGACTCCCTCGATCTGGTGGCCCGCCTCCCGCAACGCGGCACGGCAGGGTGCAACCCGGTCCAGCGTGGCCAGCGCAACCACGACGCGAGGCGAGGCCTGTGCCGCGGCCCGCACCACGTCCGGCCCTCCCCCGCCGACGAACACCGCGTCGGGTTCGGGCAGCCCGGCCAGTACGGCCGGCGCGTGCCCTTCGACCAGGTTGATGTCCACACCATGTACGTGCGCGTTGGCCACCAGCCGGACGCACTGGCCGGGATCCCGTTCGACGGCGACAACGGCGGCCCCGAGCCGGGCACATTCCACCCCGACCGAGCCCGAACCAGCGCCGACGTCCCACACCAACCGCCCCGGTCCCGGGGCCAACCGGGCCAGGGCGAGTGCCCGGACCTCCGACTTGGTGATCATCCCGTCGCGATGGAAGAACCCCGTCTCGTCCAGCGCCCAGCCGGCCGCCGGAGGCACCGGTTCGCCGCCGACGATCCAGCTTCGGGGGGGCACCGCATCGTCATCGGCCAGGCACAGCACCACATGCGGATCACGCACTGGTCCACCGTCGAAGCGCCGCACCCGCTCGCTGGGGCCGCCGAGGTCCTCGGCGATCAGCACGCTGCGGTGCCAGCCGGCCAGTCCTGCGGCGAGTTCTCTGGCGCCCGCACCCGGTGCCGTCAGCACCGCAACCGCGGGATGTGCCCGGCAGACGTTGAGTGCCGGTCGCAGGGACCTGCCATGCGTGGAGACGACTGCGACGTCGTCCCAGGAGCGGCCCAACAGCGCGAACGCCCGCGCCACACTGGAACGCGCGGGCAGCACCACGGGTCGCCGACCACGTTCGCGTAATACCCGCACGATGCCGAAGAACCCTGGATCGCCGCTGGCCAGCACCACGACAGGCAAGCCGTCCGGCAACTCGTCCAGCTCGCCCGGACCGAGCACCCGTGCGCTCGCGGGCACCGCCACCGCGGCGAGCTGGCGTGGGGCACCGACCACGACTTGGGCACCCGCCACCGCCTGCGCCGCGTTGAGCGGCAACGGGAGACCGTCCAGACCGACGACGGTAACGGTCATTGCACCCAGCCCGGCTCGGTCGCGGCCACCACGCGCTGGCCGGTGAAGTCGACCATCGCCGCCTTTGCGTGCAGCGCTGCGCCGACCTCGGCGCTGAACCGGCGCAGCGTGTCAGCCACCCGGGCGCACACGTCATCGCCGCAGGCGCGCAGCAGACCTCCTGCCTCCCAGATCTCGTAGGCCCGGCGGGCGGTGGGCGCGTCACGGATCTCGGCGATGTCCTCTGAACGTCCACCATGCGCGGTGGTGATCTCCGCTAGCAGGCCGGTGTCCACCTTGGACCGGGTGTAGTGGGTCATCAAGACCCCGGAGGCGAGCTTGGTCAGCTTGCCGATCATGCCGACGAACACCACCTCGGTCAGACCGTGCTCCACCGCTTTGCGCAGGGCTGCCCCGGTGAAGTCGCCGACCTCCACGAATGCCACCTCCGGCAGGTGAGGCAGCAGCCGCATCGCGCCCCGCTCGGTGCGGCCCCCCGTGGCGAGCACCAGCGTGGAGATGTTCTGGGCGGCCATCACCGCCACCGCCTGCTCGACCGAAGCCCGCCAGGAAGCGGTGGAGAACGGACGGACGATCCCGGTGGTGCCCAGGATGGAGATCCCGCCCTCGATGCCCAGCCGGCGGTTGGTGGTCTTGCGCGCCATCCGTTCCCCGTCGGGCACGCTGATCGTGACGTCGACGCCGCGCCCGCCGGACGCTTCCCACACCGCGTGTGTGATCATCTGCCGGGGTGTCGGGTTGATCGCTGGCTGCCCGACCGGCAGCCCGAGCCCGGCACGAGTCACCACCCCCACACCCTCGCCCCCGTGTAGCACGACCTCGCCGTCGTCGCGCCAGGTGACGGTAACGGTCAGGTGCGCGCCGTGTGTGACATCGGGGTCATCGCCGGCGTCCTTGACCACCACAGCGGTGGCGGTGCTCCCTTGGCGACGAAGCGAGTGCACCGTGAACTCATGCCGATCGCCGGACGGGAAGGGGATGGTCACGCTGCGCAACCGGGTGCCGCCCAGCGCTGCCACCGCGGCCTTGGCCGCCGCCGCCGAGCAGGCACCGGTGCTGAACCCGGTGCGCAGCGCGTGCGGCCGCCTCTTCGCGGTCTGCGGCAGATCCGGCTCGCGTAGCGGCGGCCCCGTCACAGCTGCGCTCCCCGGCCGTTGCGGACCGGCAGGACCACCACCGTCGACAGGTAGGCGGCGGTGAGGGTCTGCGCCAGCGGGGTGATCCGCTCGTCAGGGGTGCCGAGGTGCTCGGCGCACCAGGCGCGGTGCAGCACGCCGGCGGCGGCGAGGCGTTCCCGCAGCTGTGCCAGGCGGTTGCCGGCTTTGTAGGCGACCACCGTCCCGCCGTTGCCCAGCGCGCCATCCAACGCTGCGAGGTCGCGGGAGAGCGGGAGCAGGGTGAGCGGTTCGGACCCCTCAACCAGGGTCAGTCCGGCGGCGCTGGCGGCGGCCTGCATTGCAGTGACGCCCGGGATAGTGCGGATCTGCACGTCGGGCAGCAGCTCGCGCACCGTCTGGGCGAGGTAGGTGAAGGTGGAGTACACCGACGGGTCGCCGAGGGTGGCAAAGGCAGCGCTACCGGCGTGCTCGCGCAGGTATGCCGCCACGCGTGCCGCGGCGGCGTCCCAGCAGTCGTGGCGCCGGCGCTGCGACCCGGTGAGGTCGTCATTGAGCGCGAACACCAGCCGTTCCAGGCGGCCGTGAGTCAGATGAGCCCGCACCACCTTCTCGGCTCGACCCGCGATGCCGGGTGCCATCACGGGCACGAATACCCGACCGGCGGCGGACAATTCGCGCACTGCGGCAACCGTCAGGAGGTCCGGGTCCCCCGGACCAACACCGATCCCGATCAACTCCGGCGTCACGACGTGCCCTTCGCGCAGTTCACGACAAAGCGTGCCACCGCTGCGGGATGCGCGGCTGGGTGAGTATGCAGGAATGATGCATGCACCCCGTCCTGGACGAATCCCTCAGGTTGCGCGCCTGTCCAGGCCCAAGCCGGTTGACCCGCGCGGGGAGTGACCGTGGTGCGGTGGAATTCGTGACCAGTCACCCGGGTGCCCTCCTGGTGCAGCACCGAGTCGCGCACCGCGACGGCGTCGCGGTAGCCCAGCACCAGCTGGCCGGTCATCGTCGCCTCGGCGTCAAGCACCCCGCACATCGGGGCGCCGTTCACCGAGCGGCAGAGGTACAGCAGCCCGCCGCATTCGGCGTGCACGGGAGCTCCGCGGCGGGCCAGGGTGGCAACTTCGGCGCGCAGTGCCGCATTGGCCGACAGCGCCTCGGTATGGCATTCCGGGAATCCACCGGGTAGCACCAGGCCTGCTGTGCCGGGCGGGAGCGACTCGTCGGTCAGTGGATCGAAGACGGTCACCGCTGCGCCGGACGCGGCGAGCAGTTCGGCATGCTCGGCGTAGCCGAAGGTGAACGCCGCACCACCGGCCACTGCGACTACCGGCTCGCCCGGGCTACCCGTGACCTCCGCATCCGGTTCCCACCGCGGTCCGCGCGGCGAGGCGCTCGCCAGTGTCACCACCGCCTCCAGGTCGACCTGTGCGGTCACCGCGTCGGCCCAGCGCTCCACCAGGCTCGCGGCGGTGGCAAGTTCCGCGGCGGTGACCAGGCCCAGGTGCCTTGACGGCACCGCCAGCGCGTCATCCCGGAGCAACCCGCCGAGCACCGGCAGGCCCACCTCGGCGCATGCCTGCCGGCATACCTGCTCGTGGCGCGCTGAGCCGACTTGGTTGAGCACCACCCCGGCGATCCGGACGCTGACATCGAAGGACCGGAACCCGTGCAACAGGGCAGCGAGGCTGCGGCCCTGGCCACGCACGTCGACGACCAGCAGCACCGGGGCTCCCAGCAGGGCGGCGACGTGCGCCGTCGAGCCGTGCCCTGCCGTCCCGGTGCGGCCGTCGAACAAGCCCATCACGCCTTCTACCACCGTGAGCTGCGCCCCAGCGGCGCCGTGCGCGGCCAGCGGGGCGATGCGCTGCTCGCCGACCAGCACCGGATCGAGGTTGCGACCTGGACGCCCGGTAGCCAGCGCGTGGTAGCCCGGGTCGATGTAGTCCGGGCCAACCTTGAACCCGGCCACCGTGGTGCCCCGCCGCCGCAGCGCCACCATCAACCCAGTGGCGACGGTGGTCTTACCAGCGCCAGAAGCCGGCGCGGAGATGAGCACCCGTGAGTGGCATTGCGGGCTATAG
>CAXUFG010000128.1:0-1543 GCA_964250265.1 uncultured Pseudonocardiaceae bacterium | reverse complement strand
CGGTGTTGGCTCAGGGGGGCCTACCCCCCCAACCCCCACTCACGGGTGCTCACCATTCAATCCCACGCTGGCCCTTCTGCCCGGTGTCCATCGGGTGCTTGATCTTGGTCATCTCCACCACCAGGTCGGCGGCGTCGATCAGCGCGGGCGGTGCGCTCCGACCGGTGATCACGACGTGCTGCTTGCCGGGTCTGGCGGCGAGCGTGGTGAGCACCTCGCCGGTGTCCACCCAGCCCCAGTGCAGCGGGTAGCTGAACTCGTCGAGCACGTAGAGGTCGTGGACCTGCGCGGCCAGCCGGCGGGCGATCTCCGCCCAGCCCCGCGCTGCCTCGGCGGCGTGGTCCTCGGGGCCGCCCGGCTTGCGTATCCAGGACCAGCCCTCCCCCATCTTGTGCCACTCGACCGGCCCGCCCTGCCCGGTCCGCTGGTGCACCTCGTGCAGCGCCCGGAACGCAGCTTCCTCCCCCACCTTCCACTTCGCGGACTTCACGAACTGGAACACCCCGATCGACCAGCCGGCGCTCCAACCCCGTAACGCCAGTCCGAAGGCAGCGGTGGATTTGCCCTTCATCACTCCGGTGTGGACGATCAGCAGCGGCCGGTTTCGGCGCTGCCGGGTGGACAGCCCGTCGTCGGGGACCGCGAGCGGCACTCCCTGCGGCACGGCGACCTCCTTGAAGCGGTGACCTCCGGCTAGGCAACCGATCTGGCGGCGCGGACCAACCCGGCCACCGCGTCGGCGGAAAGCTGCTCCAACCGCACGCAGCCGCCGCCCATCGCGACCGCCAGCCGGTCGGGCAAGCCCAGCCGGACCGCCCCGGATTCGCAGTCGACCACAATCGAGGCCACTCTGTCACGGCGCAGCAGCCCGCCTGCGGCCAGCGCGGCGTCCATCCCACCGTGAGTGGCCCGGCCGTCGGTGAGCACGACGAGCAACGCCCGCCGAACCGGATCCCGAAGTCGCTCGGCAGCCAGTACTCGCGCCGCGCAGAGTAACCCCGCAGCCAGCGGGGTGCGCCCGCCGGTACGCAATGAACGTAACCGCGCGGCGGCGGTATCCACCGACGATGTCGGAGTCAGCTCCACTTGCGCGTCGGTCCCGCGAAAGGTGATCAGCCCAACCTTGTCCCGGCGCTGGTAGGCGTCCAGCAGCAACGACAGCACAGCGCCACTCACCGCGGTCATCCGGGCCCGGGCCGCCATCGAGCCGGACGCATCGAGAGCGAAGAGCACCAGGTTCGATTCGCGCCCTTCACGCACCGCACGGCGGACGTCGGAAGGGTGCACCAACAGCCCCGGGCCACGGCGCCCCCGGTCTCGCTGGTGCGGGGCAGCCGCAGCCAGGGTCCCCAGCAGGTGCAGGCCGCTGCCCTCGGACGTCGACGCCCGGATGGTGCGCCCAGTACTGGTCCGAGCCGCCGACCGCCGCCCAGGAGCTCCTGCCCCTACGCCGGGCACCGCCAACAACCGCGCCCGAAACTGCGCAGCTATCTCATTCACCGACCCATCACCCCGACATGGAGACATATCGGGGTGATTCGGC
>CAXUFG010000127.1:0-15065 GCA_964250265.1 uncultured Pseudonocardiaceae bacterium | reverse complement strand
GCAACTTACTCAGCTCACCAACCACTGGCAGCGGCCTGGCTGGACCGATGGCCGTCGCTCCTACCACTGGTTGTTAGCCCTCGATGATGAACCGGAGCTGGCCGCTTTAGCGCGTGAGTGCCAGGCAAGCCTTAGCGACCTACCGATGCTTGACCTGGTACCGCCGGACACCCTGCATCTGACTCTGCAAAGGGTTGGTTTTGCCGACGAAGTGGACCGCGCCGAATTACAGGCCGTGGCCGATACGACGGCGCAGCGCTGCGCCGATCTCACGTCGTTCGTGCTTCACGTTGGGTGGCTCGCCGGTTCAGAAGGGGCCATCCGCTTTACAGCTTTGCCGGCCGAGTCTGTTGTCCAGCTTCGTCAGGCCGTACTTGAAACTCTCACAGAGGTGTGCAGCCCAGCAACAGACCAGCCCACAGAGTCAGCACCCTTCTGGCCGCACATCAGCATTGCCTATTGCAATACACCTACACCGGCACGGCCTGTCATTGAACGAGTATCACCGTTGCGGTCATTGACGCCGGCCCAGGTAGGAATAAAAGCTTTAGAATTGGTAAAACTACGACGAGATAACCGGGTCTATCGTTGGAAAACAATAGCACGGGCACATCTTAAACAATGACTGTTGGGGTTATCGCACTGAGCTTCGCCCCCGCGGAGTGGAGTGGCGGTCATGATGGCTGAGACCTCATCAACCGTTGGAGCATCGCTGTAGCCACGCCCTCAACCACCGCCTACGCTCTGCGGTCGTGCCCGAAAACGCCATCACCGTAATCGCTAGTCAACTCCCGTACATCCTGGTGCTGTGGGACATCGACCACACTTTGATCGAGACACGTGGGGTCGGTCAGGCCATCTACAAGCGGGTATTCCCGGCCGTCACCGGTAAGCCGTTTCGGCAACTCGCCGATGTTGCCGGTCGAACCGAGCTGGCCATCATTCATGACGTTGAGCCGACCGAACAGATGATGCGCCGCCTGGCCACCGCGCTCGTTCAGGGTCACGAGGACGCACGCCAAGAGCTGGCCACCACTGGCCGTGCTTTGCCGGGAGCCCAGCAAACCCTCGCCGCCTTGACTGCGGACCCCCGCGTCCACCAAGCCGTTCTCAGCGGCAACCTACGGGATGTTTCCCGTATCAAGCTGGAGGTCTTCGGGTTCGACCGATATCTTGACCTTGCTTCAAGTGCCTACGGTGACGACCACACCGAGCGCGCCGAGCTAGTCACCATCGCCCAGCAACGTGCTGTAGAGCGAACAGCCTCCACATTCGACAACCAGCACACGGTACTTATCGGGGACACTCCCAAGGACGTGGAGGCAGCCCGCACGGCTGGTGTGCGGGTCATTGGGGTTGCTAGCGGCAAGAGCGACGAAAGCGACTTGATGGAAGCTGGAGCGCCGGTCACCATCTCCGACCTCACACACACTGCGACGGTCATACGGTTGGTGACTGACTCCGCAGGGAAAGCACCACGCCGGCTGGAACCGATGCACGCCGAGCACCAGCTTCGCCAGCTGCGTCCTCGGACCGGACATGGTCCATGACCAGGGAAAAGCAGCCGATCACCTGGCCGTTCTCGATCACTTAACGCGATCAGCTCTGTACTGGGAGACCTTCTGATCCCACCGTCCCCTGTTCGTCTACCGATCGTCAACGGTTCATCCTCGGAGTGCATCGTTTCTGGGCATCCTCCGACAGGATGTGCACGAATCGAATCGACCGACACAGAGGAGTTCTGGGATCGCCACGTCCTAATCCGAGCGCGAAGGGCAACGACATGACAGTCCACAGGTGCTGCGTCCCGACGGCGGTAGGTCCCGACGGCGGGGCGCACCACCGGTGGCCCATTGTCCTCGTCGCCATCGGCATGGTGGCTGTGGCGACGGTGGGGGCGGCGGCATGCACCGCGACGGGCTCCCCACCAATACCGTCCCAGGGTGCGTCCTCGACAACACCGGCGACGTCGAGTGCCGAGGCGCCCGCCGTCCCCGTCGGGCCGCAACAACAACCGGAACAGAGCGCAGCCCCGGCACCACCAGCGACGCCGGGTGGCGGGCTACCCGCCGTCACCGTGCCCCCGTTGCCGATCGAGCCGTACATATTCACGCCGGTGCAGGGCTTCCGGCTCAATGCGGCCCGATTCCGGTTGGCGGCCCACTGCATGCAGTCCTACGGCCTGGCCTTCACCGCGCCGTTGCCGCTGCCGGTCTAGGAGGCCGCAGCCATCGACGCGCGGGACCGTCGTTATGGCGTTACCAACATCGACGAAGCGCGGGTGCTGGGCTATCACCCTCCCGCCGACCTCGTCAACAACGATCCCCGGCCGCCGTTGATCAACACCCTCAACCCTACCGAGAAGCTGGTGTTCTTCGGGCTGCCCAGCGACTCGCCGGACAAACTGCCCCGGCCCACCTACCAGGGACGGACGATTCCGGTGGCAGGCTGTATCGGCACCGCGAGCCGAAAGATCGCCGGGGACGCGGAGATGGGGCACTCCCAGCTGTCCGCGCGGATCGACTTCGAGGCTTTCCGTGACTCGGAGCACGATCCCCAGGTCACCGCGGTCTTCGGGCAATGGTCGGCCTGCATGAAGCAAGCCGGCTACAACTACCGGGACCCGCTCGCCGCCGTCGCCGATCACCGATGGAGCACCCCGCAACCCACCCCCGCTGAGATCAGCACCGTCCTGGCCGACATCGCCTGCCAGCAACGCACCCACCTCGTCGACGTGTGGCACCGCGTCGAAAGCGACTACCAGCTCAAACAGATGGCCGCCCACAAGGCGGAGCTGGAAACGGTACAGCAGGACAAGCAGCGGCAGCTCGATGTGATCAACTCCGTGCTGGGAAACTGACCACGACGCGCTACGACCGGGAACACCATTCCCCGGCCGACAGGAACCCGCTGAAAGGACAATCCGACCGGTCAGCCAGGTGAGGATTCGCCCGGTCGAGCATCTGCCAGACATCCTTGGTCTGACATTCTGATGTCAGGGGGCTTGCCGCCGCACGGCTGGCGTCGGGGGAGGTGACGGAGGCGCAACGGCTGATGCTGGTCTCCCTGGAGTCCTTCGCTGCCCGGGGTTCGGTTGCGGGTTTGCATCGGGTCGGGGAGTTGCGGGAGCAGTTCCGAACGCAGGGTCACGCCGGTGCTGCTGCAGCAATAGACGAGCGGGCGCGTGCGCTGGGGGCCGTAGCAGGATGACGGGTCCCGGATCGGACGTGGTCCCGGTTGATGCCGTGCAGGCCGCCGGGCGGTACGTGTACTGGATTGAGGGACGGGCCGGCGGCGATGTGCTGGTCCGGTCCGGCGGGCCGGCCGACGGAGAGGATGTCCTGCCCGCTGGCATCGCGGTCGCCTCCTACGTCCATGAATACGGTGGCGGCGCGTATCTGGCCACCCAGGACGCCCTCTGGTTCGTCCGTGCCGATGACCAGCAGATCTGGCGGGCCACCCGGGCGGGGCTGGGCGCGGTCACCGCGGCGCGCCGGCACGGCGAGGACCGTTACGCTGACCTGCGGCTGAGTGCATCCGGGCTGCTCGTCGCCGTCCGGGAGCGGCACCGAACCGGGGCGGTGACCAACGAGCTGGTGATGCTGCCGGCCGACGGGTCCGCTGACCCGTGGCCGGTGGCGCAGGGCTGGGACTTCTACTCCTTCCCCCGGCCGAGTCCGGACGGGAGCATGCTGGCCTGGACCACCTGGCGGCACCCACTGATGCCCTGGGACGGCACCTGGTTGTGGACAGCCCAGATTCACCAGGACGGCACACTCGGTGATGCGCGGCATATCGCCGGCGGTCCGGAGGAATCGGTGTTCCAGCCGGAGTGGAGTCCCGGCGGTGTCCTGCACTTCGTCTCTGATCGCACGGGTTGGTGGGATCTGTACGCCTGCCCCGGGGGTGAGCCCGTCTCGCTGATTCATCTCGAGTCGGCCGAGCTGGGAACGGCGCAGTGGGAGCTCGGGTATTCCACGTACGTTTTCCTGGATCACGACCGGATCGCTTTCCTCGCGCACCGGGGCGGAGCCACCCGGCTGCACATCTGGGGCTCTGACCAGCCCGAGGTCCGCGCCATCGAATTGCCCGTTACGTCGATCAAGCCGTATCTGGCAGCTCACGCCCGGGGAGTCGCGATGATCGGGTCGGCGCCGGACCGGATGCCCGCTGTCCTGGTGGCGAACATCGCCGGTGGCGAGTCCCGTGAGCTGACCACAGCCGTGGGCCTCGCGCCCGGATCGCAGGCGCCGGCTCCCGAAGTCGTCGAAATCCGCGCTCGGGATGGCGGCACGGTGCATGCCACGATGCACCGTCCCGGGTCTGCGACAAGGTCTGCGCCGGTGCCTGTGATAGTCCGTGCGCACCCGGGGCCGACCTCGAACGCACCGTTGCGGCTCGACTGGTGGGTCCAGTTCTTCCTCAGCCACGGGTTCGCGGTGCTCGACGTGGACTACCGGGGTAGCACCGGCTATGGCTGCGCCTACCGCAACGCGCTGCGCGGCCAGTGGGGTGTGCTGGACGTGTCCGACTGCGTGGACGCCGTTCAGGCGATCGGACGGGACGGAACCGTTGATCTGACCCGCGCCGTCATCAGTGGCGCGAGTGCTGGTGGCTACACCGCGTTGCGGGCCGCGACGACCACCACGACGTTCCGGGCGGCCACCGTACGCTCGACCATTGTTGATCCCGCCGCGTGGCGCAGTGCCGCACCGAAGTTCCAATCGCACCATGCCGATCTTCTTCTCGGCCCGACCAGTACCTGGCGAGACCGGTCCCTACTCCGCCCCGGCATCACCGCTCACTGCCCGATCCTCGCCTTTCACGGTGACCACGACACGATCACGCCGGTTCACCAGGTCCGCGAGTTCGCTGCGGCCGCCGGAGAGCGGGTGTCCCTGGTGGTCTACCCAGATGAGAGTCACGGACTGAGCCGACCCCACAACATCGAACACGCGGCCCACGCCGAGCTGGCGCACTATCGCGCCGCTCTGGACAGTTCAAACCCGAGCGATCGTTGACCACATAGCCGACCAGGAGCCGTTGGGCAACTGACAGACTCAGGCCGCGTCGATCGTGAGGACCCCGACGGTCGATGGCAACGGGATCGGATCCCCGTGCCTGCGCAAGCTGTCGATGTGCAGTGGGATTACCTCGCGCATGAGACGAACACACTCATCGTAAGAGTCACTGATGGCTACACAACCCGGCAGATCAGGACTCCATGCCCCATATCCGCCGTCGTCACCCCGCTCCACGATCACCGCGAATCCGCTCAATGCCGCCTCCGCTCGATGCCTGCTTGTTTCAGGATGCTCTTCTCGGTACCCGGCGGCAACGTGTCGCTCAGCTTGCCGGCGATGGTAGTCGTGCCTGGCTTGACAGCGGCACTACACCGACCCCCCTCCGTCCCGGCAAGCATGAAACGAACGGTAGGGGCGACCACCGACAGCCTCTGGATGCCGGTGTCCGATCGACCGAGCGCGTTAGTCGATCGACTCGCCGGCGTCGGCTTTGGCGATCAGCGAGGGCGGTGGGGTGAAGCGGTCGCCGTAGCGGGTGGCGAGTTCTCGAGCCCGGGCCACGAAGCCGGTCAGGCCGCCGGGGTAGCCGTTGATGAACTGAACCACGCCACCGGTCCACGGCGGGAAACCGATACCCATGATCGAGCCGATGTTGGCGTCCGGTATCGAGGTGATCACGCCCTCGTCGAGGCAGCGCACGGTCTCCAGCGCCTCGACGAACAGCATCCGCTCCTTCATGTCCGCAAAAGGAATCGCATCCGGGCGGGACGGGCCGAACTGCTCGGCTAGGCCGGGCCACAGCCGGGTGCGCTGGCCATCCTCGTACTCGTAGAACCCGGCACCGCCCGAACGCCCGGGACGGGCACACTCCAGCACCATCGCATCGACGATCGCGTCGGCCGGATGTGGGGTCCACGTACCGCCCGCCGCCTCCACGCCGCGTCTGGTCTCCTCACGGATCTTGCGCATCAAGGTCAAGGTCAGCTCGTCCACCAGCTGCAGCACCGGAGCCGGGTAGCCGGCCTGCAAGGTGGCCTGCTCGATGGAAGCCGGCGGCGCGCCCTCGGCGAGCATGGCGACGCCCTCGTTGATGAAGGTGCCGATCACCCGGCTGGTGAAAAAGCCGCGGCTGTCGTTGACGACGATCGGGGTCTTGCGGATCTGCTGCACGACGTCGATGGCCGCGGCCAGCGCGGCGTCCGAGGTCTGCCTACCGCGGATGATCTCCACCAGCGGCATCTTGTCCACCGGGGAGAAGAAGTGCAGGCCGAGGAAATCGGTCGGGCGCTCCAGCGCCGCGGCGAGGTCGGTGATCGGCAAGGTCGAGGTGTTCGAGCACAGCAGCGCATCGGGATCGACCACGTCGAGGACCTCGGCGAAGACTCTTTTCTTCAGCACCGGGTCCTCGAACACCGCCTCGATCACCAGGTCACAATCCTTGAGGTCGGCCGCGTCTGCGGCCGGCGTGATCCGGGCCAGCAGCTCGTCGCGTTGCTCGGTGGTGGATCGGCCCCGGGACACCGCCTTGTCCAGCACTCTCTGCGAGTAACCCTTACCCTTCTCCGCCCTTGCCAGGTCGACGTCCTTGAGCACGACGTCCATGCCCGCGCGGGCGCAGGAGTAGGCGATGCCGGCACCCATCATTCCGGCGCCGAGTACCCCGACTTTGCGGAAAGTGCGCTTCGGGTACCCATCGGGCCGGCTGCCGCCCTTGTTGATGTGCTGCAGGTCGAAGAAGAACGCTTTGATCATGTTCTTGGCGGTCTGGCCGGTGACCAGATCCATGAAGTAGCGGCCCTCGATGGCCAGCGCGGTGTCGACGTCCACCTGCGCGCTCTCCACCGCCGCGCACAGGATGTGGTGCGGGGCGGGCATCGGCGCGCCCTTGAGCTGCTTGCGCAAGGTGGCCGGAAACGCGGGAAGCATCTGCGCCAACGCGGGCGTGGACGGCGTGCCACCGGGGATCTTGTAGCCCCGGACGTCCCAGGGCTGCTGCGCACGCGGGTGCGCCGCGATCCACTCGCGAGCCTTGCCCAGCATCTCCTCCGGTGTCTCGACGACCTCGTCGATGATGCCGATCTCCTTGGCCTGCGCCGGGCGGAGCTGCTGGCCCCTTGTCAGCAGCTCCGTCAGCGCGACCATCAGGCCGAGCATCCGCACGGTGCGGACCACCCCGCCGAGACCCGGCAGGATCCCGAGGGTCACCTCCGGAAAGCCGATCTTGCTAGCCGGCGCGTCAAGGGCGATTCGGTGATGACAGGCCAGCGCCAGCTCCAGGCCACCGCCGAGTGCAGTGCCGTTGATCGCGGCGACCACCGGCTTTCCCAGCTTCTCCAACCGCCGCAGCTGGCCCTTGACCAGCGCGATGTAGGCCGCGAACTCGCGGGCGCTCTCCGGCGTGACATCCCGCACTGTATTCAGGTCAGCGCCAGCGAAGAAGGTCTTCTTCGCCGAGGTCAGGATGACCCCGGTGATCGAGTCCCGCTCTGCCTCCAGCCGGTCCAGAGTCTCACTCATCGACGCGACATAGCGCTCGTTCATGGTGTTCGCGGAGCGCCCAGGGTCGTCCAGGGTCAGCGTCACGACACCGTCGGCGTCAGCGTCCCAACGAATGCTGCCAGTCATGCTCTCTCTCCCGACCACTCAACTGCGTGAACTGCGCTCTGCCTGTTGAACTCAGCCGCTTCCCGAACTCAACAGCAGAGCTCCTCAGCTGGCCCGCGAGAGCTCTGCTGTTGAGTTCGGGAGGGTGAGAGCGGGGGGTGACACCGGTGGGCATGCGGTTACACCCGCTCGATGATGGTGGCGATGCCCATGCCGCCGCCTACGCATAAGGTGGCCAGGCCATAGCGCAGGTCGCGGCGCTCCAGCTCGTCGATCAGGGTGCCCAGGATCATCGCGCCGGTCGCGCCTAGCGGGTGACCCAACGCGATGGCGCCGCCGTTGACGTTGAGCCGCTCGTGCGGCACGTCCATCTCACGCATGAAGCGCAGCACCACCGCGGCGAAGGCCTCGTTGACCTCGACCAGGTCGATCTCCTCCATGGTCATGCCGGCCTTGGCCAGCGCCTTGCGGGTGGCCGGGGCCGGGCCGGTCAGCATGATCGTCGGCTCCTCGCCGGTGACCGCGCCGGCCACGATCCTCGCCCGCGGGGTCAGCCCGAGATCCCGGCCAACCTGCTCGGACCCGACCACCACCAGCGCGGCGCCGTCCACGATCCCCGAGGAGTTGCCGGCGTGGTGCACGTGCTCGATGCGCTCCACCCAGTGGTAGCGCTGCAGCGCGACGGCGTCGAATCCGGCCTGCTCGCCGAGGTCGGCAAAGGACGGCGTGAGCGCGCCGAGACCCGCCAGGGTGGTGTCCGGACGCAGGTGCTCGTCCCGGTCCAGCACGACAAAGCCGGTCAGGTCGCGCACCGGGACCACCGAGCGGCCGAAGTACCCGTTGCTCCAGGCCTTCGCGGCGCGGTGCTGCGATTCCAGGGCGTAGGAGTCGACGTCGGCGCGGGTGAAGCCCTCGACGGTGGCAATCAGATCTGCGCTGATGCCTTGCGGGACGAACCGGGCGGCGTAGGCGGTCTCCGGGTCCATCGCCAGGGCACCGCCGTCGGAGCCCATCGGCACCCGGGACATCGACTCGACGCCCCCGGTGAGCACCAGCTCCTCCCAGCCCGAGCGGACCTTCATCGCGCCGAGGTTGACCGCCTCCAGACCCGATGCACAGAAACGGTTGATCTGCAGCCCGGCGACCGAGTCGGGCAGCCCGGCGGCCAGCGCCGCAGCTCGCGCGATGTCCGCGCCCTGATCCCCGACCGGTGCGACCACCCCGAGCACGATGTCATCGATCCGCTTGGGGTCAAGGCTCGGGTGCCGGCGGCGCAGCTCGTCGATCAGGCCGGTGATCAGGGAGATCGGCTTGACACCGTGCAGCGCGCCGGTCGGCCTGCCCTTGCCGCGGGGGGTTCGTAGGGCCTCGTAGAGGAATGCCTCGCTCATGACGCGCTTCCCGTCTGGGTGGTGGACTGCACTGCGGACTCGCGGATCTCGCGGTTGACGGCGAGCTGGAAGTTCGTCACCACGCCGTCCACGGTGATCGGCTTGAGCTGCTGCAACAAGGCGATCAGCGCCTCGCGCAGCTCGGGCGGGTGCCCACGCTGCCGGTACTCACGCAGCACGGTGTTGTGGAACAGCGCTACCAGCTCGGTCGCCAGCGCGCTGGTGTGCCGCTCAATGAGCTGCTTGGCGGCCAGCTGCACGGCGAAGTCCATCTCGGTGCCGAGCAGGCTCAGCCCGTAACCCAGCATGTCGGCGCTGGTGAGGGTCCAGGTCTGCGGTCCATCCGGCCGGATCACGCCCAGGCTCACCAACTGGCTCAACTCGCTGTCGTTGAGGATGCGCCCGGCGCGGACGTCGAGCTCGGCCTTGTTCACCGTCTCGGGCTCCTCGGGCAGCCAGGGCACCAGCAGTGCCCGGTGCAGCGCCAGATCCTCGGGGGAGCGGTCCATCGGGATCCGGTCGAGGTAACCCTCGATGGCCGCGAGGGTGAAACCCAGTCCCTGAAGGTCACGGACCAGCTCCAGGCGAGCCACGTGCCGCTGGTCATAGAGCCCCAGCCGGCCCCGCACCGCTGGTGGTGGGATCAGGCCCATCCCGGCGTAGAAGCGGATCGTCCGGACGCTGATCCCGGTACGCGCCGCCAGCTCGGCGATGGTGAGCTGCTCAGCCACCGGGTATCCCTCCGACGTGACAGTGAGACTGTTATAACAGTACCACTGTCACGTACCTGCTCGGCTGGGTTTCGGCTGAGGATCAGGGTGAGGGCGGCACCGACGAAGGCCACCGAGGCGGCGATGAGGAACAGCGGGTTGACTACGACGGCCTGGGTGCCGCGGCCGAAGCCGCCGACGCCGCATTCCCGCGCTCGGACACCCGGGCCCGCTGGCGTGCCGCTTGCCATGCCACCCGCGATTGGGCCCGGCTCAATCGGCACGAGTTCGCGCTGGTCTACGGCTCTCCGGTGCCCGGGTACCGGGCCCCGCAAGACACCATTCGAGCGGCGAGCCGGTCTCATTGGTCCTGCTTGGTGCCGTCCACGACGCGTGGAGCAGCAGCGCACTTGTTCCCCCCACCGGCGCTCGCCGCTACCCGCCGGGCTCCAGGCCCAGACCGACTCACGGCGGCACTCGCCCCCGGGCGCGGCCTACGCTGATGCGCAAAGCTGCTGGCATGGATTGTGTCTTCTGCCGCATCGTTGCCGGCACTGCTGATGCCAGCGTCGTCTACGAGGACGACCGATTGCTCGCCTTCTGCGACTTGAACCCGGTCAACCCGGGCCATCTGTTGATCACGCCGAAGGTCCACTGCGTGGGCCTGATCGATCTCGACGAGTCCGACGGTAGCCGGATGTTCATGGTTGCTCAGCGCTTGGCCGCCGCTGTTCGGAGCAGCGGTCTGCGATGCGAGGGAGTGAACTTATTTCTCGCTGATGGCAGGGCTGCGGGTCAGGAGGTTTTCCACGTCCATCTGCACATGTTTCCTCGCTATGCGGGAGATCTGTTCCGCCTCAATTCCGGGCAACGGCGAATGTCCCGCAGGGAACTCGATGAGATCGCCGCTCGGGTCCGCGCACTCCTGTGACGCCACGGTGGACCGACGCTGCGAGGGCTCACTCTGGGTGGGCACCTCAGCGCAGCGAGAGCGGAAGACCTGCTCACTGACTTCGATGATCTGCCGGTGCAGCGCTGGCCTTTTGTGAATGGTCTGCGCCCGCGGGCATTTCAACTGCGCAACAACGTCTCTGCCTACGACGCTGCCTACCTCGCTCTCGCCGAAAGTCTGGAGTGCCCATTGCTGACCCGCGACTCTCGCCTTGCGCGCTCGAGCGGGCACGCAGTTCGCATCGAGGTCCGCTGACGCGGTGACCCGCTTCTGCGACTAGCTAGGACCGGGCCACCGTGTCCCGGTTCACCCAGTTCATATCCCAGGTCCGGTCACCCGCTGCCACCAGGCCACCGAGCCGCTGCAGTTCGTCGCGATCCAGGTCCACGTCGAGGGCCGCCAGATTTTGCTCCAGGTAGCGGCGCCGCTTGGTGCCCGGGATGGGCATGACGTCAGCGCCCTGGGCATGCAGCCAGGCCAGGGCCACCTGGCCGGCGGTCACGTCCTTTGCCCCCGCGACCTGCTGGATCGTGCGCACCAACGCCAGGTTGTGCTCGATGTTGTCGCCGGCGAAGCGCGGCATGGACCGGCGCATGTCGTCATCGGAGAGTCCAGCCACGGTCACGGCCCCGGTGAGCATGCCCCGACCCAGCGGGCTGTAGGGCACCAGCCCGATGCCCAGCTCCCGGCAGGCGGGCACGACCTCGGCCTCGACGTCGCGGCTGAACAGCGACCACTCGGACTGGACAGCGGTGATCGGATGGACGGTGGCAGCCCGCCGGATCGTCTCCGCCGATGGCTCGGACAGCCCGAGGTGGCCGACCTTGCCCGCCGCCACCAGCTCGGCCATCGCGCCCACGGTGTCCTCGATGGGCACGTCCGGATCGGGCCGGTGCAGGTAGTAGAGGTCGATGTGGTCGACTCCGAGCCGCCCGAGCGAGGCGTCGCACGCTTGGGGCACGTAGTCGGGTCGGCCGTTGACGGGGAACGGGGGCTGCTGTCCGGGTCGATTCATGATCCCGAACTTGGTCGCGAGCACCACCCACTCACGCCGATCAGCGATCGCGCGGCCGATCAGCTGCTCGTTGTGGCCGTAGCCGTACCCGTCCGCGGTGTCGAAGAGGGTGAGGCCCAGATCGATGGCCCGGTGGATGGTGGCGACTGACTCCTCATCATCGGTGGGGCCATAAGCGAAGCTCATACCCATACAGCCCAAGCCCTGAGCGGAGACCCTCAAGCCCTCGGCACCCAGCGGGCGGATCGGAACAGCCATAGTCGGTGGCCTTCTTTCGATCGATATGGGTGACACTAAAGTACTGCTCGCGGGTTCCGGCCAGCCATGATGTCCTGGGCGGTGATCGCTACTGCATCAGCGTCGTCGTCCACCACGTGCGCGCGCACGGTACAAGCTGGACGCAGTCCCTAGTTGCGTCTGCATCCACGTCGTTGGTATCGCGTCAGGAGGTGAGCGTTGGAACAACCGAGTTGGGCGTCGCCTAGCATGGATCTCGAGAAGGCCAGCGTGGCCCGGGTGTATGACTACTACCTCGGCGGTTCGCACAACTTCGCCGCGGACCGGCAAGTCGTGGTGCATCTGACCAAGCCGATCGATCTCAGCGGAGCTGGGGCATGACCTCCGCAGCGATCAGCTCGATCTGATCCAGGTCGGCCAGATCCAGCAGCTGCAGGTAGACCCGGTCGATCCCGGTGCGCTCCCGCCAGGTACCGAGGCGATCAGCAGCCTCCGCCGGTGATCCGGCGATACCGTCGGCGCGCAGATCATCCACCTTCCGCCCGATCACCGCGGCTCGACGGGTCAGCTCGCCGGCATCGCGGGCGACCGCGACAACGAGCGCGGCCGAGCGGCGGATCTCCGCCGGGTCGCGGCCGATCTCCGCGCACGCCGCGCTCACCCGGTCGAACTGGGTCCGCGCCTGCTCGATGGAGGTGAACGGCACGTTGAACTCATCGGCGAACCGCGCGGCGAGCATGGGCGTGCGGCGGGCACCCTTGCCGCCGATGAGCAGCGGCGGATGCGGCCGCTGCACCGGTTTGGGCAACGCCGGAGAGTCGGTGAGCTGGTAGTAGCGCCCGGCGAAGGAGTACCGCTGCCCCGGTGGGGTCCGCCACAGCCCGGTGACGATCTCGACCTGCTCGGCGTAGCGGTCGAACCGTTCGGCCAGCGGCGGGAACGGGATGCCATAGGCGGTGTGCTCCTCGGCGTACCAGCCACTGCCCATTCCCAGCTCCACCCGGCCGCCCGACATCTGGTCCACCTGCGCGACGCTGATCGCGAGCGGGGCGGGTAGCCGGAAGGTGGCCGGGCTCATCAACGTGCCGAGCCGGATCTTGCTGGTCTGCAGGGCCAACCCGGCCAGCGTCAGCCACGCGTCGGTCGGGCCCGGCTCACCACCTCCCTCGCCTATCCTCAGGTAGTGGTCAGAACGGAAGAAGGCGTCGTATCCGGCGTCCTCGGCGGTGCGCGCGACCCGCAGCAGATCGTGGTAGGTGGCACCTTGCTGAGGCTCGGTGAAGATCCTGAAGTCCACGACCCGTCAGGCTAATGCTGTCAGCCGCGCCGCGCAGGGTGCGACGCTAGCCAAGCTCTGCTGGAGGACACCGCGCCAGCGGCTGGCGCGTAGGGTTAGCGACGTCGATCAGCGCGTCCACCACGAGTCCCGGTGCCGTGATCATCGCGTCGTGGCCAGTGGGAAGTTCATGAAAGCTCCAGTCCGGCCGAGCGCGGGCCTGCTCATGACTGGGTGCGATGACGGGATACGGCGGGTCGGTGCACGCAAGGTAGGTGCAGGGCAGCCCGTTGCCGAGCGGGTTCGCCAGGCGCACCGGGTCGGTATACGTCCGGATCGGATGGGGCCTTAGACGGCGCTCCAGCCAAGCCAGGTCCCGGGGCTCGGTGACCCCAAACGCCGCTGGCGCGGCCGGCGGCAGCGACAGACCACCGCTGAACTCCTGCGCGAGACGCAACCGCTCGGCTACCACCTCCGGCGGCATCTCGTCGAAGACGCTGCGCCCCGGGGCCGGGAGCATCCCGTCCAACAACACGAGATGTCGCAGGAGCTCGGGCATCCGGTCGGCCACGCACAGCACCGGGACGGACCCAAAACTGTGCCCGACCAGCACCACGTCGGACAGCTCCTCCATGTCCAGCACCCCAAGGACGTCGGCGACGAACGTGTCCAGACCGACCTGCTTATCGAGCAGGTGTGCACGCTCGCCGAGCCCGGTGTGGGTGGGCGCGAACACGCGATGCCCGGCCGCCCGCAGCGGCTCGGCGATCCGCCGCCAGCACCAGCCTCCGTGGAAGAGCCCATGAACTAGAACGAATGTGCAGCAAACCACAGCACACTGTAGGACGCCGGTTGGACGGCGGCGCTGGCAATGAGCTCGCCATCGACGTCGACCGCTGCGCAGGTGTGCCAGGCCGAGCTCGTTCGCCCGGCGGCGCGGGCTGGGTTCACCGAGCGGGAGATCGTGTCTGGGCGGGCAGACCGCGAGGACGAATAGGGCGTGTTGGTCGTCGGCGCCTGGGAGTGACCCAGATTGTCAGGGGTCGAACGTATGATCGATCCATGGCGGTGGTGGCGGACTCGGTGGTCTCCGATACGGAGGTCGTCGGTGAGCTGCGCGCGGCGTGGGCGGAGGTGTCCCGGGGTTATGCCCGGTGCTGGGCGGCGATGACCGAAGTAGCCCGGCGCACCAGCATCGGGTGGGAAACCGCGGAGATCGCCGCCGCGTTGACCTTCACCACTCGCCGCGCCGACTACGAACTGCGCTGCGCCGAACTGCTCCTCGATCAGCTACCCCAGGTGCACGCCGCCCTGGCCGCCGGCGAGCTCGATCACCACAAGGCCCGGGTGTTCACCGACTACCTGGCCGAGGTCACCCCCGCCCAGGCCGACCGGATCTGCGCCCGGCTGGTCCCGCTCGCACCAGGCTGGACCACCGGGAAACTGGCCGCGCGGCTGCTGCGCGAGGTGCAGGCGATCGATCCCGACTACACCCGCCACGCCTACCAGCGCGCCATCCGCGAACGCGGGGTGCACGGCTACCTCGACCACACCGGCACCGCCGTGCTCACCGGCACCGGACTACCCGCCGCCGACGCCGCGGCCGCCGCCACCCGCCTGGAGACACTGGCCGATGACCTGCGGACCACCGGCTACCCAGCCACCCTGCACCAAACCCGGGCCGACCTGTTCCTACGGCTGCTCGATGGCACCCTCGACGGACTCACCCACCCGCAGATCCTGACCACCATGCTGCGCCTGGGACCCCTCACCCCCGCCGACACCGACCCCACCACCGGACGCGGCCAGCAGCGCAACCAGGGCCAGCGGGACCACGAACCGCCCCAGCCCGAAAC
>CAXUFG010000126.1:0-15097 GCA_964250265.1 uncultured Pseudonocardiaceae bacterium | reverse complement strand
CCCCGCTGCGTCTACCAGATCCTCAAGCGGCACTTCGCCCGCTACACCCCGGAGGCCGTGGAGGCGATCTGCGGCATCCCGAAGGAACAGTTCCTGCGGGTCTGCACCGCATGGACGTCCAACTCCGGGCGAGACCGCACCACCGCGCTGGTCTACAGCGTGGGCTGGACGCAACACAGCGTCGGCGCGCAGTTCATCCGCGCCGGTTCGATCATCCAGCTGCTGCTGGGCAACATCGGCCGGCCGGGGGGCGGGGTCTTCGCCCTGCGCGGCCACGCCAGCATCCAGGGTTCCACCGACATCCCGACCCTGTTCAACCTGCTCCCCGGATACCTGCCGATGCCCACGCCGGCGCACTCCAGCCTGGCCGACTACATCGAGTCCATCCGCGGCGACAAGCAGAAGGGGTTCTGGCGCAACGCGGATACCTACGTGGTGTCACTGCTCAAGGAGTACTGGGGTGATGCGGCCACCCGGGACAACGATTTCTGCTTCGATTACCTGCCGCGCATCAACGGTGACCACGGCACCTACCGCACCGTCATGGACATGGTCGACGGCAAGGTCTTCGGCTACTTCCTGCTCGGCCAGAACCCGGCGGTGGGCTCAGCACACGGCCGGCTCCAGCGGCTCGGCATGGCCAACCTCGACTGGCTGGTGGTGCGGGACCTCACGATGATCGACAGCGCCACCTTCTGGAAAAACGCACCGGAGATAGAGACCGGTGAGATCGTCCCGCAGCAGTGCCGCACCGAAGTGTTCTTCTTCCCGGCGGCCTCGCATGTGGAGAAAGCGGGCACGTTCACCCAGACCCAGCGGATGCTGCAGTGGCGGGAGAAGGCCGTCGAACCGACCGGCGACCAACGCTCGGAACTGTGGTTCTTCTACCACCTCGGACGCCGAATCCGGCAACGCCTCGCTGGATCCACCGATGAGCGTGACCGACCGTTGCTGGACCTGGCGTGGGACTACGAGACGCACGGAGACGAGCCGTCGGCCGAGGATGTGCTGCGCCGGATCAATGGCCATGACCTCACCACAGGCCGCGTGGTCAACGGCTACCTCGATCTCAGAGCAGATGGCACGACGTCGTGTGGCTGCTGGATCTACAGCGGCGTCTACGCCGAAGGTGTCAACCAGGCCGCGCGCCGCAAGTCCCGTTTCGAGCAGGACCTCTACGCCCTGGAATGGGGCTGGGTCTGGCCGATGAACCGGCGGGTGCTCTACAACCGGGCCTCCGCTGACCCTGCGGGCAAACCGTGGAGCAACCGCAAGGCCCTCGTGTGGTGGGACGCCCAGCGCGGCGAGTGGACCGGCCACGACGTCCCCGATTTCCCGAAGGACAAGCCACCGAGCTACCTTCCGCCTGAAGGCGCGGTCGGCCCGGACGCACTACGCGGGGACGATCCGTTCATCATGCAATCGGACGGCAAGGGCTGGCTTTTCGCACCGAACGGGCTGGCTGACGGTCCATTGCCGACGCACTACGAACCGCACGAATCACCGGTGCGCAACGCGTTGTACGGGCAGCAGGGCAACCCGACGCGCAAAATCTACGTCCGCCCGGACAACCCGTACAACCCCTCGCCACCAGAGCTGCACGGCGAGGTGTTCCCGTTCGTGTTCACCACCGCACGCCTCACCGAACACCACACGGCGGGCGGGATGAGCCGAACCCTGCCCTACCTGTCGGAGCTGCAACCGGAGCTGTTCGTCGAGGTCTCCCCGGAGCTGGCGGCCCAGCGCCGGCTTCAGCACCTCGGCTGGGCCCATGTGATCACCAGCCGCGCGGCCGTCGAGGCCAAAGTCGTCGTCACCGACCGGATGGCGCCGCTGCGCGTACAGGATCGGATCGTGCACCAGATCTGGATGCCCTACCACTGGGGCCCGGTCGGCCTGGTCCGGGGCGACGTCGTGAACGACCTGTTCGGCGTGGTCGTCGATCCGAATGTGTTCATCCAGGAGAGCAAGGTGGCCACCTGCGACATTCAGCCTGGCCGCCGCCCGCGCGGGCCGCAGCTGCTGTCCTACCTTGCCGACTACCGCAGGCGCGCTGAGATCACCGCCACGACGGATACCCAGCTGGCAACCACGAAGCCCACTGCCGCCGAATCCGGCCGGTCAATGACGGAGGATCCATCATGATTGGCGACCACAGTCTGTCCGGACCGCTTGATGACGTGGCCGCCGACGCCGGCCTCCTCGACCATCCGCCGCGCGTCGGGTTCTTCACCGACACGTCCGTCTGCATCGGCTGCAAAGCCTGCGAAGTGGCGTGCAAGGAATGGAACCTGGTACCCGAGGACGGGCTGAATCTACTCGGGATGTCCTTCGACAACACCGGAATGCTCGGTGCCAACTCCTGGAGGCACGTCGCGTTCATCGAGCAGCAACGCCCATTGGGCAACCAGGACACCGGGCTGACCGGGCTGCCGACCGGGCCGTCGGGGATCCAGCAGACGACCGAGGTGGTCTCGTCGGCTCTGCGGCACGCGGAGCGCGGCGGCGGCGAGCTCGGAACCACGCCACTGCACGTCGATCCCCAGCCAGTCGATTCGCAGCCCCAGAACCTCGGCATGCCTTCATTCGACCTGCCCGGCGCGGCGACCGGAGCGGCGGGTCGCACGGACTTCCGCTGGCTGATGGCCTCCGATGTCTGCAAGCACTGCACCCACGCAGGGTGCCTCGACGTATGCCCCACCGGCGCGTTGGTCCGCACCGAGTTCGGCACGGTCGTCGTGCAGCAGGACATCTGCAACGGTTGCGGTTACTGCGTGTCCGGGTGTCCCTACGGGGTGATCGACCGCCGTCCCCACGATGGTCGGGCGCAGAAATGCACCCTGTGCTACGACCGGCTTCGCGACGGCCTGGAGCCCGCGTGCGCCAAGGCCTGTCCGACGGAATCCATCCAATTCGGCCCGCTGGAGGAGTTGCGGGCCCGCGCGGCGCAGCGCGTCGAGCAGCTGCATGAGCGCGGAGTCACCGAAGCGCGGCTCTACGGCCACGATCCGAATGACGGCGTGGGCGGCAACGGCGCGTTCTTCCTGTTACTCGATGAGCCCGAGGTCTACGGGCTACCTCCCGACCCGGTCGTGTCGACGCGCGACCTGCCCGCCATGTGGAAATACGCCGGGATAGCCGCCTCGGCGTTCCTCGCCGCCGCGGTCGCGGTATTCGCAGGAGGCAACCGCTGATGAGCAACTCCCGGGGCAATCCGCCGTCTGCCGAACCACGCGACGGCGCGAATACAGACGGCACCGGCACGCAAACGCTCGCCCGCGATAAGCAACGACGCGCACGTCCTCGCCGCGGCGAGGACGGCAGCCGCGAGCAGGCCATGGTGCCCCGCGCCGAGTTCCGTTCCTACTACGGAAGGCCGGTGCTCAAGCCGCCGGTGTGGGAGTGGAAGGTTCCCGCGTATCTATTCACCGGAGGCTTGTCCGCCGGTTCAGCCGTGCTGGCCGCAGGTGCCGACCTGACCAGGAGGCCGGCTTTGCGCCGAGCGGGCCGCATTGGTTCCCTGCTCACCCTGCTCATCAGCGCCTACCTGCTGATCGCCGACCTCGGGCGCCCGGAGCGCTTTCACCACATGCTGCGCGTCGCCAAGCCGACCTCACCGATGAGCGTCGGCACCTGGATCCTGAGCATGTACGCACCAGGTGTCGGCATCGCTGCCCTGAGCGAACTGCTGCCGGCCAAGGCGCGCCGAACGACACCCGGCAGGCTGCTGGACCGGCTCGCTCGACCAGCAGCAGTCGGGTCGGCGGTCCTCGCGCCCGGAGTCGCCTCCTACACCGCGGTGCTGCTGTCCCAGACCGCCGCGCCCGCCTGGCACGAGGCGCACCCGCACCTGCCGTTCGTCTTCACCGGCTCCGCCGCGGCAAGCGCGGGTGGGCTTGCGATGGTGCTGACGCCGGTGGACGAGGCGGGCCCGGCGCGGATGTTCGCCTGGTATGGCGGCATCAGCGAGCTCGTTGCCTCGAAGTTAATGGAGCAACGGCTCGGTCTCGCCAGCGAGGCCTACACAACCGGCAGAGCGCACCGGCTGCGGAGGTGGTCGCAGTGCCTGACGGCCGCGGGGCTGCTCGGCGCCACACTCGGCGGTCGCCGCAGCCGCGCGGTCGCCGTGGCCTCGGGTGTCTCCCTACTCGCAGGCAGCGCATTGCAGCGGTTCGGCGTCTTCGAGGCGGGCGTCGCCTCAACCAAAGACCCCAAGTACGTAGTCGTCCCGCAGCGCCAGCGCCTCGACAAGGCACAACCGGTCAGCTGAAAAGTCGTTTCCAACCGTCGCTACCACGGCCGGCGTCAGCCTTGCTTGGTCTCCCAGAAGATTTGTCACACACCCGAGCCAACGTCCCCACCAGGCATCTCTCGATGACTCGGTCGACTGGGGTCACGCTGGATCCCTCGGTGGCTGCTCGCCGTCCTGGCAGCCCTCAGCGCCTTCTCATCGCTCTCAGATCGGTGGACGGTCGCGTGGAATACCCCCGCAGTATGGGCACGAGCGCAGGAGCGAGCGGCACGGGAAGCCGGAACCTGAGCGTGCCGCTCGCCACCTGCACGCCCGACCCTCACCCCTGAGCTAGCCGGACGTGGGTGTATCGGGTCTCTATAACAGATCGTTACAGGTCGACTACGGAGCGTACGGGTCTGCGCGCAGCGCTGAGGGCAACACGTTGGTGCAGTCCCACTGCAATTGAAAACAACTGCATATCCCGCTGCGCCGAGCATGGTGATGCTCGGCCTGACCCTAACGGGTCGGAATCGGTCTACCCCTTCACCTGGGGGTACGAGCCGGAGCACTATGTAAGGGCAGGCTAACGGGTTGTCGCTCAAAACGCGCGACGATGACGTCAGTCGGGGGCCTCAGGAGGCGGCGGTGACAGAGTCGATCCAGCTTGGCATTTTTGGACTGTCGGTACCACCGGGGACCCATCTGTGCGGCTTCTTCCGGGGAAGGAAGGAACGCGGCGACATCATGTTTCCCTTCGTCCGCGAGGCCCTGCGCTCCGGCGACAAGTGCCTGTGCGCCTATGAGGGGACCGACCGCGACGCGCTCCACGCCGAGGTGAGCGCCGAGGTCCAGGTGGCCTCAGTAAGCGATCAGTTGGACATTGTTCCGTCACGGGACATCTACCTCGGACGGGGCGCGTTCTCGGCCGCAAACATGATCGACTACTGGGATACCTGGGCGGCGACCGCACTGGCCGGCGGAAAGTACTCCTCCGCTCGTGTTGTCGGCGAGATGACCTGGGCGGTGACCGAGGTCATCGGAACTGCCAACCTCCTCAGCTATGAGTCCGAACTCAACCGATTCGTGACCCGCTATCCGCAGGTGCTGCTCTGCTTGTATGACCTCGACCCGTTCCGCGCCGACCTGTTCATCGACATCATGAGGACCCACCCCAAGGTGCTCATGGGCGCTACCGTGCTGGACAACCCCTACTACACCGAACCTGACGAGTTGGCTGCTAGCCATCGATGACGCGCGGCCTACCTGCGGATACCCGCCGCTGGGCTATTCGGGTAGACGTACTACATAGTGGCACGTTTAGGGTGTTTGCACCGTGGGGTTGGATGCCGTAGAGCAGCCATATTGCACACCGTGGTGAGCACGGGGTGATTTGTAGTTCGGCGTGCAGCCGCCGGGCATGATCGCGCTGGGCGTCGGTGGCGTCCTCGCCGAGTCCAGCGGCCTGTCCGACGCTCTTGGTGAGGTATTTCGTAACTAATAGGTAGCCGACGTGCCGACCGGCTTCCTCGGTTCCACCCAGGATGCCCTTGACGTGCACCCTGCGCGCCGAATTGAACGACGTGTGCAAGTTGGGTGAGGGCCTCACAGGCCTGTTCCCAGGTCGGAAGTGGTTCTCGGGTGTCGGGGTCGGTGAAGGCCTTGGCTCGGGCGTCCCAGACCGGCAGGCGCTCCTCGTGGTAGAGGAGCTGGTCGTGGGCGAGCTACCAGACTTGGTGGTAGGTCGCGGCGGTGATGGCCCGCAGCTCCGCGCGGGGGATGGCAGCGTGGATGTGCGGGACGCCGCGTTTTTGTGGTTCGACGGTGCCGAAGTACTGCACGTCCCAGCCGACGCAGCGCCGGGTGTTCTGCCAGAACCGGTCCACCAAGGCCGGGAAGTGGATCGCATCCCCGGCCGCGCGTCGGTAGTCGTAGGTATCGGGTTCGATCGCCGCGCCTTCCCAGCGGCATCAAGGGCGCCGATGGCGTCGCTGACGCGATGGCGCAAGCGCCACCCTGACCACCGCCGAGCCGACCCGGTAGCTCTCATCAGGCTCACCGGGTGTGGAGGAACGGGGGCCTGCAGCGCGAGCCCGAATGGGGAAGGCCCGGAACTGGCGTGTCGACGCGAGGGAAATGCTCGTATCTGTTCCCGCGTCCCAGTAGTACGCTGATACGCTGGACCGCCCTGCGCGGGTACCGCTGTGCACCCCTGAGCCGAGCGCCGGTGAGGTCACGCGTCAGGTGGGAGTCAAGTCCGATTTTGATCTTGTCCCGTATCCTTTCAATCACCTCGATTAGGTGCCGATGATGGCGCGGTCGACGGTGCCGATGTCTGCGACGTGAGCAGGCCCCGTCGGCGGTGTGCCGGACGGGGCCTGGTCGGTGTGGTGGCGGGCTGGTCGTCAGGGTGGCGCGGATGTGGTGATCACCCGATGCGGCGTTCGGTCACGCAGCAGCCGATACGGGCCACAGCCTCGCCGTGGCTGGCATGGCGGTGCAGCATCCCCGGTGCCAGGTTGCGGCCGAACGGGGTGTGGGTGAACCCGAAAAATCCCTGCAACCGGTCAATCATGCCGTCACCTGCCCCTCGTCGCCGGGCAGTGGTTCGGACTCGGCCTGGTCGTGCTCGGTGCGCTCCATGCTGGCGGTGGGGCCAACTGGGGCGGCGATCAAGCGCGCTGCCTGCGGCGACGCGGACCGGGCCGACTTGTATACCGTGTCGCGTGCCCGCTCGGGCCAGACCCGCTTGCGGCCTGACGGCCGTGCTCGCGCGGGCCGTCCTGCGGGCGTCAATGATAGCCAAGGTGCCGGTGCATGCGGTGGGGTGGTCACATGTCGCACAGCTCTGGAGGTAAGCCACCGTGCGCGGCGGCCTGACCCGCCGTATGGTCATCGCTAGCGTGCTGCTCGCGCTGCTGACGAGCGCCGCATTCGCCGTGTTGCTGCTGGCGATTCGTGATCAGCGGAGCTCGGCTCAATTGGCTCTACACTCCCAGGAGGTGCTGGCCGCCGCAAATCGGGTCGAGCGACTCCTAGTCGATATCGAGACAGGAACCCGCGGTTACTTGCTGACCGGCGAAGACCGGTTCCTGCAACCGGCACACGCCGGCGAAGCCGGTTTTGCACAGGCCAGCAGCGAGCTTGTCGACCTCACCAAGATTCCGGAACAGAACGAGGCGCCCGGGAGGCTGACTGCGATCCACGTGTCAGGAACAGCACGGACGATCAAAATCAAGGGCGAGGCGTACATCCGGGATTATTTCCGCCCGCTCGTAGCGGCGGCGGAACTCGGCGATCCGGCCGCGCGCAGTGTGGGAAAGGCGCAGTTAGGCCAGGTGATGTTCGACGATATCCGGTGGGACTTCAACTCGCTGGAGCAGGTCGAGCAGCGAGTCGCCGCGGAGCGCGATGACCGCGCTAGTGAGAATGCCAACCAGGCGACGATCGCCGCGATCGCCGGGCTGGGCGGGACCGTCGTGCTGGTCGGCTTCTTCGCCACCTACCTGAGCCGGGCGATCGTACGACCAGTCCGCCAGGCGTCCGTGATGGCTCACCGACTCGCGGGTGGCGATCTGTCGACTCGCATGCCGACGACCGGAGTCGCCGAGATCGGGGTGCTCGAGAAGTCTTTCAACACCATGGCCAGCTCGCTGCAGCGCAGCCAATCGGAGCTTGCCAATCTGCTTGAAGAGCAGGCCGCCATGCGCCGGGTCGCCACCCTCGTCGCCGAGGGCACCCTGCCGGAGAAGGTCTTCCCCGCGGTCAACGAGGAGGTGGCCCGGCTGCTCGACGTCGACGGCACGCGCTTGATGCGCTACGAGACCGACGGGACGGCGACCTTCGTCGCCAGTTGGGGTGAGCCGACGATCGTCCCGGCGGGCACGAGGATCGCGCTGGATGGGCGCAACATCGCATCCATGGTGCGCAGCAGCGGCAGGCCGGCGCGCATCGAGGACTACGAAGACGCTCCCGGGTCTGTCGCCGCGATCGCCCGCGAGCGCGGCGTCCGTTCGGCCATCGGCGCCCCGATCACGGTGGAGGGGCGGCTCTGGGGCGCGATGGCCGCCTTCTCCAAGACGGACAAGCCGCTCCCCCCAGGCATCGAGCTGAGGCTGGCCGACTTCACCGACCTCGTCGGCACCGCCATCGCCAACACCCAGGCGCGGGTCGACCTCACGGCGTCGCGGGCGCGCGTGGTGGCCGCCACCGACGACATCCGCCGCCGCATCGAACGCGACCTGCACGACGGCACCCAGCAGCTGCTCGTCTCACTCGCGCTCGACGTGCGCAACACGCAGGCCAGCGTCCCCGACACGCAGCCCCGGCTGAGAATTGAGCTGGCTGACATCGCCGACGGCCTGGTCGCCGCGCTGGACGACCTCCGGGAGATCTCCCACGGCATTCACCCGGCGTTGCTTGCCAGAAGCGGCCTGGGTCCAGCGCTCAAGGCGCTGGCCCGCCGCTCGCCGCTCCCGGTCGAACTCGACATCAACCTCGACGGCCGCCTCCCGGACCATGTCGAGGTCGCCGCCTACTACGTGGTCGCAGAGGCGCTCACCAACGCCGCCAAACACGCGCGACCCACGGCCATAGGGGTTGCGGCCGACGTGGTGGACGGCCGCCTGCGGCTGACCGTACGCGACGACGGCATCGGCGGCGCAGATCCGGCCAACGGCTCCGGGCTGACCGGGCTCACCGACCGGGTCGAGGCGCTCGGCGGAACGATCACCGTGCACAGCCCACCGGGTGAGGGCACGATATTGCAGGTCTGGCTCCCTCTCTCGGCTCCCGCCGAACCCACCTGACGCCGGGGTTCGGCGCACGTTGGGCCACGCGGGCAATTGCATCGGGCCGAAGCTTTTGCCAAGGCCGACGGTAGGCACCGCGATCTGAGTTTCGATGGACATGACGGGCTACTTCGCGGCCGAGACCGTGGTGATGTTGGCCTGGGTCCCGACAACGGCCGCCGTGGGGATGAAGTAGTCAGGCGACGGCTTCCGCTTGTCGACCAGCGCGTTGTACAGCCAGACGATGGTGTCGTAGGACTGGCCGTACGGGTCCTGGCCGATGGCTGCGTACATGTTGCCGGCCTTGATCTGGGCCACGTTTTCCGCGGTGAAGTCGAAGCCGATCACCTTGACCGTCGATGTCTTGCCCGCCGACGCCACGGTCTGGGCCGTGACCTGCGGGTTGCCGCCGGTCACGTAGATCCCGACGAGGTTGTTCGTGGAAGTCATGTAGTCACGTGTCGCTGACGCCACCCGGTCGGTCGACTCTTGGTATTCGACGCCACCGCCGGACTGGGTCACCCACGGGCAGTTTTGCTTGAGTCCGTCAAGGAACCCGAGCCGGCGCTCTTCGAGCGCCTGGAACGTGAACGACTCGGTCTCGACGCCGACGACACCGGGCTTGCTCGCGCTGGCCAGGCCGTTCGTGGCAGTGCACATCAGCTTCCCCGCCTGCACGCCGGCGGCGCGGAGATCCTGGCCGTGGAAGAAGACAGCACCTGAGCTCTGGGCGCAGGACGCATTGCCGTTGTAGGCCGCTACGAGCACGCCCTTGGCGTTCGCCTGCCGAATGTAGGTACAGATGCCGTCGCCGGGCATCAGCGCGGCGACGGCATCGTAGCCGTCGACGGCGGCGGCGTTGATCGCGTCACCGACGCTGTCGACCGTCACGTCGGTACCGGCGTTGATCCAGTCGACTGTGCCGCCGGCGACTTCGATCTTGGACTTGGCCGCGTCATATCCAGTCTTTACCTGCGCGAAGAACGGATTGTTCTCGATCGCGATGATCGCGATTTTGACTGGCTTGGTGGGCTTCGTCGTACTCAACGCCGGTCGCTCGCCCTGCGGCGGCGTTGTCTGCGGCGTCGACAGCGTGTTCGAAGACTGTTCCGTCCGGGTATCCTCGGCCGTCGTACACCCGGCGAGCAAGGTTACCAAGGCAACAGCGGCCACCGCGAAGGTCATTTCCCTTTTCACCGAGAACTCCTTGTCGATCGGCATGTCGGCCGCTGAGTGGCTCGGCAGGGGTTGCAGTGTTACGAGATACACGGGCTGCACGCAGTCCGCTACCGGTCAGCCGTGTGCGAAACGCTAGCTGGCGGGCGCGATGCACCTCATCAGCCAACATCACCCACCCGGGTACGACTCCCTAGGCCACGACCACCACCCTGTCGCTACAACGCCGACCGCAAGTGCACCACAGCGATGCAGCGCAACCAGTCCGCGCGGGTCAATCCAGTAGAGCACACAGCCGCAGGTCAACAGCACCCAACGATGCTCGCGGACGACTCATACAACCGATTCTGCGCCCACGCAAAAGACGCAGCCGAATTGCGATCAAAAACATGGCGGTGGAGTGTCTCGCTCCGGGAACTACCCAGGCGGAGCGCAAAAATGCGCAGGTCACCAGGTAACGCAGGTCCTGTGCATCCGATCATCGGCTGGGGTATAGCATCCCGCTTGCCTCGATTACCCCCGACGATCGAGGAGTAACGCGACACCCGACCCGGCCGGTGCTTTCCGCGCAGATCCCCGTCGTCGGGTCGGGTGTCGATCCCCCCAGTGACGCACACGCTCCAGGAGCATGAGACGTGCATCGCGCGGTCGGGGCTCAACCGCTCAGCGGGCGCCCGCCATAACCTCGGTCTCCGGTGGGTGAGCGTCGCCGCAGATCGGGCATGCGCGCCACGCCATCCGCGCAACCCTTTCCCGCCTGTCCGCGGAGCCAGCACGATGGCAGCTGCGTAGCCGCTACGCATGTGGCGCTGACGAGTAATCATCGCTGGCCAGCGCCGGTCTCGGGGCTGTGATCAGGAGGCTTGCTTGGTCTCCCAGAAGATTTTGTCAATCTCCGCTATATGCTCCAGCAGCTGCTGCCCAGTCTGGGGATCAGCGGACGATTTGGTGCCACCCGGCCCGCCGCCAGCAGCTTTGGTGGCTTTGTTGAACAGTTCGTGCAGCTGCGGGTACTTCTCGAAGTGTGGCGGCTTGAAATAGTCCGTCCACAGCACCCAGAGATGGTGCTTCACCAGGTCACTGCGCTGCTCTTTGATCTGGAGGGCCCGTTCGCGAAACTCTTGGTCCGCGTTGGACTGGTATTTCTCCTGAATCGCCTTGACGGACTCGGCCTCGATCCGGGCCTGCGCGGGGTCGTAGACGCCACACGGGAGGTCGCAGTGCGCGCTAACCTCCAGGCGGGGGCGGTGCAGAATGTGCGACAGCAGTCGCATCGTTCCTCCCTGACGAGTGTGGTCCATTGTCGCGTGACCCTACTCGGGCCGGACGTGTCGAGCGCATTACCGCTAGCGGGGATTTCCTGATTGCGGCTAGCCAGTAGTTCAGTTTGTGGCTGCCCTCGATGACGCCAGCAGGGTGTCGAGGAGATTGTTGCTGGTATCGACGGACCACAACGCCACGGTGATTGGGGGCGGGCGCAACGGTGACCACGATGCTGATGTCGCCGTGGTCACCGTTGCGCCGGGATGGATGTTGACCATGGGATAAATTGACGTCAACGCAATAGCCAAAGCTGAGCGCGCCACATCGACTTCGACCGCGCTAAGGAGCGATCCCATGCCGTACGTGACCGTTGGTCAGGACAACACCACCGACGTCGGGCTCTACTACGAAGACCATGGCTTTGGACCGACGGTGATCCTCGTCCACGGCTGGCCGCTGTCCGGCCGCTCCTGGGAGCACCAGGTTCCCGCACTAATCGACGACGGTTACCGGGTGATCACCTACGACCGCCGCGGATTCGGCGCGTCGTCCCAGCCCTGGGCCGGTTACGACTACGACACTCTCGCCGCCGACCTGCACAAACTCATCGAACACCTTGACCTGACCGGCGTGGCCCTCGTCGGTTTCTCCATGGGCGGTGGCGAGGTCGCCCGCTACGTCGGGCGGTATGGCACCGAGCGCGTCGCCAAGGCCGTGTTCGCCTCCGCGGTCCCGCCGTACCTGTACAAGTCCGCCGACAATCCGGAGGGCGGCATCGACGACAACGCCCTCACCGGCTTCCACGACGGCATCCGAGCCGACCGCATCGCGTTTGTCGACCAGTTCGTCACCAACTTCTTCGCCGTCCGGGGCCAGACCGATCTGGTCAGCGAGCCGCTGCGGCGCTACAACGTGGCGATCGCCGCAGCGGCTTCGCCGAAAGGCACCCTGGACTGCACGACCGCGTTCACCAAGACGGACTTCCGGGGCGACCTCAAGGCTTTCACCATCCCGACCCTGGTCATTCACGGCGACTCTGACGGGATCGTGCCTTTCGAGGTCAGCGGCCGGCGAACCGCCGAGGCCATCGACGGCAGCAAACTCGTCCTGGTCCCCGACGCTCCCCATGGACTCAACGTCACCCACGCCCAGACGTTCAACGCTGAAGTCCTGGCATTTCTCCGCGGCTGACTGCCAGGCACCGTCGCCGTCCGGTGCTGTCGGGCGGATCGTGGCTGGACCAGCCCATAGCTGGAGGGGTGGGAGTTGACGTGACCGCGCTCCTCGCGACGGTCGGTGGTGTGTTTGCGTCGGCCGATCTGGGTTATCTGTTGCAGGCGCGGCAGATGCAGGCGCTCTCGCTTGCCGTGCACATCCCGCTGGTGTGTTTCGGGATCGCCTTTCCCGCGATGGTCCTGTTCGCCGAATGGCGTTACCTGCGTACCGGGGATTTGCTGTTTCGCGCGCTCGCCCGGCGCTGGTCGAAGGTGATGCTGGCGCTATTCGCCGTCGGTGTCGTCACGGGGACGATCCTGAGTTTCGAGCTGGGGCTGCTGTGGCCGGAGTTCATGGCCAGTTTTGGCAACGTGTTCGGGCTCGGGTTCACGCTGGAGGGCTTCTCCTTCTTCATCGAGGCGATCTTCATCGCGATCTACGTCTACGGCTGGGACCGCCTGGCGCCGCGGCTGCATTTCCTGTCCGGCATTCCGGTGGCGATCGCCGGGGTGACGGGCTCACTGTTCGTGATCTCCGTCAACGGGTGGATGAACCACCCCAGCGGGTTCGAGCTGCGGGAGGGCCGCGCGGTCGACGCGCACCCGTGGTCGGCGTTGTTCGGCAACTCCTATTTCTGGCACGAGTTCGTGCACATGTACTTCGCCGGCTACATCGTCGCCGGGTTCCTCATCGCCGCCACCTACGCCTGGGGCTTTCTGCGCGGCCGCTGGGGCCGGTATGAGCGGACAGCGCTGACGATCGCGCTGTCCGCCGCGGCGATCGCCGCGCCACTGCAAGTCGTGATCGGCGACTGGGCGGCCCGCGAAGTCGCCACCGCGCAACCAACCAAGCTGGCCGCCATCGAAGGACTCGGCCCGACCACCCGCGGCGCCCCCGAACACCTGCTGGGCTGGTACAACGGCCACGAGGTCGTCTACGGGATCGAGATCCCGCGTCTACTATCGCTGCTGGCCTTCCACAACCCCAACGCGACCGTCCAAGGCCTCGACGCCGTCCCCCCGCAAGACCGGCCACCGGTCAACGTCGAGCGCTTCGCCTTCCAGACGATGGTCGGCATCGGGACGCTGCTGGCGCTGCTGGGCGTGGTGTGCCTCTATGTACGCTTCCGCCACAAACGGCTGCCCCGCTCGCGCTGGTTCTACCGGACCGTCGTGTTGGCAGGTCCCTTATCGGTGATGGCGCTGATCGCCGGCTGGATCACCACCGAGGTCGGGCGCCAGCCCTGGATCGTCTACGGCGTCATGCGCACCTCCCAAGCAGTCACCGGCGCGCCCGGGATCCCGATCGGCTACGGCACGCTGATCGTGGTCTACCTCGGCCTGGCCGGCGGGGTGGCTTGGCTGCTGCGCCGCTTTAGCCGCGTGCCGCTGGAGGTTGATCGGGATGGCTGAAATCCCGATCGTGTTCATCCTCGCGGGTCTTGCCGCCTACACGCTTCTAGCCGGCGCGGACTTCGGCGCCGGGCTCTGGACGCTGCTGGCCGGCCCGGGACGAGCCGGCCAGGCAGCAACCCGCGACCACGCACGGCACGCCATGGGCCCGGTCTGGGAGGCCAACCACGTCTGGCTCATCTTGGTGCTTGTCGTCTGCTGGACCTCCTACCCGCTGGCCTTCGGCTCGATCACCTCCACGCTCGCGGTGCCACTGTTCATCGCCGCGGTCGGGATCATCCTCCGCGGAGCCTCCTATGCGCTGCGTGGCCAGCTCGAGGGCGCCCGCGGCCAGCGCACGATCGAGAACCTGTTCGCCCTGTCCTCAATCCTGACCCCGTTCGCGCTGGGCACCGTCGTCGGTGGGATCGCCTCCGGCCGGGTTCCCGTCGGCAACGCCACCGGCGACCCCGTCACCAGCTGGCTCAACCCCACCTCGGTGCTCATCGGCGCGCTAGCCGTCGCCACCGGCGGCTACCTCGCCGCGGTCTACCTCGCCGCCGACGCACACCGGCTCGGCGCGCGAACCCTCGAGCTCGACTTCCGCGCCCGCGCCCTCACCTCGGGCCTATGCGCAGGCGCGCTCGCCCTCGCCGGTCTGCTCGTCGTCCGCTACGACGCCCCACCCTTGTTCGCCGGCCTCACCAGCGGCGGTGGCGCCGCCATGATCGGCGTCTCCGCCGCAGCGGGACTGATGACCTTGTTGCTCGTCTGGCGCAACCACTTCGGCCCGGCCCGCGCCTCGGGCGCCCTCGCCGTCGCGGCGATCGTCGCGGGCTGGGCCCTGGCCCAAAAACCCCGCTTCCTCCCCGGGCTCACGATCGATCAGGCCGCCGCCGGCCACTCGACGCTGCTCGCCCTCATCATCGCCGTCGCAGCCGGTGCGCTCGTGCTGATTCCCTCGCTAGTCCTGCTATTCCGCCTTTTCCTCTGGGGCCGCCTCGACCCAGCAGCCACCCCCGACACAACCG
>CAXUFG010000125.1:0-15174 GCA_964250265.1 uncultured Pseudonocardiaceae bacterium | reverse complement strand
GGCCAGCACGACCTCGAAGTACGCGGTCGCACCGCCCACGGCGATCGCGTCGTCGGCGCAGAGGTAAAACCACTTGACCTGGGTGGTCTCACCGAACGGGAACAGCCCGGCCGCCTCGTCCTGCGGCGGCTGGCGGCCGACCGCGACCGACTCGGGTGCGAGACCGGACTCGCCGCGGGTCAGCGGCATGTCCAGCTGCGCGCGCACCCAGCCGGAGGAGATCCCGTTCATCTCGCGCTTGGGCAGCGGCGGCAGCCCCCTGAGAGTCACCCGCCAGGCATCCCCGAGCCGGGCATCGTTCACCACCTCGCTGCTGCTGCTCACCGGCTGCCACGCGGTGCCGTCCCAGTACGTCCAGGAGATCGGCCAGCTCGCCAGCTGGGCGGCGCGATACTCATGGCCAGCGCCGTTGTCGCCGGTGGGCAGCCACATCGTGACGTCCTGCTGACCTGGGCCGGTCCATACCGGGTCAGCGGCGATGAACAGCTGGTGCGGCTGGTGCAGTGCCCACTGATCACCGACGAACGCGGGAAACGGTGTCGGGGCCTTGCTCGTCGCCTGCGCGGTGTGGTCGTTGTATGTGTCGTTCTCGGCATCACCGACGAAGACGGTCTGCAGCTGGGCACGGCTGACCACCAGATCGGTATCGGTCTCGAAGACGATCCCGTCGTCCTCCCCCGCCAGCGGCGCGGCCGCGACCTGGGTGCCTGCGGGGACCACGGCGCCGGACTGGCTGCCCTCGGCGAGGCTGAAGGTCAGCGGCACCCGCGCGGGCAGCGGCGGCGTCGGCTGGGTCCCGATCAGGTTCAGAAAGGCGAGGTAGTTGCGCTCTGGCACCTGGTTGATGCGTTGGACGACCAGCTCGGCGAAGCGCGCGGCGATGCCGATCAACGCCGCTCCCGCATCGGGCGCCCCGTCGGTTCGCGGTGGCCACTCGCTGTAGTGCTGCGCAAGCTCGGTGATCTGCTGGACGAGCTGGGCCCGATCGCGCGGGTCGATCAGCGGTGGCTGCGCGGTCATGTCAGGTAAAAGGGGTAGACCAGGTTGAAGCGGCTGTTGGTGGACCGCACCTGGTAGTTGATCTCGATGAGCAGCCGGTTGGGCTCTCCGGTGTCGGGGACCGCGGCGACGTCCAGCACGTCGATGCGCGGCTCCCAGGTGGCCAGCGCGTCGCGCACCGACGCGCAGATCGCGTTGGCGGTGCCCGCGTCGTGCACGTCGAAGACGAGGTCGTGCATGCCGCAGCCGAAGTCGGGGCGCATCACGCGCTCACCGCGCGAGGTGCCCAGGATCATCCAGATCGACTGGCGGATCGCCTCCTCGCCGCTGGCCGTCATCCGGATGTGCCACTGATCGTCCAATTGCACCGGAAAGGCCCAGCCGTTGCCGAGAAATCCCTGGTCCATCGCGGTGATCATCCGATCATGACGGTGCTGACGGCGATCACGGTGCCGGAGGGAAGATCGGACGGATCGTTGCACGTCAGCGCGGTGTCACCGGCTCGGGCCGCGGGCTTACCGTTGATCATTACAGTGGTGCTGCCGCGCTGAATCGTGGCCTTGTTGGCCGGTGGTTTCTGGAAGGCCTTGCCCGGCGGGGTGGGGATATGCGGCGGGATGTTGTCCGCGGTGCTCCCGACTACCGCAGCGGGCTTGCCCATGATGTTCACATCGGAGCTCACCCCGCCGTTGATCATTCCGGTGAACGGGTGCGGCAGCGGCGTCGGCGGAGGCACCACGATATGGATGTCGGTGCCGACGATCCGGTCGCCTTGTTTCGCTGCGGGCTGCCCCATTTCCACCACCCCGTTAATTGATATTGACGACTTGACCCTTGATGGTGAGCTGGGCGTTCGATTTCAGCGCGAGGCCGGCGCTCGCCTCGATTTTCATGTCCGCTTTCGAGGTGATCTCGACACCTTGACCGCTCAGCTGGAGCTTGCCGTTCGTGGCTTGGATAACGACGTCCGCATCAGCGGTGATCGTGATTTTGTTGTCTCTGGTGCTGATCACGATGCTGTTCTTGGCGCTGGAGTCGATGATCTCGATCTGCTCGGAGCCACCGGTGTCGATCAGCCGGATCACATGCCCGCTGCGCGATTTGATCATACGTATATCGTTCTTGCCCTCGCTGTTGGACGCCGGTGGCTTGTCCTTACCGTTCCATAATCCCCCCAGGACGTAGGGGGACTCCGGGCTGCCGTGCTCGAAAGCGACCAGCACCTCGTCATCGACCTCCGGCAGGAAATAGCAACCACGCCCCGACCCGGCCATCGGCGTCGCGACCCGCGCCCAGGTGCTCTCCGCGTCATCGGCCAGCCAGGGCAGCCTGAGCCGGACCCGGCCGAGTCCATCGGGATCCTTGTTGTTCGTGACAATCCCGAATGACACGCCGTAGAATCGGCCGTCTACCTCAGCGGGTGTCATGAGTTCGCTGAAAACGTGGGTCACGCCGCATTCCTCCGGACGTCAACATAGGTTCGGTAACCTCCGCTGGGGGTGACCGTGTGGGTCACGGATGTGAGGTAGTAGGTACCGCTGAAGGTCTTGCCCGCCCCCTGGATGTCCACCACAGTGCCGGCGTGCAACCCCGGGCGTCCGGCACACGCCGCTTCGCCTTGGATGTAGGTCAACGCCATGTCGTCGAATCGGCCGCGCGCCATCTGATCGGCCCGTGCCTTGGTCTGCACCGGGACGTCCACGCTGGTGGCGGTGGCCGTCCCGAAGGCTTGGCGGGTGCGCCGTGGCCCGGATGCCTTGCCGCCCATCGTGGTGGACTCCTGGCCGGCGCGTGCGGTCCCGACGATCACTGATTTCTTCGTCGTGTCCCAGCCGCGGACGGTCATCTCGTCCACCTGGTCGAGTGAGCGCAACCGCGGGGTGAATTCGGTGAGATCCTGGCCGACCTGAAGGGTGACCGAGGCCCGGCCGGTGTGCTGGTGCGGCTGGAAATAGAGCACCTTGTCCCGGACGTAGAGTTCATACCCGATCAGCTGCGCACGTTTATGCAGGAATTCAAGGTCGGTCTGGTTGTGCTGGACCACGTAGTCCAGGCTGGTTCCGGTGTCCTTCACCCGAGGGATCAGCCCGGCGCCCCGTGCCACCTGACTCACGATCGCGCTGTCCTTCATCTGGGAGAAGGTCCGGGTCTTGCGGCCGCGGGCCAGGCGATGCCGGTAGTCGTAACCCCGTACGGTCAGCATCGGCGGCTGATCCGAGGTGAATGCCGGCTCGAGGCTGGTGATCTCCCCGGTCATGACCTTGTGCAGATCGTTCACGTAGCCGAGCGAGATCTGGACTTCGCCGCCGATCGCAAACAGCGAGGAATCCGACCACGACACTCTCAGCCGTTCCTCATCCCAGTTGTAGAGCACCAGAGTGAACATGCTCAGCGCGTTCACATCCTCCAGCACGGTGACCGATTCGATGTCGGTCAGAGCGTCGAGCGGCAAGCGTGCGCCGTTCACCCGGATGTCGGTGTCGGCCACTATGCCGGGCCCGGTCCCGGATATGACGGTGGGTACTGTCATCCGCTCATCCCCTTACCCGCTCAGCTTCGGAATCGTCAGCACCGTGCCCGGCGTCAGATCTCGCGGGTTCATGATTCCGTTGGCGCTGGCGATAGTGCGCCACAGACTCGGATCGCGGTATTCCTCGGCGGCGATACTGTGCACCGTGTCGTTTCGGTGGACCACTCGGGTTTTCACCACATCCGCCGAGCTCATTTCGCGTGCCCTGCGGTGCGCCCGGGTCTGGAATTCGAGGAAGGTGCAGGTCAACGTGGCCCGCGCTGGTGTCCCGTCGGCGAGAAATAGGGTGAACCGCTGGGCGAGCTGGGTCAGCACGCCGGTGAAAAAGTCGGTGAACGCGCCCCAGGAGAGGTGGCAGATCGGGGGGTGGTGCAGCTCCCGATCGACCTCGGCCAGCGTGGCGATCTGGTCAGTGAGCGTCGTGACGTTGGTCGCATCGCCCGTCTGGAACGGGTTGACCGGCTGCACGAACGACGCGGCCCGCTGCCAGCCCGACGCCGCCGTCCTCGACTCGTAGGTGTCGAAGAAGAGCTCGACAGACAGCGTCTCCGCCTCCACCGCCTGGAATTGCTGCTCGGTGTCGGGCCAGGTCCAGCCCCCGCCTTGGCTGGCGACCTTCTGCTGGTGCCAGCTGATGGATCGGGACCGGCTGATCTCATGGGGGTTGAACAACACCTCGATTGGGCCACCCAGCGTGCCGTTGTATTGATCGTAGGTGATCTTCAGCTTCTGCAGTCCACCCCCGCCTGGGCCGAGCCCGAGCAACTGCGATGCCATGCCCGCCTTGCTGAGTGCCATCACCGCACCGCCCGTCGTTCGGCTTCGATCGCCAACCGCCGGACGAACCGGCGATGCACGGCCTCCACGATGTGCTCGACGTCGATCGCGGCGGTGGTGTGGCGTTGTGACTGCGCTGGGGTCTGCACTGGGCGATCCGCGCTTCGCGGTGCACCGGCGTCCTGCCTGCCCATCTGGGCATAGCGCTCCACCGGCAGGCGAGCCGTCGCCGGCTCCCGCTGCTCGGCGGGGATCGACCGATTCGGAACGGCTTGGGAAGCCGCGAGATCGACCAGGGGTAGGGGTTCCTGGAATCCGGCCGGAGGACCCCATCTCGACCACCGCGCGGGGTGAACGGCGACGATGGGTGGCGTCGCGCTGCTCGCAACTCGCGCCGGGCGAGGTGCGCCGTTGAGCCTAGCGGAGCCGAGATCGGGTGATCCGGCTTCCGGAATCAGCTCCAGCGGGTGGAGACCGGGAAGCGGCGAACGCCAGAGAACGGTTTCCGCACGCTCCGGTGACGGCGACGCATCGTGAACGACCGGTGCCGCGACAGGCAAAGCCGGCCCGATAGACGAACCCGGCACGCCCGGCGGACCCAGCACTTCCGGCGGACCTGGCACGCCTGGGACGGACGCCCTGCCCATCGACTGCGCAGGACTTGACGCTAAGTGGCCGCCACCGGAAGTCCGTCGGGGGTGTCCGGTCGGGGATTCTGGGTGATTGCTGGGCTGGGAGGACACCGCCAGCGCCATATCGTTGCCGAGTTCGACACCAGGATTCAGCCCCACCCGAAGATCAGCACTGGGACACGCGCGCTCAACCCCCGCCGGACTCCCGGTGCCGACCACTAAGTCCGTCGCTGGCGACCCCGGCTCAGCTGACGATCCCGGCGCAGCCGGTGCCACGACCGGCAAAGCCGGCCCGATAGACGAACCCGGCACGCCCGGCGGACCCGGCACGCCAGGAGCGGGCGCCCCGACCACCGACTGCGGGGGACTTGACGCCGACCGCGCCACACTGGCCGACACGATCGGCGTGGACGCTGGGGAGCCGGGTCGTGCTCCGGCCGGGTGGAGATCCGGGAGAGGTGCTGGCTGGCTGGGCAGCGCGTACACGATCGGTACGGTTGGGTCCAGCACAGAGCCGGTGTGCCGCGATACCAGTTCGGCCAGCGGTAACCCGGCCACCATCCGCTGGTGCCGGGCGAGCATGGTCCGAGCCAGCCCGTGGTCGATGACGCCCGGGCGCTCGACGGGCCGCCACAATCTGCGGATCAGCGCCGGATCCAGTGACTGTGCTACGTCTGCCTGCATCATCGGCTCCTCACCCGCCGGCCATCTGCGCAGCGCCGTGACCCAAGGCGGCGATCTGGCCCAGCAACGGCTTGGTCAGGCCCTGGTGAGTCAGCTCCAGTGACTCGAAACCCACCTCGTCACTACTCGCGTTGAACACCGGTCCGGTCCAGCGCGCCGGCAGCGCGTTGCGGAAGTTCCACCACATCACCGGAATCTGGCACCGGTCGAGCAGCATGATGGTGCCGTTCTTGCGCTGGATGACGCCGCGAACCGTGTTGTCATACCAGTTCCACAGCGCGCTGACTGCGGTCAGCCCGTGTCGCAGCACCAGATTCGAATGGTTCACCGATGCGGGCAGTTGGTGCACGAAATGGTTGACCCCGCCCTCGGCATAGGTTTCCATCTCGATCTGGCTTTCCAGGCCGTTCACCTCAGTGAATCCGCCGACCAGCAGACCCTCGATCTCGACCGCGAAATTGAACGTCGGGAATGGTTCCAGGGGCCGGGCTCCCGGCATCCAGTTGCCCACCGCGGCGGGTGCCCAGCTCAGCCCGAGGGGAATACCGGTGGATATCATCGCCGCGTGTCTTTCTGCTCAGTGAGCCGCTGGTTGATGCGGGCTATCTCGGCCACCCACCGCTGCCGCTCGCGGTGGTCCAGCTGCATGATTTCGTGATATGGCCAGTGGAAGTGATAGGCCATGTACGCTACCTCCTCGTGCAGCCGGTCAGCGGGGTAGCGCGTCATCCCCCCAGGCTTACCGTCTCCACTTCGAACGTTCCGCTGCAGTGCGGGCAGTCGACTTGGAGGCGGGCATGGCCGTTGAGGTTGATGCGCTGGTAGAAATCCTGAAGGTAAGCGAGATCGGCGGAGTACAGATTCTCGATGGTATTTGTGTTGATGTAGTCCAGGCTGCCCAGGCGTGTGATCACCCGGGTGAGCAGGATGATGACCAGATAACCCGGGTTTGCACGCACCCGCGGATCCTTGATCGGCTCGATCTCGTCGAATGCGGTGGCCAGGCGCATGGTGCCGTCCCTGTGCACCGTCCCGTCCGGCGTGACGAGCCCCTGGGGCAGCGCGAAGGGGAACTCGGTCCGGCGAGTCTCGCCATTGCCACTCACTTCCATTGATCGACCTCGATCCGCTCACACGTGAGAACCAGTTGCTCGATGGCGAACTCGTCAGAGGTGGCGTTCAAGCTGGGGCCGGTCCAGGTCTTCGGCCAGCAGTCAAACAGATTCCAGGTGATTTTGGGAGCGCCCACATCGTCCAGCATTGTGACGGAGATGTTGTGCCGCTCCACCTTACCTTTCATGGCCTTTTCACGCCACTCCCACAGCTTGCTGTCGCTGGTGAAACCACGGCTGAGCGTGACATCACCGTAGGTGTTAAGACCAGGAATCTTGCGGACACTCAGGTTTTTATCGGTACCCTCCCGGTATTCCCCGCCGTTCTGGCTGGTCTCCAACCCGGAACACTCGCGAAAACCGGCTCGGGTGATTCCATCCAACTCTACCGAGAAATTATAACCGAGATAGGGATCGGCTCTCGTCATCGCTGAACCTCCTCACTAATATCTCACGCCGCGCTGACTGTCACTCCGCTCGCACCGCGAATGGCCCGAACGATGATGAACTCGGCGGGCACAGTGGGCGCCAGGCCGATCTGTGTCACGACCATCCCGGCGTCGATGACCTCGCGGGGATTGGTCTCGTTGTCGCACTTGACGAAGAACGCCTCGTCCGCGGTGTGGCCCCGCAACGCGCCACGTTGGAACAGCCCGTCGAGGTAGGCGGTGAGCTCCCGCATGATCCGCACCCAGAGTCGGACGTCATTGGGCTCGTACACCAGACTCGTCATGAAACGCTCGATCCACCGGCTGATGGTCCCGACCAGCCGCCGCGCGTTCACGTTCCGCCAGGCTGGGTCAGTGCTCAGCGTCCGCGCACCCCAGACCCGGATGCCCCGACCGGGAAAAGCGAGCAGGCAGTTCACCGCCCCCTGGTACAGCTCACCGACCTGCGGGCCGGTGAGGCCGATGTGCAGATCGAGTGCGCCCTCGACGACCTCGTTGGCTGGCGCCTTGTGCACGCCGATACGCCAGTCATTGCGGGAGTAGATGCCTGCCAGGTGCCCGCACGGCGGCACGCAGCGCTGCTGCCCGTCACCGCCGGGCACCCAGAGCCATGGGTAGTAGAGCACCCCATAGCCGCCTGCTTCCCCGGCCAACGTCTGGCATTGCGCCTCGACCTCGTCTGAGTACATTGTGGGCACGCCATCGAGGATCGCGAACCGGTTGCCTCGATCCCGGCAGTGGTCAAGGAGCACTTCCTGCGCATCGGTGACCGCCTGTGGAGGGGAGCCGGGCGGCCAGATCGCGCTGGTCATGATGTCGGGAGCGCAGATCAGGTCGACGTCATCGAGGTCGTCCAGCGCCGCCAGCCCGAGCGCCAGGCCGTCCGCGATGGGCCGGGTCTCGTCCAGCGGCACGACGTAGCACACCACCCCGTCGTTCTCGAAGAAGCCTCGGACGGCCTCGAGCAGAAAGCCGTCCGACGCGCCACCAAAGATCGCCTCGAACTGCGGCCACAGCGTCAGCCGCTGCAGTGTGCGCGGCCCCTCAGTGGTCCGGCCGAGAAAGGCGGGTACGCCGGTGAGAAAACTCGGCACCGGTGGCGGGAACACGTCCTGGACGTAGACCCCCGGCGTCAGGTAATTGGTCACGGTGTCGTCCCGGTCGCCGGTCACTGCTGCGGACCGGACCACTGGCTGATCCGGAAGATGACGAACTCGGCGGGTTTCACCACCGCCACGCCGATCTCGGTGACCACCTGCCCGAGCTCCCGGACCTCCTGGGGATTGGTGATCTCGTCACAGCGCACGTAGAACGCCTGCTCGGGGGTGGCGCCGAGCAGGGCACCGGAGGCCCACACGGTGGTGAGGAAGGCACTGACATTGCGCCGGATCTTCGACCATAGCTCGGGCGCGTTCGGCTCGAAGACCACCCACTGGGTGCCCTGGTCGATCGACTCGCGCAGGAAGTTGAACAGTCTCCTGGTGCTGATATAGCGCCATTCGGGCTGCTTCGAGCCTGCGAGCGTGTGCGCGCCCCAGATCGTGATGTTGCCGTCGAACTTGCGGATGACGTTGATGTCCGCAGGATTGAGACCGGCCTGGGCTTGCTTGCTGACCAGGGTCTCCACCCCGAGCGCGCCGCGGATCACCTCGTTGGCCGGGGCCTTGTGCACACCTCGCTCGGTGTCGACCCGCGCATAAACCCCGGCGATGTGACCGCTGGGCGGTAGATACACCGGATTGCCCTGATCGTCCCTCTCACCGACGTCGATCCACGGGTAGTAGAGCGCGCCGTAGCTGCTGTCGCGGGTCTGGCCCTGGATCGCCCCCTTGGTCAAGTTGGTCAAGGTGGTCTGCCGACCGTCCAAAATCGCGAACCGATCCTGGGCATTCTCACAATGATCGAGAATGGCGTTCTGCGCCGCATCGCTGACTGCGCCGGGGATGACCACCAGGGCGATCTCGTCAATCACGGTGAACTTGTCCAGCGCATCGATCAGCGTCTGGTCCTGCGGTGGTTTGTCCGGTGTCTCCGGTGCGAACCGGGTCACCCAGCAACGACCGCCGCCATTGTTGAAGAAGCCATAGACCGCGTGGGCCAGCGTCCAGTTGCCCGCCAGGATCCCGTTACCGAACAGGGTCTTGAACTGATCCCAGCTGTCGACCAGCTGCGGTGTCCCGGCAGCGGCCACCAGGTAGTAGTCGTCAGACACGTCGGTCGTGCCGTCGTCCGTCTTGCCGGTGTCGGCCTTGCCAGCGCCCCCCTTGCCGGCGTCGATCTTACCGTCGTCCCCCTTGCCGGTGTCGGTCTTACCGGCGCGACCGGGCCGGAGCGGCATCTCGACGTCGGCTGCGACCGCACCGATGAAACCAGCGGTGCTGGTCCCCACACCGGCGATCGGCTTGATCGCCGAGGGGACCTCTTCGACATATACACCTGGCGCGAGGTATTGCGGCATCGTTGGTGTTCCTCCTCGTCACGACGGGGTCGTAGCTTGCTTGCCGCCCACGTGGCTGATCTTGATGGTCAACGGCTCTCTTACCTCGTGGCCGACCTGCTCGGGATCGAAGACGTCGACGCTGAGGGTGATGCCGTAGTGCAAGGTGGCCTTAGGCCTCCCGCCCATGGCCTGCCAGAACTCACCGAGGCTCTGCAGCTGGCCTCCAGTGAGGATCTTGACCGGTACTGGTGGTTCCTGCCCGACCAGCTCACCTCGCAGGTAGGTCTCGGGAATGCTACGGTGGCGCAACAGCACCTTGAGCACCTCGCCGAGCAGGCGGTGCTCGTCCTGCGCCGGGTTGGGCGCGCTCTCACTCGGCCAGGCCGTGATCAGGTAGGAGCAGTCGACCCGGACCGGTGGCTGCTTGCGGGTGATCACGCCATTCGACTGCCGCTGGGTCTCCCACAGGTTGGTGCGCAGCTCGGTGTTCTCCCGCACGTCATAGAGGAAGAAGGAGATCGCCGGCAACGTGACACTGGACGGCGGGAAGTGGTCATCGGGCCCGGCGAAGCTGATGGCGACGTTGCGTACCGGCATCTCACCTTGCACCAGCGCCGCGAGGGTCGCGTCGAGGTCGTGAAACATGCCCGCCCCCTGACCTCGGCACCAACTAGATGCGTGTATATCGGATGGGCATTCTTGATGTGTCTCCCCGTGCGTCTGTCAGGGTGTCTTCGCCGAGGACGGGTCGTGGAGGCTTGGTTGGCTGCTATGAGGAAGGCACGACCGGACTGTCAGCGAAGCGCAGGCGATGTTCTCGTGACTGCGGAGGCGATAAACGAGGTTAAGCACATCCGATGCCAGTGGCCGGCGCGAGCAGTGCCAGAGTGGATGACCCCAGGGCCGGTTTTCCATTGCGACCATGGCGTCCAGCGTCTGGTTGAGTTGGACGACGCCGAGCGGCGTCGCCTTAACGGGCTGGTTATGACCTCGCAGCGCGACTCGTCTCAGCCCGCGCCCCCCTCCCCGAGACGAACGCGGAAACCGCTTGCTCAGCCTCGCGCTCGAAGCGGTCTGCCGGGTCACTGACCACCAGCCCGCCCTCCGTCGTGGTACCCGCCACTGGGCCGTGCTGCTGCTGCACCACGTGGATCAGCTCATGGACAAGACGAGCCTGCCCGCCCATCGAGGTCGTGTCATATTTGTTGCGGTCGAAGACGATGTCCGATCCGCTGGTGTAGGCCTGTGCCTGCATTGAGCGCGCCGATCGCGCCGCTGCTTCGTCAGTGTGCACCCGTACGTGGGAAAGATCCGCTCTGAGGAATGCCTCGGCCCGAGCACGGAACGCAGGCTCCAGCGGCGTTCCCCGGACCCGCAACACCGAGCGCACCTGTTCGCCAGCAGCCCGTTCGTCAGCGTCGCGCTGGACAGTAGTAGCCGCTACCTGCTGCATGTGCCGGTTCCCGTGCAGGCGCTGCATCTGGAGCAAAGTGTTGCCGGCGCGGACCAGGTGACCGCCGGTGGATCGAGGAAGCTGGACCGCCACGGTGTGTGCAGGCAGAGTGCACACGGTGTGGGCGGGGCAAGCCTGCTCGAACGTCACCGTCCCGGGCGCCGGCGCCCGTCCGGCCGCTACTGGTCGGGCCGTTGGTTCGGCGGGGATGTCGGACTGGCGGAGCGTCACGACCATGATCCTCGTCGCTTACGGGCATAGTCGCCGAACTCTCCGGTCGTCAGGACTTTGCCCATCTTCTGGTACTCCCGTTGGGTCGCGCGGACCAGATGCGCCATGGTGACTATGCCACCGTCGGCGGCAGCCAGGAAAGCACCGGCGAGCGCAATATTGCGGATGTTGCCTCCAGGCACGTCAATCTGCCGGGCAAGCAGATCCAGATCGAGGTCAGCGTCTCGGGGCGCCGTCTCGGGCCAGATCTGGGACCAGATGCGGCGGCGGTCCTCGATATCGGGGATCGGGAAATCAACAATGACATGCAAGCGGCGGACGAATGCCTCGTCCATGTTCTGGCGCAGGTTGGTAGCTAGAATGACCACCCCCTCGTGCTCCTCCATCTTCTGCAGCAAGTAACTGATCTCGAGGTTGGCGTAGCGGTCGTGCGCGTCGCGGACCTGGGTGCGCTTGCCGAACAGGGCGTCGGCCTCGTCGAAGAACAGGATGGCGTTGCTGGTCGCGGCCTCGGCGAAGATGCGGGCGAGGTTCTTCTCGGTCTCGCCGATGAACTTGCTCACCACAGTGGATAGGTCGATCTTGTAGAGATCCAGGCGGAGGCCGTGCGCCAGGACGTCGGCGGCCATGGTCTTGCCAGTGCCGGGTGGGCCGGCGAACAGCACGCAGAGCCCTCGCCCGCCCGCGACTTTGCGCTGGAAACCCCAGCCCTCATAGACCACCGCACGGTAGCGGACCTGGTGGGAGATCTCGCGCAGCTGCTCCATCGCCTCGGCGGGCAACACGATGTCATCCCAGGTGTAGTGCGGCGTGATGTGCTGCGCCAGCGCGGCCAGCTTGCGGTTGGATTGCAAGCGGCACGCGGTATCCAGATCGTCCTGGGTCAGCGCCGGTGCGTCGGGGGCGCGGGCGAAGGCCCGGCTCCGCGCGGTCGCCGCGGCGTCGCGGATCTGGCCACCGCTCAACCGGAACTTACCGGCCGACATAGTCAGGTCCAGTTCTGCGCCTACTTGTCCGTTGAGCGCAGCGCTCCACAACCGGACGCGCTCGGAGTAGCCCGGCGTCGGGAACTCTAACCGGACGAAGATCATGGCATCGGGCACATCGGCCGGTTCCCATGTCGTGTCGCCGGCCAGGAACGCCGGCACCGAGTAGGCCGCCAGCGTGGATAGCAGCAGCGCCAGCTGCTCTCGCTTGTCCTCGCCCAGGAGAGCGTCGACGTCGCTCCAGTACATGACCGCGCCCTGCAACCGGGCTTCACGCTCGACGAGGCTGACCAGAGTCGCGAACTCCTCGGCCGGGCGGCTCACCAGCAGCTCGGTGCGCACGACCAGCAGCACGGCACCCCAGCTCCGGCAACATGCCGCGGCTGCGGTCTGCTTGCCGACCCCGTAGGGACCTTGGCAGTACAGGGTGAGGTCGTCGCCAGCGTGGTTGGTCAGCTTGGTCAGGCGAGCGGTGAGCTCGGCTGGGAGGAGCAGATCGTCAAATGACGCGGCGGGCACGACGATCTGCGCGCACTCCCGCAGTCGATCGTCCAGATCGTCGTCGTCGAGCAGGAAGCGGACGACCCGCGGGTCCAGTCGCATGCTGTGCCCCAGCAAGGAGCGCTGGCCAGAGTCCTCTTCGAGGACCACGAGGCGGTGGCGAATCAGGGGTGCCCGCGACGTGAACCGGGTACGCGCAGTCACCTTCTCCGCCAGATCGGCGCAGCACAGGTTGAGAATCAGATCGACCGTCGGCGCCCGCCGGGTCACGTCGTCATGCAGGTAGGCATACAGACGCTCGTACCGCCGATCGATTTCGGAAGCCAGACAGATCACGACGACATCGACGTCGAACGGAGCCAAGTCAAACACACCGGCCAGGGCCACTAGCCTCAGACACACTCCCTGACGCGTGCTTTCGGCTACCCGTTCGGCGATCTCGGCGCTCAGTCGCTCCAACTGTTCAACGGCCTGCTCGGCGGCTTCGGTGCTCAACGGGACGGCGGCCCAGGCGGCAACGCCGACCGGCTTGTCCAGCAGTGCATCGATCTCGGCATCCGGGATGTAGAAAGCGGACATCCCCTCATTGTGCGCACCGGTGGATTGACGAAACCGCCAGACCTGGATACGCAGCAGCAGATCGAGGCGGGTGAGCTCGGCCAGCACATGCTGCAGTGAAGTGGTGTAACCCTCGCAATTCGCCATGGCAATTCACACCTTGCCCCGCTGTCTCCTCGACCGTTGTCGCCTAAGAGCTACTCCAATAGTCCGTTCGTCTTTTCCGGTGAGCTGTTCCAGGTGGTATGAGCGTGCTCAAAACGCGCGTCGCCGTCCTGCCGCACAGATTCGTGGAGTGCGCGCAGGCTGGCCTGAATCTGATCAAGACGCCGGTGCAGGCCTGCGAATGCGGCGGTTTGCCACTGCTCAGACATCGGCCGCCGGGCGACGGGCTGCCCGGGGTTCAGGTGTACCGGGATATCGGGCACCTGGTCGGCGCAGATCTGCTCGTATAAAGCAACGGTACCAACCGATGGTCGGATTCCGAGATCCTGCGCCATGGCCGCGGCGCATCGCTCGTACTGACGTATCGCCGAGATCCGGTCCCCGGCCCGGTAATGCAGGCGCATCAACCGGAGGTGGGTGCATTCCCGGGTCGGGTCGTGGCGCAGCACGGTCTGACCGAAGCCCAACCCCTTGGCATAGAGCTGCCGCGCCTCGCAATAGCCGATGAGCTGATCCTGCATCGCCAGGTAGGCGTGCTGCAGCCGGTCCCGTTCATAGCTGCACCAGTTCTGATACCAGGTCTCCAGCAGATCTCCCTGGTAGAGCTTGAGCGCGGCTTCAAGATCTTGCGCCTGCTGGTCGGAAAGATTGTGACCAAGTATTTCCCGCGCAGCGGAGTGGGCCAATTCGAACGCGCTTACATCCAGCCAGAATGAGGCGCCAGGGTTGATGCGCACCCAGTCGGGATCGATGATCAGAAGCGGTTCACGGTCCGTTTGGGAACGAGCTGGCCTGTATTGGACCGTCGCATTGAGCCGCCAGAGGGTTTGGCGTAGATACCTTTTGGAGGCAGCGGGCTTCCCGCTGGGCCAGAGCACTTCCGACAGGAACTCGCGGGTATGCGCGCGGTTCCGATAAATCAGCAGGTAGCAGAACAGCTCGAGAGCCTTACCGGACGGAAAGGAAAGGAGTTGACCATCCCGCTGGATCGACAATTCACCGAAAAGTGTGACCCGTAGCCAATCCACGGCAACCTCCGCTGCCGGCTGCGACTCTTCCGCGCCGGGTATCCGGCCGACCGCCGGGGACCGCTCCTAATGTCTGTCTTTAACGTTCCTAGGATAACTCCTGATGTGGCACTCGACTAGGGCCGATGCGGCGATCTGTGATATGAAGGTGGGCCTTGCCGGGTGTCTAGGTGGGTGATGCGGCAGCCTAACCGCGGCCCAAGGGGAGCCGTGGGCCACTGCTCCAGCCCCGGCGGCGGACCGGCGCCGCACCACGAGCGCCGATCCCACGCCCGGCACAGGCAGGCTGTCATCGGCGGTGATCCTGGCGAGCCGGGTCGGTGCGTCGCTCCTCCGCCTGACGGTCCAAATGCCACCAGAATTGCAACCACCGGCGCGAACGCGCGGCGGAACACGATCATCGCACTCACTGTTAGTGCTGGTTAAGGGTGGCTGAAGCGGGGGGATTCGAACTCCCGGGTGGTCGCTCACCGCTCGCTTCAAGGTCGTCGTACCGTGATCAGCGGTGACCGCCTCAGCAGTATGGGCAGGTCGTGGACCCCGCGTGGCCGCTCCCGGGCCTTGCTGCTCGCGGGCGAAGGCAACCACAAATGCCGCCACTGCGACCGCCGAGAGGCCCGTCGACAGCC
>CAXUFG010000124.1:0-15175 GCA_964250265.1 uncultured Pseudonocardiaceae bacterium | reverse complement strand
CCGCCCGCCCCGCCGCCGTCGAGCCGGTGAACGAGATGACCCGGATGTGCGGATCCTCGACCAGCGCGGCGCCGAGGTCCGCCCCACCGGGTAGTACGTGCAGCACGCCCGGGGGCAGCCCGGCCTCCTCGAACACCCTGGCCAGCATGACACCGCCGCAGACCGCCGTCCGCGGGTCTGGCTTGAGCAGCACGGCGTTGCCCAGTGCCAGCGCTGGAGCCACCGACCGGATCGCCAGCGCCAGCGGAGCGTTGAACGGCGAAATGACACCGACCACCCCAGCAGGCACCCGGCGCACCATGCTCAGCCGGGCAGTCTGGCTGGGCAGCAGCTCGCCCTGCGACCGGGACGGCAGCGCGGCCGCTTCGAAGCAGTTCTCCGTGGCATGGCCTAGTTCGAAATAAGCCTTGCCCGGGATGCCGCCGCTCTCCCGGACCAGCCAATCGCGCAGTTCCTCGGTATGCCGCTGCAGCGCCTCGCCAGCGCGCCGCAGCACGGCGGCCCGCTCGTGAAACGGCATCGCCGCCCAGTCCCGCTGAGCGAGCGCCGCCTGCGCGGCCGAGGCGGTGAGGTCTTCGATCGCGGCCATACCCACCCGGCCCAGTTCCTTACCCGTCGCCGGTTCCACCACGGCGGCATCTCCCCCTGCGGAGCGCTGCCACGTCCCGGTGAAGATCCGACCGCTCCACGTCTGGTCATCGAGCAAGCCCACACTTACCCCAATCTGGTCAGATCAGCGTCCCCCCCGCAGCCAGTATCCCCACACCGGAACCCCACCAACAAGATCGCTTACCGAACCCAGCTGCTCCCAGCCTCCCGAACTCAACTGCAGAGCTATTTGATCTCGCAGCTCTGCTGTTGGGCTCGGGAGACAGCGGGTCGGGAGGCAGAAGGGGTGGGGAGGCAGAGAGCTCGGGATCAGGCAGCGCGGTGGCGGAGCAGGGCGCGGACTTGGGCGGCGAGGGCATCGGGGTTACGCAACACGTCTGCAGCGCTGGCCCGCAGCACCGTCCAGCCCAACGCAGCAAGCCGGTTATGCCGCGCCCGATCAGCCCGGAACATCGATGCCTCGTAGTGGTGTTCCCCGTCGAACTCCACCCGCCCTGGCAGCCGGATAGGCTATGTCCAACCAGGCCACGTGACACCCGAGTTCGTCACGCACCTGAATTGCAGCTCGGGTCGCGGCAGCCCCCGCCGCACCAGCGACACCCTGCATCGGGACTCCATCGCCGACTCCGCGCGCGGGTCCATCAGCTCGGCCACCAACGGTACCCGGCTGCGCCACCGCGCTCCGGGGTAACGAGCGGAGATCCCTAACAGCGCAGCTGACCCGAAGCCCGCGAGCCGGCCCAGCCCGTCAGCCGCCACCACGCCCTCGACCTGGGTCGACCAGCGGGCTAGGTCATAGGCCGTGCGGATCGCCGAGGTCACCACCAGCCCGCTGACCGTCTCGACTTCGTCGTCGGCGAGCTGTTCCCGGTGCACCCGCAGTCCCCGGCATTCGCGGAATTCGCCGCCCGGCACCACCACCTCGGCATCCGCGTCGCGGGGTGCGATCCGGGCACCGAGCAACTCCGCCGCGGGGTACCCGGCCAGCGCACCGTATCCGGTGACCAGCAGCTGGGCCCCTTCGGGTGGGTTAGAGCGCGGTGCAGCGGGAGTGCGTTGGAAGAGAGTGTTAGAGGTAGACGGCTGCGATGAGGGTGAGGATCAGGCAGGCGCCCAGGACCTGGAGGACGCGGTCGCCGAGGGCGATCTCTTCGGGCTCGCCGCCGTTGCCGCCGTCGACGTCCACGGCGTAGCGCAGCACTGCGATCACGAAGGGGACCAAGGAGATCACGGGCCAGCGGGAGTGATTGGTCTGGCTGAGCTGGAACGCCCACGAACCGTAGGTCATGATCACCCCCGTGGCCGAGAGCGTCCATACGAAGCGCAGGTAGGACGACGTGTAGCGCTCCAACGATTTGCGAATCTTTGCGCCGGTGCGCTCAGCGAGCCGCATCTCGGCGTAACGCTTACCGGCCACCATGAACAGCGACCCGAACGCGGTGGTGAGCAGGAACCACTGAGACAGCGCGATCCCCGCCGCGGCACCGCCCGCGATGGCGCGCAACAGGAAGCCCGAGGCGACGATGGAGATGTCCACCACCGGCTGGTGCTTGAGCCAGAAGCAGTAGGACAGCTGCACCGCGATATAGATCGCCGTGACCAGAACGAGGTCGGTCGAGGCCAGCAGGGACATCCCGAGCGCGCCCACGAACAGCAACACCGCCACGGTCAGCGCCAGCTGCGGTGCCACCAGACCAGCGGCGATCGGCCGGTTACGTTTGATCGGATGCGCCCGATCGGCCTCGACGTCCTGAACGTCGTTGACCAGATACACACCGGAGGCGGCGAGCGAGAATGCGACGAAGGCGATGCCGACCGCGATGAGCACATGCAGCTGGAAAAGCAAACCGCCGGCGAAGGGCGCCGCCAGCACGAGAACGTTTTTCACCCACTGCCGGGGCCGCATGGCACGGACCAGTCCGAGCACCGCATTGACGGGCCGGGTGGAGGTGTCACTGCGCCGCGGCGCGGTGGTGGTCATCGCCGTCCTCTCTGGCCCCTACCGGGCAAGGATCGAGTGTTGCGTAGCCGTCGCCGGACTCCAGCGCCGATGGCGGCACCCAGCGCGGAACCCACCAGAACGTCGCTCGGATAGTGGACGCCCAGCACCAGTCTGCTGATGAGCATGGGAGGCACCAGCAGCGGGGTGAGCCGGCGGCCCAGTAGGCCGCCGTAGAGGACCGCCGCTGCGGTCGTCGAGGCAGCGTGCGAGGACGGGAACGACAACTGGCTCGGTGTGCCGGCCAGCACCGATACCGTCGGATCGCTCGGGCGGTGCCGGCGTACCACGCGTTTGACCGCAATCGACGTCCCGTGCGCGGTGGCCACCGTTGCTGCGGAGACCAACCAGTCCCGCCGGCGTCGCCGGTCGACCAGCGCGCCCAGTGCACCCAGGGCCAGCCAACCCAGCGCGTGCTCCCCGAAATGTGACAGACCGCGGGCAGCGGTCACGACCTGAGGTACCGCGATCCTGCGCTGCACGGCGGACAGCAGCGCGATCTCCCGGTGGTCAGTGTTAGCCCCCGAATAAAGCCACTGTCGCAGCATCACGCGTCGAATACCCGTTTCCAGCCGGTGCGATCGGTGAGTTGCGGCGCAGCGGCTCGGTAGCGCTGACGCATTCGGGGGAATTCCCGGGCGAGTTCCCGGTGCAGCGCCACCGATCGGGCGAGCATCGAGCGGAACACCTGGGGGTCCCGCTTACGGTAGGTGACACCGCGACCGTCCGCGGTCGAGACGGTCACCCCATCCAGCGCGGAGAGCACGAACCACCGGGCCTCCTGGCGGGCCAGCGACAGTTGCGGGCGGTGCTGCGCTTGGGCATTGACCGGCCGCAGCTGGTGGGCGAGACGCTTGAGCAGGGTCGCGCCGATGGTCACCGGGTTGGTCGGGGGTTTCAGCATCCGCTGGGCCTCCAGGCGTCCACCGGCGGGCAGCGGAAGCTCTTGGGAGTCCACTACCTGCCCGTCGGTGAATTCCGCACAGCGGGCCCGGACCTCGCCCAGCGCGGTGGGTAGTTTGTCGAACAGCGCCTGCGGCCCGGCGAGGAAGTCCCGGATCGCCATCTCCTGCAGCGCCAGGGTGGAGTACTCCATCGCCATCGCGTGCTTGAGGGCATGTTTGAAGCTGTCGGCGAGCATGGTCGTGGGCCGGTCCTCGGTGCCGTGCAGCGCCGCGCCGACCAGCCGGTTGCGCAGGTGGAAGTAGGCCTGCCAGTCGGTGGCGTCGTCCTTGTCGGCGAAGGACATGTGCCAGATGCCCACGCCGGGAACGGTGGCGGTGGGATAGCCCGCGGCGCGGGCCCGCACCCCGTACTCGACGTCGTCCCACTTGATGAACAGCGGCAGCGGGAGCCCGATGTTCTCGGCGACGGTGCGCGGGATCAGGCACATCCACCAGGCGTTGTAGTCCACGTCGGTGCGCCGGTGCATCCATGCGGTCTCGCGCAGGGACTGCTGGGCGAAGTCGTGGTCGTATTCGGTACCCGGCGCCTTGTTCCACCGCATCCGGTGCCGGTCGAGGATCTCGCCCCAGGCGTGCAGCCGGGAACGGGCCTGGGCCTGCAACATCTGCCCACCGACCAGCATCGGACGGCGGGCGAAGCGGGAGAAGGCCACGGCTCGCAGGATCGAGTCGGGCTCCAGGACGATGTCGTCGTCCATGTAGAGGATCTGCTCGCAGTCGGTGTTCTCCAGCGCTTCATACATGACGCGCGCGTAACCGCCGGATCCGCCGATGTTGGGCTGGTCGATGATCCGTAGCCGGTCGCCGAGCACCGCCTGGGCCGCAGCGAAGCCGTCCTGGTCACGGACCTTGTTGACGCCCTGATCGGGGATCACCACCGCGGTCACGACCGAGCGGACCAGCTCGTCTTCACCGATCGCCCGCAGCGTGGCCACGCAGTCGGTGGGGCGGTTGAACGTCGGCATCCCGATCGTCACCGCGGCACGACCGGGCGCGGCGACTGGTGCGTGCCAGCCTCCGGAGTGCACCATCAACTCCGAGTCCTCGGTGCTGATGTCGAACCAGTACCACCCGCCGTCCTCGAACGGCGTCAGGTCCAGCTCGATATCCAGCTGGCGGCGAACACCCTCGATCAGCTCGCCGTGCACATGGATCTGGGTCGCGTCGGCTTTGGAACGGTAGACGTCGACGCGGCCGGCGCCCTCGACGTCCAGCCGCAGCCGCAGCGTCCGCAACGTGCTCCAACGCCGCCAGTAACTCGCGGGGAACGCGTTGAAGTACGCCGCGAAGGACACATCCGTCTGTGCGGGGACCTGCACGCTCGTACGGGACAGCGCGCGCACCCGACGGGAGCTCGAACCAGTGAGGGTGACCACCTGGACATCGCGTGGCTCGGTCCCGCCGGTAGTGCCGGCCTGCGACTGCGCCGGCCGGGCAACGACCGACCGCTCGTCGATATAGAGGGCGCGGACAGCCATAGGATCGGCCCGGCGAGGCAGGATCACTCGCTGCAGCAGCGTCGACGTCGACTCTTCCGGCGCGCTGGCGCTTGATCGGTCCGGGCTACAGACGGTGCTGCTCGGCATGAACTCCCCAGTCCTGGCGAGGTAGCGGTGTCGGCGTCGACAGGAGGGTAACGCTAGGCAGCGATCCGGTTCCGGGCAGCCACCCACTCCACTACGAATCCGCAGGTCGCCCGACCTCCTGCAAACCCACCGGTGTGTCGTGACTCTGATCGCCGGCCGACCTGCTGCGTTCATCTACAGACCACACACCGATGGCAACACGCGCCAGCGCCATGCCACGAGCCAGCCCCTGCCACCGTACGCGTGAGCGCCCGATTATTACCGCACATTGACACTAAACAAACCAGGGATGAGCTGAACCGCGTACCCCCGTGGACGGTCGAGTTAGAAATAAATGCACATCCAGTTAACTGCATGCGTTCACCAGGTCCACTACCGATAGTTTATCGCCGGTCCTGCCACATGCCTGATCACCGAACGGAGCGACGCTGCATGCGTGGGTACATCGTCGACCAACAGCACAGCGTGTCCGGCCGGCAACAACTCGTTATCCAGCGCGCGTTTTTTGCCGCCGCGTTGCCGGAGACGCCCGACGATCTTTACGCGCGAGCCATCCTGGGAGTGGTAGAACGGGAACGGCAGCGAGTCGCCATCTCCCCGCACGCCAAACTGTCTACAAACACGTTATTCGGCCGCTTCCCAGCCAGCTACTGGCAGCGGTGGACCGACGTTGCGCTGGTCGAGTTCAGGGTGATCGCGCGGGGCACGGGCCGGATTTCGATCAGGACGTCGGACATCGCTGAAGACGCTCGCACCCTCGCCACCGCCATGGTCGAGAGTGCGGACGGTGAGAAGGTCTGCCTTCTGGCGCGAGTGGACAGATTCCTCGACGGCGCAGCGTTGTGGTTGGAGGCATCCACCGGTGCAGCGGATCTCGGACTCGAGTCTGCCTGCTGGTCGCTCGCCAAGCGCGGCCAGGCTCCACATCCTCACGTTTATCATCGATCGGGATGGAGAAGGTGGACGATCAATGCGCGAAACAGCGCCCGATAGCGCTCGCGGCCTTTCTTAATGGCCTACTCGAGACATTCGAAATCCGTGGTGTACACCTACATCATAATGCGTGGCTCTACGGAAGGCTGCCTGACTCAAGGCGATCCGTCCAGATCTTGGTTACGATGACCGCTACCTGCTCGTGATTACAGGTGTAGGCCACGTACCGGAACTCGATTCCGGATTTCATCACGAACTCCTGCCAGGCGCGGTGTTCGTGCTGTTCCCACGTCGGATAGTTGAAGTACTCGTCGAACACGATCACGCTCCCGGCCCGTAGTCGAGGACCGACGTGCTCAAGGACAGTGCAGGTTGACGAGTACAGGTCTGCGTCCAGATGCAGGAATGCCACCGGGGCGGGGTGACTTTCGAGAAAATCGGGCAAAGTGTCCTCGAACCAGCCGCCGATCATCTCAGCGCCGGGAACATCCGGCGATTGCACGGTCTTGAACGTGCCCGCCGGCATGTTCGACCGCCAGTCCTCGGGCAGACCTTGAAAGGAGTCGAACCCGAAGACCTGCTTATCTCCGCGTGCGGCGGCAATCACGGTGAGCGTACGACCGTTGTAGACGCCGAATTCGAGCGCCATCCCCTCGGTGGGCGCACGTGAGAGGGCATGCTCCAACGTCGCGATCGGGTGATCGAATGTGGACGCTGTCGGCATCGCCTCCCGGGCGAAGCGTTCGCTGGATGCGGCGGCCGCGCGCTCGGCTGCCGCCACCAGGTCACGCCGGCTACGAAACTCCACATCCTGTACGGCCTTGATCGCGCGATCGATCTCCGTCGTGAGCCTTTCCTCTAATTCACGGTGGTGCGCGGTGAGTGCGGCCTCTACCTCATGGTGCCTTGCGGTAAGCCCAGCCTCCAACTCACGATTGTGCGCGGTGACGACCTCATCCAATGCCCGCACAAGTCGGGTTCTCACTTGCGCCCGGATGCGATTCAGCAACTCGCAAACCTCCGATCATGTTTCTATTCCGACTGGTGGCGACTTGGCGGCGGCCTTGGTCAGTGGGCGGACCGGTATAGCTCGCGCGTCCTCGACCGCCACCCGCATCCAGCCGTCCCCACTGGCACGTTGCCTGCGGCGCCGACGAAACACGGTCCAGATCAGAGCCTGCATTGTAACGATCACGGCGGCAGCTCCGAACACGAGAAAGCCGAGCTGTTGGCCCGGGGTCTCGAACGCAAGGACGAGGGCGTGTTCGCCGGCGAGTACGTCAACCGCGACGAGGCCGGCGGGGCCGTTCAAGACCTCCACGGGCTTTCCATCGACCGTCGCGGTGTAGCCCGGCCAGTCGAGGCGCGCGAAAAGGACTCGCCCTGCCCCGCCGAAAGAGCGATAGCGGACGATCTCGCGTTGCCGCTGCGCGGAGTCAGCGAGGACCTGAACCCCGTGGGATGACCAGGAGACCCGGCCGTCCGCGGAGAAGGGGCGGTCGCGCAACCAAACCGTCCGAACGCCGTTGTTGGCGGCCACATGCCATCCCGGAGGCGGCGTGCGGTCCACGACATCAGGCAGCAGCGAGCGCTGCAGGACGAGGGTCGACACGCGTAACACGTCGACGAGAGGGGCGTCCGTGCCGTCCGCCACCTGCCAGAGCCGGTCGAACGCCTCCGGGCACGTGACACCACGGTAATCCATGCACAGCGCTTCGCCGAATTCGGCGAACCCCCCTAGCCCGGTGTAGCTCCCGACGGAGGCCAACCCGGCGGCCATCGGAACGTTTCCGAACATGATCTCGCCGGAAAGCTTCTGCTCAGTCGTGACCCCGGTCAGCGACGCGAGTTGCAGCACGGTACCCCGGTAGTCCTTGGTGGTGGCCTTGAGCCTCGCCAGGTCGTAACCCCCGTAGACGGGCTTGTCCGCGCCGCTGAAATGTGGGAAGACGGTCGTCTGCAGTGCGACAACACACGCGGTACCGGTGACGATCACGATGCCCAGTGCGGGCAAGCCGCGGCGGAAGTATGCGACCAGGCTCGCGGTGAGCAGGACGGCAATCAGCGCGAGGCCGGCCAGGTGGATCTGGTTGTCGTTCTGCGGCTCGGCAGCCCAGGCGAGGTAAGTGCCTACGAGGACAATGGCACCCGTCGCTATGCCTCGTCGACGTACCTGGTCGGCCGCCAGCCCTGCCGACAGCACGACGGCGAAGAGCACCCCCGCAGCTAGGTAGAAATACTCGACCAGGCGCAATGGCCACCGGAAAAGCCACAGATTCGAGGGGCCCACAGTCGCTGCGAGGTATACGCCGGCCACGACGAACAGGCTCGTGAGCGGTCGCCACCGATCGTGCAACGATCTCCACCGAAGCCAGGGTAGCAACGGGACCACGAACCACGCGAAATACGTCGACGGCATGGGCTGCAACGGGGAGACGATCCAGCTGGAAATCGAAGGGAGGTAGGTGGGTGAACTGCCGGCGGCAAGGTCGCCGAGGTGGGGCACCAGGAAATTGTTGTTCACGATCTCAGCCCACTGCTGGCGCCATGTGACGCCGAGCGCCCCGACGAGCGGGAAAAAAACGAGCAGCACGACCGCTCCCACGCAGCCGCCCATGACCACCAGATGAGCCAGCCGGGAGAAATCGCGCTCCAGAACCAGCTCGATCGCGATCGCGACGAGGACGACAACGAGGCCGAGCGGTGCGTAAGGATTTCCCGTTGTCATCGCGAGGCAGCCGAAGACGAATGGAACGAACGGATTAAACAGGCCGCGGGAATGGCGACGCGCGGCCCACCAGAAATGCGTGACCCAGGTGAAGGCCATGAGGCCGGACAGCCATCCGGCGGCCTCGTACCAGAGCGTGAATCCCGAAACGGGAAGAGCAGTAGCTAGGATTGCCGACGGCACCCGGGCTGCGTTGTACTCACGTGCGAGCAGGTAAGCGCCGACCGCCAGGAGACCAAGGATCTCGATCGCGACGACGAACGCCGCGTGTGACAGATTGTTGAAGAAAGATACCACGACGAAGTTCACGAGGTTGACAGGGTTCCAGATCCCGGTCAATGCTTCGGCGGCATAGTTGCCACCCATCCACCCGTCGGGATCCATTGTCAGCCAGTGGCCGGCGCGCAACTGTTCCCCGAAGCGATGCCACATCGGCATGAACTGTTCCTGCTGATCCCCGACATAGTAGAAGAAAGTGCCGCGCCACTGCGGGATCACGCAGAGCACCATCACCACGACGCCGACACCAAGAGCGACCAACCATTCCGGTGCCCGCCATAGCCGTCGGGTGGGCGCGGCCGGTGTCGCTGTCGCCAGTACTGCCTCTGCGGACATTTCGCGGATCCGCTCAGCGGATATCGAAGAGCCGCTGCCAGTTGTGCCTGCTGGTCAACTCCGCCATGGCAGCCCGGTATCGCCGCCGGAGCAGAGGGTCCTCGAGCACCAGCCGGGCGAGCACGCGCACACCCCGCGTGCCGAGTTTCAGCATCGTGCCGCGGTCGAGGCGGCGGACCCGCACCCACTCCTGTGACGGTTCCGTGACCACCGCCGTCTCGAACCGGGAGACGTGCCACCAGTGCGCGTCGCGGGCGCTGACTGCGGCGGTGCCGCGGGATTTGCGAAGAACCTGCCAGAGCAACCGTTTGACCAGGACCAGACTGGGCCGCGAGGGTGTCGGTCGTGCGGCGGTGATCGGCATCGCCGTGGACGGGATGCCGGGGATGCCGTGCGCGGGATGGCGGGTCGTCTCGGGGTACTCCGCGCGGAGCTTGCGCACGGCGGCGGCCGCTTCGACGCCACCATCGACCAGCACCTCCGGTCCGGCCAGGAAGTCCTCAATGGCCATGATCAGGGTGGCTGCCAAGCCGTACCGCATCGAGATGATATAGAGCAGCAATTCCTTCAGCAAGAATCGCGCGGTGTCGGTCCGGTTAGGCTGACCGTGCAGCACGTTGACGATGAGTGAGTTGCGTAGACTGAAGTAGCGAGGCCAGTCATCCCAGTCCTTCCAATGGAAGTCTGCATGCCAGACCCCCGCGCCTGCCAACGTCACCGTCGGATAACCGTGGGCACGGGCCCGCAATCCGTACTCAATGTCATCCCATTGGAAGAACAGCGGCAGGGGGTAGCCGATTGCTGCGACGACTTCGGATGGGATGAGGCAAGCCCACCAGGCGTTGTATTCCGCGTCCACCCGGATGTCCTGGCGCTGTTTGGTCAGGTCTGCTCGGACGAGCGCGTCCCTGACTGGCAGTCCGGCTCGCAGGATCGTCAGGTCCGTGGCCTCCGCTCCTACGTGCAACTGGTCCGGATGCAGCAGGTAAAGCATCTGCCCACCGACGATGGAAGGTGTGGTTGCGCAGTTGGCGAAGGTCGTGAGCCGGACCACGGTATCGGGTTCCAACATGATGTCGTCGTCCATGAACAGAATATGTGCATGGTCGGTCTGGCTGACCTCCGTGACCTCGTAGAGCCCACGGGTGAACCCGCCGGCGCCACCCAAGTTCGGCTGCGTGAGGTAATGAAGCTTCGAGCCGAGGATGCGCTGTATACCAGCGAAATCTGGTCGAGACTCCACGGTGTCGTTGCCCTGGTCGACGACGTAGATCGTGTCCACCATGGACAACGTGGTGTCGTCGAGAGTCAGCGTCGTGAGGGTGTGCAGGCAGTCGTTGGCGCGGTTGTACGTGCAGATCACCACTGCTGTCGGGCGAACCCGTCCGGGCTTGGCCACCAACCAGCGGACATCGTCGAGGACGAGCGCGGCCTCGCCGGTGGAAGCCTCCAACCACATCGCCCCACCATCGACGAACCTGTCGATACGCACCTTGAGCCTCACCTGCTCGTGCTGCGCACCCTCGACCATGACAGTGGCGACGGTTCGGACGTCGCCGACGCTGTCCGATGCCCGGATCGAGATCCGCCCCGTGCCCTGGACCAGCGCGCTGACCTCGACCCGCGTGACCTCGGTCCACCGTTGCCAGTAGCTAGCCGGAAAACGCCCGAAGAAGGTGTTGGTGGTCAGCTGGGCGTGCGGCTGGATAACCACCCGCTCTCTGGCCCGTTCGACGACCCCCACGACGCCGCACGAGTAAAGATCGTCGGGCGCCTCGGGAAACGGGGCCGCGAAGAAAGCACGCTGGGCAAGCAATTGTTGCTGGTCAGACGTGCCAAGGCGGTGATCAACCACGTCCCGGTCAAGCATGCAGCCAACCTCTCCGTTCGCTCCCCCGTATCTCCGCTTACGCACATGAGGCCCAATGCCACGCCCTCACCCAGGCACGGAATCACGCTGGACCATAAGCCATCGGTGGTGAATCAAGTCGCCCGGTGAGGTTATTTACCCAGTCTTCAGTTACTTGTCGTGGTGGAGTTGTCACTGAACGGGTGACGTTCGAGGTGATCCGTCCGGCGGCCTAGGGGATGCTGGGCGGCACGCTCGGTCTGTCCCAGGTGCTGCCGCTCGTGCTCGTCGGCTTGCTCGCGACCTCGAATGTCGGTTCGGAGGCCTACCTCGGGCCGGCGCAGCTTGTCGCGGTCGCCCGCTACGCCGTGGCGGGGCGTGGTCACCGGCGCGTTATGCGGGCCGGCTGTTATGTCGGCCCGACCTCGCGGTAAAGGACCGCTATGGCCATTCCTTGTGGGGTAGTAGAAATCCTCTGTTCGACTGCTGGACTTGTTCAATCCACCTTCGGGGCGGAGTGTTCCGCCGTGGACCCGAGCGCGCCATACGGCCGATCGGGCCGGCCAGTAGGATTCGATCGCGGAGGTAGGGAAATGCGCAACCTATGGCGTAAATCACGTCGCCGTGGAATAATGGGATTTGCCTCGCTGATTAGTATCGTCGCGTTACAGACCGCGCTTGCCAGTCCGGCATCGGCCTCGATTGGAGTATGCACATCGATATATCACATTTCTGGCTCATTGTCCCCTTACACTAAGGGCACCATAGAGGTGTCTTTTACGTTCGGCTATTCGCCTACCGTGGTAGCGGGTATATACAACAATGACGGTGGACATATGGTTTGGCCGTCCTACGTCAAGCAAAACGGTAATATCGCCTACGTTGGATTTATATACGACAACAATGTCCCAAGCTATACATCTTACAGTGGGAACACTGTGATAGATTATCAATGTTGAACAAGTGAAGATGAGGAGTACCAATATGAAACGGTCCGTCGCGCTACTGGGTAGTTCCGCTTGTCTAATTCTGGTGGGTGCCGCTTATGTTCTAGCTGATCATGGATCCAATAGCCAGGAAGCGGCAGTCACGGTTGGGCTTAGCGCCAAATCCTCCTCCGATTCCACGACGAAGCCGGTGACTGACCCCGGCGGTCCAATATCAGTGAGACAGTCCGGCACCTCCTCCCCGTCTTCTTCCCCTAGCGGTGGCGGGACGGGTCCCCAGGGGTCATCGAGGGTTGTCGTCCCTTACGTTTGCGGTCTATATGTTGCGTCCGCCGAACAAGTCATGAATGACGCGGGTCTTAAGTATACTATCAAGCAGAGCCATGTCTCGGGTCTTCCGGGAACCGTGGTAGCGCAGTCCCCGACTGGAACTGTTCCACGCGGCTCAATCGTTACACTCACGGAATCGACCGGCGGCCCATCTGTGTTCATCTCCAATTCTCCCACCTCCACGACGAAGCCGGAGACTAACCCCGGCGGTCCAATATCGGTGGAAAAATCCGACCACTCCTCCCCGTCTTCTTCTTCCCCTGTCAGTGGCGGGAAGGACCCTCAGGGGTAATCGACGCTTGTTGTACCTAACGTTTCCGGACAGAATCTCGGCAACAGCACGAACATCGCGCTTGGCAGGAGTTCGTGGCACAATCAGCGATCGAGTTCCGGTACGTGGCCTACACCTGCAATAACGAGCAGGTTGCCGTCATCGTCACCAAGGTCTGAACTCAGTCGGTGGATGAGTGTGCGCTGCCTGGACCCGGACCGGGGCGACCACTACCGTCCTCGAACACGCGATCCCAGGACTGCACCGAGGTGAGGCTGGGGATCGCGGTGCGGTAACGCTGGGCGGTGACGCTCCACTCCGCGATCAGCCGCCGGTAGAGCCTGATCGTGCGGATGAGCAACGCGCGGAACTGCTGCGGGTCCCGCTTGCGGAAGGCAACGCCGCTGCCGTCGGCGTTGGAGACGGTGGCGGAATCGACCATGCCGAGCAGGAACCAGCGGGCGTTGCGGGCCGGCACGTTGATCTGCGGGCGCACCCGAGCCTGCGGATCCGGTGAGCGCAGATGCCGGGAGACCGTGCTCAGCGCGCGCTTGGCGATGGCCACCGGATGCACCGGCGGGTCGAGGAGTGCCTCGATGCGCACCGGATCGAACAACGGCATCGGCAGTTGCTGGGCTGAGGAGAAGATCCGGGCGTCGTCGTATTCTTGGCGCAACTTCTGGACCGCGGGCAGCGCTTCGCGAAGGGAGGCGAATAAGCGTTCCGGCCCGGCGAGGAAGTCCTCGATCGACTTGTGGTGCAGCGCGACGGTGGAGTACTCCATCGCCATCAGGTGCCGGAAGGTGTTGCGGACGCCGTCTTGGGCGATCGCGCGGCGGACGTCGTAGGGGCTGTGCAACGCCAGGGTGATCAGCCGGTTCCGCAGGTGGAAATAGGCTGTCCAGTCGGTGGCGTCGTCCTTGTCGGTCCAGGGCATGTGCCAGATCGCGCAACCGGGCAGGGTGACGGTGGGAAAGCCGCACTCTGCTGCCCGCAAGGCATATTCCGCGTCGTCCCATTTGATGAACAGCGGCAGCGGCAGCCCGGTGCGCTCCAGCACCTCCCGGGGGAAAAGGCACATCCACCAGCCGTTGTAGGTGGAGTGGATGCGGGCGTGCAGCAACCGTTGCTGGCGCAGCGTCAACTCGCCGAAGTCGTGCTGGTAGACCGAACCGGGTGCCGGGCGCCAGAAACTGGTCTGCAGGTCCACGATCTCACCCATGGCGTGCAGCTGGCTGCGGACCTGGAGGTTGAGCATCTGCGCGCCGACGATCACCGGCGCTGACGCGGCGGCGGCGAAGGCGTGCGCGCGGAGCACGCTGTCCGGCTCCAGGCGCACATCATCATCCATCAACAGCACGTGCTCGATATCAGCGGTGCGCAACGCCTCCAGCATGCCCCGGGTGAACCCACCCGAGCCGCCGAGGTTCTCCTGGTCGATCACCACCAGCCGGTCCCCGAGCTGCCTTGCGACCTCGGCGAAGCGCTGGTGATCCCGCACCTTGACGCTGCCCTGATCGACCACGAAGACCTTCGCCAGGACATCGAGCACCGCCGGGTCCTCGGCCAGCGCGGCCAGTGCGGTGACGCAGTCCGCCGGCCGGTTGAACGTCGTGATCGCCACCCCCAGCGGCCGGGCGGGCAACGGCTCGTCGATGATCCAGGCGGCGTCGGTGACGGTCAGCGACTTACCCTCGGTGGCGATGTCGAACCAGACCCACCCCCCGTCTTCGAACGGCGCGAGCGACTCCCGGAATTCCAGCTCGACGTCGCTGTCTCCGGTGTCGAGCTTCTTGCCCTCCAGGTGCACGACGTCGCCGTTGGACTTGGAACGGTAGAGATCCACCCGCCCCGCGCCTCGCACGCTCAGCCGCAAGGCCACCTCATCCACCCGGGTCCACCGCTTCCAGTAGCTGGCCGGAAAGGCGTTGAAGTAGGTGGCGAAGGACAGCTGGCAGGCGGGCGGCAAGGTCACTGTCGACCGGGAGAGGACTTCCGCGGTGCGTCCGTGCAGGGTCTCCGGTTCGTCGAGGTAGAGCGGGCGCACCTCCGGCGGATCGTCGGCCCGGGGCATGATCACGCGGTGCAGGACACGCTGCGGCGCGACCGCACCGGCGCTGGGGCCCACCCGCAGCGAGCTGACATCCGACAGTTTGCTGTCCGCCGCGTTGCTGCGCGCTGCTTCCTGGCGGGCCGCCCGCTCAATCGCGGTAGGGGCCTCGGCCGGATCGGTGTGCTCCCCCGCCACCTGGATCTGCGGGCTGGCCACTTCTCTGGATGTCACGTGATCCTCTCCTGCGTCAGCCCCGGCTCGCGTTGATCCTCGCAGACCGGGGGGAGGGT
>CAXUFG010000123.1:14044-15194 GCA_964250265.1 uncultured Pseudonocardiaceae bacterium | reverse complement strand
CTACGCCGCCTCAGAGCAAACCCTTAACACCAACCCGAAATCGCTGGCGCGCTACGCGCAGCTCTCCTGTTCCCGAGCTCAACGGCAGAGCTATTTGATCTGCGCCCAACAGCTCTCCTGTTGAGTTCGGGGGGCTGGGAGCATCCCGCACACCGGGATGGTGTCAGGATGGTGAGGTGATCGAGGTGCGTCCTGGTGGGCGTCGGCGGATCGACCGGGTGTTGGACCCCGCGTACGTCGCCGATCTGGTAGAGCTGGGACTGGGTGAGTTGCGGGCGCGCAGGGACGATGCGGCGCAGGAAGAGACTGACCTGTCCTACCTTCGGCGGCTGTTGCACGCCCGGATCGACATCGTGCGCGCCGAGCAACGCCACCGCCAGGAGGGGGGCAGCGCTCCCGTGGTCGCCGAGCTGGCTCGAATTCTGGCGGAGAACGCCGTGGGCCCGGCAACCGGCTCGGGTCGCCACCAGACGTTGCTGCCCTCGCAGGCCGAGGCACACCGACGCCAGATCGAGGCGCTGGTCGCTGATGTCGATCTTTCCGACGTCGGGTCGCTGGCCGGCGACACGCTCGCCAGTGCGTTGGCGGCGTACCAGAGGGAGGAGGCGTCGGTATCCCGGCGCCGCCGCGAGGTGCAGCGCGTGGTGGACACCTGCAATGCCGAGATCGGTTCCCGGTATGCCCGCGGAACCGCCTCAGTAGACGAGCTGCTCGCCGAGCAACGCGGGCTCACCGAACCGGAGATCTGGGAGTCCCAGACCCCGAGCAGTGACACGGACCCCGACACTCCGATGAGGGTGCCGCCGCGTCGCATCGACTGAGCGGAACCCTGTACGGTAGTAACCAACGGATGTTGTCGAGCGAACGAGGCCGCCGATCCCCCGGATGGCTTCGTCCCTGCGTGCGAGGGGGTCGAGCCATGGGGCGCGGCCGGGCTAAGGCCAAGCAGACGAAGGTGGCTCGGGAGCTCAAGTACAGCTCCCCCGCCACGGACCTTGAGGCTCTTCAACGAGAGCTGTCGGGCAACGGCGGCAACCACAGCACTGAAGACGACCGCGCCGACGAGGCCTACGCGGACGAGTACGACGAGCACCGCCGCTGAAGCTGAAACGTCGGGGTCGGGAGCCGGTAGCGGTGAAGTTGCCGGCGG
>CAXUFG010000123.1:12618-13944 GCA_964250265.1 uncultured Pseudonocardiaceae bacterium | reverse complement strand
TAGTGGGATTGCCGGCTCAGCCGGCGGTAGTGGGATTGCCGGCTCAGCCGGCGGTAGTGGGATTGCCGGCTCAGCCGGCGGTCAGAACCGTGGATGGTCCCCGTGGAGCACTGCCCGGACGGAGTCCTTCGCCGCAACCTCGATGACGACGTCCCGGGACTTGTGCACCTCGCCGAGTACCCACGCCGGCACATGCCTGGCGGTCAGCACGGCCAGCGCGCGATCCACTTCGGCCGGGTCGACCACAGCCACCATCCCGACGCCCATGTTGAAGGTGCGCTCCATCTCGGCGCGCTCCACCCGGCCCCGGCGGGCGATCAGCGCGAACTCCGCCGCCGGTGTCCAGCTGCCGCGCTCCAGCACAGCGACCAGCCCGCGGGGCATCACGCGCGACAGGTTCGCCGCCAGCCCGCCACCGGTGATGTGCGCGAAGGTCCGCACCTCGGTCTCCGCGATCAACGCCAGGCAGTCCTTGGCGTAGATCCGGGTGGGTTCGAGCAGCTGCTCCCCCAGGGTGCGGCCGAACTCCTCAACATGCCCGTCCAGCGGCATCCGGGCACTGTCCAGCAGCACATGCCGGGCCAGCGAATAGCCGTTAGCGTGCAGCCCTGAGGAGCCCATCGCCACCACCACGTCACCGGGGCGCACGCACTCGGGCCCGAGGATGGCGTCGGCCTCGACCACACCCACCCCGGTCGCGGACAAATCGTAGTCCTCGTCGGTCATCATTCCGGGGTGCTCGGCGGTCTCCCCGCCCAGCAGGGCACAACCGGCCTGGACGCAGCCGTCGGCGATGCCCTGGACGAGCTCCGCGATCCGCTCCGGCACCACCTTCCCGACGGCGATGTAGTCCTGCAAGAACAGCGGCTCGGCTCCGCACACCACCAGGTCGTCCACGACCATCGCCACCAGATCGATCCCGATGGTGTGGTGCACGTCCATCGCTTGCGCTACCGCGATCTTGGTGCCGACGCCGTCAGTGGAGCTGGCCAGCACCGGTTCGCGCCAGCGGTCCAGTTTGAGCTTGAACAGGCCGGCGAACCCGCCGATCGCACCCAGCATCTCCGGGCGGCGGGCCCGTTCGGCATGTGGCCGCAGCGCGGTGACGGCCTGCTCCCCGGCAAGGACGTTCACTCCGGCCGCGGCGTAGGTGGCGTGTGAGCTGTCGATCTCGGTCATCGCAGGCGCTCCAGGACACGGTTGACGATGGCGCGAACACTGCCCCTACGAGCTGTAACAGCCACGTTACCTGGTCGGAGCCGGAGCCGACCGAGCCGCCCAGATCAGTCGGCGCAGATCAGGCCGGCCCAGATCAGGCCGGCCCAG
>CAXUFG010000123.1:0-12518 GCA_964250265.1 uncultured Pseudonocardiaceae bacterium | reverse complement strand
TCAGGGCCGGTGCAGGGCATCCTCAGCGCCGGCGCCCACGGGCAACACCGGCTCAGCGTTCTCCCCGATGCCGCACTGCACCCCGTCAAGCTCTTCGAGCAGGTGCTTGCCGATGAACTCCTCAGCTGGCAGCGGGATCGGGTAGCGACCGTCGAAGCAGGCCGTACACAGCCGGGAGGCCGGCTGCTCCGAGGCGGCGATAAGGCCATCAAGGCTGACGTAACCGAGGCTGTCCGCCCCGATGGAGCGCCGTATCCCGTCGACGTCCGCTCCGTTGGCGATCAGCTCGGCGCGGGAGGCGAAGTCGATGCCGTAGAAGCACGGCCAGCGCACCGGTGGGCTGGAAATCCGGACATGCACCTCGATCGCCCCGGCCTCTCGCAGCATCCGGACCAGCGCACGCTGGGTGTTGCCGCGCACGATGGAGTCATCCACCACCACCAGGCGCTTGCCGCGGATGACGTCGCGCAGCGGGTTGAGCTTGAGCCGGATACCCAGCTGGCGAATCGTCTGGGAGGGCTGGATGAAGGTGCGCCCGACGTAGGCGTTCTTCACCAGGCCTTTTCCATACGGGATTCCCGATTGTTGCGCGTAACCGATCGCGGCCGGGGTGCCTGATTCGGGAACCGGAATGACGAGATCAGCCTCGGCCGGGTGCTCCTGCGCCAGCCGCCGGCCGGTCTCGACCCGGGTGGCGTGCACGCCGCGTCCGGCGATCGTGGTGTCCGGGCGGGCCAGGTAGACGTACTCGAACACGCAACCCTTGGGATCGGGGCTGGCGAAACGAGAACTGCGCAAGCCGCCCGCGTCGATGGCCAGCAACTCGCCCGGCTCGACCTCCCGGACGAAGCTGGCGCCGACGATGTCCAGCGCCGCGGTCTCGCTGGCGATCACCCAGCCGCGCTCCAGCCTGCCCAGCACCAGCGGGCGCACCCCATGCGCGTCGCGGGCGGCGTAGAGCGTGTCCTCGTCGCAGAAGACCAGCGAGAACGCTCCCCGCAGCTGGGGCAGCAGCCGCTGGGCGGCGTTCTCGATCCCGGTATCCGCCGCGGCGGCGGCGAGTAGCCCGGTGATCAGGTCAGAATCAGTACTCGCCCGATGGCGGTTGGGCCCCGGGGGGGGGAGGGGGGGGGGCCCCCCCCGGAGGGCGGGGGGGGGTGGGTGAGGGGTGGGGCCACGGCGGTGTTGACCAGGTTGCCGTTGTGCCCCAGCGCGAGACCGGAGCCGGTGGCCGTGGTGCAGAAGGTGGGCTGGGCGTTCTCCCACGTGCTTGCGCCGGTGGTGGAGTAGCGGCAGTGCCCTACCGCGATATGCCCGCACAGGCTGGAGAGCACTTGCTCGTCGAAGACCTGGCTGACCAGGCCGAGGTCCTTGAACACCAGGACCTGCGACCCGTCGGACACCGCGATGCCAGCGGCTTCCTGGCCCCGGTGCTGCAGGGCGTACAGGCCGAAGTAGGCCAGCTTGGCGACCTCCTCGCCGGGTGCCCACACCCCGAAGACACCGCACTCTTCGCGTGGTCCGGTGTAGTCGTCTCGATGGTCGGGGTCATGCCGGGGCTGTGCATTGCTCACCTGGGCATTACCCACTGCGACTCCACGGGAGAAGTGTCGGCGATTTCTTGGGGGGTTCAGGGAGATCTGAGCCGACACCTTCGGAGTCTACGGGGAAGGGCTCGCGGGCCGCGCTACGCCCGGCGTCCGAGCAGGGCGAGCAGCCGGGTCTGGGCGTCGGCATCGGCGCCCACGGCCACCGGTGGTGCGAACAATCCGCTGCTCGCCAGCTGCTCAACCTGGGGTTCGATGAAGGCCAGCACGTCGTCCACCAGATCCTCATCGAGGTGCTCATCAGCCGTGATTCCCCGGGCCAGGTCCCACGCGTGCACGGCGAGGTCCATGGTCATCTCCTGGCAATATCCCAGGGCGGGGCGGCGCCCGTAGGACAGCTCTACGGAACGCCGCAGAGCACCTGGAGCCGCGAACGCCTCTCGTGCCGTAGCCGCGGCACTCGCCCAGGCCGTCACCGGATCAGCACCGAGCTGATCGCCCTCGAACCGATCCCCGACATCGTCCACAGTGGCCCCGTCAAGCAGCAGCGGCGCCCACAGCTGCTCGGTTACCAGGTGGTTCACCAGCGCACGGACGTCCCATTCCGCGCACGCGGTCGGGTGGTGCCACTGGTCTGGCTGGATCGCCCGCACTCTGCGATCGAACTCCGCTGCGGCGGAGTTGAACCGGGATAACGTCATGATTCCCATGGTGGCCATGTCCCCGGTGTTGCGCGACCCCGGGCGCCGCCATACGCGCGGCAGTGTCACTCCACGTGATGACAAGGGGTCCGTAACGCCCCCGTCCGCACGATCGATAAGCCAAAGGGGATCAGTGTCGTGAGTTGTTTCACTCGCAGCGACTACAGCTGAGTCAGGGGTCTCGGCGATGGCCTCACCGGTGCTCACGGGTCGCCGCGTGCCACGGCACAGGTCACTGTCTTCCTGGGGGAAGCACCCAGGACAGCCGAAGGAGGGGGAATATGAGGATCTCGGAGATCTTCACGAGCGGCTACGGCGGCGGATACGATTGTGATGACGACTGGTACCGCAGGTACTCCTGGGATGACTGCGACTGGCACCACCATGACTGGGACCACTGCGACCGGCACCACGAGTGCTGGGACCGCTGCTACTAGCACGACGACTAGTACATAGCCGCAGGCTGCTCACTCGCTCGGTGATGAGCAAACGGACGGCGCACCGCTGCAGCCAGACACCAACGGCACCCACCTCGAGACATCAGCTCGGGGCCCCGATGCCGCCACTCGCCCTTCGCCCAGCGCCTCGGCCCAGCAGACCCGCCCGGTAGCGAGCTCAAGCCAGGTGCGCGCGTCGGTCTCCACCACGTTGGGCGGGGTACCCCGGGTGTGTCGGGGTCCCGCGACGCACTGCACCGCGGCAAACGGCGGTACCCGCATCTCCACCGTTGCGCCGGGAGCGGTCTGCGCCAGCACGCGCAGGCTGAGCCGGACTGCCCGCGCCAGCTCCTCGCGCGCAGGCGGCGCGCCATGCCCGTCCAACCACGCCGCCACCCTGTCCAGCACCCCATCCAGCTCGCTGCCCATGCACCCGTCCTTCATCTCGGCAGTGGAAAATCGAACAGGGTGGGGAGGGTGGACTCCCAGGCTGTCCGGAGTTCGGTGAGAGTCAGGGGGGCGAGAGGGGAGATCTCCAGCGCGGGCGTGGTGTGGATCTCGCCTAGTGGGGTCACCGGCACACCTCCCGCGGAGCACAGCTGCGCGACCCGCGGCGCATGAGCCCGCGACACGCCGAGCAGGACGCGGGCTGAGGACTCGGAGAACAGCGCGACGAACGGGTCGAGGTGCGAGGGCAGGGTGACCTGGGCGCCGCGCCGGCTCAGCAGGCAGGCCTCCACCAGCGCCTGCACCAGGCCGCCGTCGGACAGGTCGTGGGCCGCGCTCACCAGGCCCTCGCGAGAGGCTGCGGCGAGTACTTCGGCGATCGCCCGTTCGCGGGCCAGATCCACCCCAGGTGGTCGACCGCCGAGGTGCCCGTGCACCTCGTGGGCCCATTCGCTGCCGCCGAACTCCTCACGGGTGTCGCCGAGCAACCACAGCTCGTCGCCGATGCCGCCCAACCCGGTGGGGATCCGGCAGCGCACATCGTCGATCACGCCGAGCACCCCGACCACCGGGGTAGGCAGGATGGCGGTGTTCCCGGTCTGGTTGTAGAAACTCACGTTCCCGCCGGTGACCGGAATGCCCAGGCAGGCGCACCCGTCAGCGAGGCCGCGGACGGCCTGCTCGAACTGCCACATCACCCCGGGGTCGGTGGGCGCGCCGAAGTTGAGGCAGTTCGTCACGGCCAGCGGGGTGGCACCGGTGACCGCGACATTGCGGTAGGCCTCGGCCAGCGCCAGCTGGGTGCCGGCGTAGGGGTCCAGCGCGCAGTACCGGGCATTGCAATCGGTGGCCACCGCCACCCCACGCTGGGTGGTCTCGTCGATGCGCACCATGCCGGCGTCGCTGGGTTGGGCGAGCACGGTGCCGCCCCGCACGTACCGGTCGTACTGGTCGGTGACCCAGGCTCGCGAGCACAGCCCCGGGCTGGCCACCATCCGCAGCACCGTGGCGCGCAGTCCATCCGCTGTGGACGGTCGCGCCAGGACGTCTGGAGTGGATGCTTGCAAGGCGTCCTGGGTGGACGGTCGTTGTACCGGGCGCTGGTAGACCGGGCCCTGGTGCGCGACGGTGCGGGGCGGCACGTCCACCACGGGCTGCCCACCCCAGGTGATCACCAGACGATCGTCACCGGTGACCTCACCGATCACCGTGGCGGTGACATCCCATTTGGCGCAAACCGCCATGAAAGCGTCCACATCGCCGGGACGCACCACCGCGCACATCCGCTCCTGGGACTCGCTGCACAGGATCTCGGCCGGCGTCATGCCCGGTGCCCGCAGCGGCACCACGTCGAGATCCACCTGCATGCCGCCGTCGCCGGCGCTGGCCAGTTCACTGGTCGCGCAGGACAAGCCGGCCCCACCGAGATCCTGGATGCCGGCCACCAGGCCGGCCTCGAAGAGCTCCAGGCAGCATTCGATCAGCACCTTCTCCGCGAAGGGGTCGCCGACCTGCACGCTGGGCAGCTTCTTGCGGCCGGCACCGTGATGACCGGCCTCGGCGCTGAAGCTCTCGCTGGCCAGCACCGAGACCCCGCCGATGCCGTCGCGCCCGGTGCGCGCGCCGAACAGGACAATCCGGTTTCCGGTGCCGCTGGCGTGCGCCAGATGCAGATCGCTCACCCGAAGCACCCCGACACACAGGGCGTTGACCAGCGGGTTACCCGCATAGGACGGGTCGAACGCCAGCTCGCCACCGATGTTGGGCAAGCCGAGACAGTTGCCGTAACCCCCGATCCCAGCGACGACCCCGGGCAGCACCCGGGCGGTGTCAGGCGCGCCGGCCGGGCCGAAACGCAGCGAGTCGGCGACCGCGATCGGCCGGGCGCCCATGGCCATGATGTCCCGCACGATCCCACCGACGCCGGTCGCCGCGCCCTGATAGGGCTCCACATAGGACGGATGGTTGTGCGACTCGATCTTGAATGTCACCGCCCAACCGTCACCGACCTCGACGACGCCGGCGTTCTCCCCGATCCCGGCGAGCATCCGTTGCCGCATCGCCTCGGTGGTGGTCTCGCCGAAGTAGCGCAGGTGCACTTTGGACGATTTGTAGGAGCAGTGCTCGCTCCACATCACCGAGTACATCGCCAGCTCAGCGGTGGTGGGTTGGCGACCCAGGATCTCCCGGATCCGCGCGTACTCGTCGTCGGCCAGACCCAGTTCACGATACGGCTGCTCGGTGGTAACCACGTGTCGAGAGTATGCGGCGCTATAGACTCCGCCCGACGAGGAGGTGGCGACGATGACCGAACCGCTACTGATGACGCCGGCCGGTGGCTGGACCGTCGATGACCTTGACGCGCTGCCCGAGAGCCATTACCGCCACGAGCTCACCGATGGAGCGCTGAGCGTGTCACCCTCGCCGTCGAGCCTGCGCCAGGCCCTCGCCGCCCGCCTGCTGGTGCGCTTGGAAGCGGCTGCGCCGGAGCCACTCGCCGTCACGCAGGCCGTGGAGATCCGCTTCGGGCGCCAGCTGACCCGGATTCCCGACGTCCTGGTGGTGCGCTGCGACCGGCCGGGACGGCACTGGTTCGCGCCATCGGAGGTGCTGGTGGCCATCGAGATCGAGTCGCCGGGCAGCCACCTGGAGGACCGAGCGACCAAGCCCGCCCTGTACGCGCACTACGGGATCCCACACTACTGGCGGATCGAGCTGAAGCCGCCGCTGATCAGCATCTACCGCATCGGAGACGGCGGCACATACCAGATGACCGGTACAAGCCCGCGGCTGTCCGTCAGCGAGCCGTTCGCCATCGATGTCGCGGTCGCCGATCTGTTGCCAGGTTGGGCAGGACGCGGAGAGGGCCCCACCGTCCCCGAGCAAGGCCTCTAGGCGCGCACCGAGCCGAGCACGGCGTCGACGGCGGAGCAGAACAGGTCCAGCCCGTCGGCCGACGGGCCGGTGAGCGGGTCGATCGCGTGCTCCGGGTGCGGCATCAAGCCGACCACCCGGCCATCGGCCGAGGCGATCCCGGCGATGTCGTTCACCGCGCCGTTCGGATTGGCGCCGAGGTAACGGAACACCACCCGGCCGTCTTCCTCGAGCGACGCCAGCGTGGATGCCTCGGCCACATACCGGCCCTCGATGGACTTCAGCGGCACGACGATCTCAGCGCCGGGGGTATAACGACCTGTCCAGGCCGTTGCGCTGCTCTCCACCCGCAGCCGCTGGTCGCGGCAGACGAAGTGCAGTCCCGCGTTGCGCACCAGTGCCCCAGGCAGCAAGCCCGCCTCGCACAGGATCTGGAACCCGTTGCAGATGCCCAGAATCGGAGTGCCGCGATTGGCGGCCTTGACGACAGCGCGCAGCACCGGTTGGTGCGCCGCGATCGCGCCGGCCCGCAGGTAGTCGCCGTAGGAGAAGCCGCCCGGCACCACCACGGCGTCCACCCCGTGCAGGTCCGCCTCGGCATGCCACAGCGCTACCGGCTCGGCTCCGGCGTGGCGCACCGCGCGGGCGGCGTCGACGTCATCGAGCGTGCCGGGGAAGGTGATGACGCCGATCCGAGCCGTGCCCGTCCCGCCAGTGTCAATTTGCATCAGCGCTCACAGCCGGCGCACCGTCCAGTCTTCGATGACCGGGTTGGCGAGTAGCTCACCCGCGATCCGATGCAACGTCTGCACGTCGACGTCGTCCTCGACTTCGAGCTCGAAATGCTTGCCCTGCCGCACGTCGCGCACGCCGTGCAAGCCCAGACGGGGCAACGCGCGCATGATCGCCTGCCCCTGTGGGTCGAGAATCTCAGGCTTCGGGACGACGTCGACGACCACTCGTGGCACCCTGGTGAGGCTACCCGCGTCCGGCCGGTACGTGGCACGCTGGCCAGATAGGAGGAATGTAGGCGTGCAGATCGTTCACTTGGGGCAGTCCTGTGTGCTGGTCGAGACCGGGACGGCTCGGCTACTGCTGGATCCCGGGATCTATTCTGCTGGCTTCGAACAGCTGACCGGGCTGGACGCGATTCTGGTGACCCACCAGCACCCTGATCATCTGGACATCGACCGGCTACCCGCCCTGCTGGCCGCCAACCCGGCGGCAGAGTTACTGGTCGACTCCGGTTCGGCACCGGTGCTGGCCGCCGCGGAGATCGCGCACCGGGTGCTCGGTCCCGGCCAGCGCCTCGAGCTGGCCGGCGCGAACGTCGAGGTGATCGGCGGTGACCACGGTGTGATCCATCCGGATATCCCGGTGGTCCCGAACAACGGCTATCTGATCGATGGTGACGCCGGCACCGTGCTGCACCCCGGGGACTCCTTCAGCGCACCGCCTCGCCCGGTCGATCTGCTGCTGCTGCCCACCGCTGCGCCGTGGCTGAAGGTCTCCGAGGCGGTGGACTACCTGCGCGCCGTCGCGCCATCCCTGGCTGTGCCGATCCACCAGGCCATCCTGACCAAACCGGAAAAGCACTACGGGTTCTTCCGCGAGCTCGCCCCAGCGGGCACCGACATCCAGATCGCCGGCCACGCCGAGCCGCTCAAACTCTGACCCGACCCATCCTCCCCCGACATGGAGACATATCGGGGTTATCGCACCCGATTACATCCCGATATGTCTCCATGTCGGGATTGGGGCTCGCCTACAAACAATCCGGGGGCGACGACCTGGTATGGCCGACGCCCCCGGATGGGACTATCTGAGAAATCCTGCGGCTACTTCGGTGCAACCACCTGGCCGAGGAGGTCCCCGGTGTCATTCAGCACAGGCAGGCCCTGGAGCAGGTTGCCCAGTACCGACGGGAGTGCAGTGGTGGGTAGCGCAGGCACTGCTGGCAATCCGAGCGCGGAGATCTGCGGAAGCAGATCAAACGCCGGGATTCCCTGCTGTGCCGCCGCGGGATCCTTGCGGGCCGATGCAGCAATCATTTCCCGCATCACGCCGGCATTCCCACTCCTCAGGAGAAGCGGATTCTGTTCGATCGCGAATGCATTGCCGTTGACCGTACCCCTGAACGGCGCAGTGCCGACAATATTGCTGATGACCGTGGTGTCGCCATCGATGGTCTTGGCAGACCTGTTGATGTCATCGGCCTGACCGGTGACGGTGACGACACGGGTCCTGATGTCGAACACGTTGTCCTGAACGGCAGCGAGCTCCCCATCGATCGAGTGCACGGACGTGTTGATCGTCTTAGCATTGGTAAGCACCGTGGACAAGTTCGGGCCGATCGTCTGGACGGCCTTGTTGATCTCCAGCACCGAACCGTTGATCGTCTTCACTGAGCTGTTGATCGGACCGACAACGTCCTTTACCGACTTGAGGCTGGTGTCGATGCTGCTGGCGTTATCCGCAATGCGACCGATGGTGGGGCTGAGGTTGGTAGAAGCATCGCGGATCTGATTGGCGGTGTCCTGCACCTGGGTGAGGACCGGGACCGTGTTGAGCTTGCTGTTGATCGGATTCAGCGAGCTGTTGATGATCCCGACCCGGCTCTCGATCCGGTTGGCCGCAGCCAGGATACCGGTCAGGAAGATCACCGCGGTCAGCGCCCAGAGAACCACGATGACGAGCATGATCCCCGGGAGAGCCGTGGATGTTAAACGTCGCATTCAGTCACCTCCTACGGGCGGCACTTGAACGGAGGCAGCAGAGCCGGCACCGGACCAGAGCAGATGTTAACAAGGTGCTTCTCAGCCTCGAAGAGCTGAAGGTTGATGTTGAACAGGTCCTGCTCAGCACCGATGAGCGAGTTGTTGATGTCGTTGACCTGTGGGGTCACCAGGGCGGTCCCTCGGCTGTCCGCGTTCTGAATCGACTCCAGCGTACCGTCGATCGACTGAACCAGACCCAGAACGTTGAGCAGCACGTTGGAGGTGTCCACCAGCGAGGTCGAGATGAACTGCGCAGTCTGGGCGACACCCACCAAGGTTCCCGAGGTATCGACCAGGGAATTCGAGGTGTTGACCAGTGACCCGGAGGTGTCCTTCAAGGACGCGTCAATGGTCACCGCCGTGCCCTTGATGGAGACCAGCGACGCGGTGGCGTCGGCCACCTGACCGCGGATCGGCTTCAGGGAGGTATCGATGTCGGTCAGCGCAGCATTGATCGTCTGGATGTAGTTGGGCAGCGGCGCAACGTTACCCGTGGCACCCGTCACCGAACTCGACGCCGTGAACAGACCGTTGTCGATCGACTCCAGCGCCCGGACGATACCGATCAGGAAGCCGATGACGACGATAACGACGATCAGACCGAGGGTGGTGAAGATCCACAGAAATCGAGCGAAGCTGGAACCAGTAGCTGGAGGCGCAGCGGTTGACGACGTCCTCGAGAATTCCGTTGTTGTCATCTTCCATCCTCCTAGCAGGCCGGGACCGGCGGGTTGATCAAGTTAAGACGCAGCTTGGCATCGATGCAGCGAGACGTGAACTCAATGTTGATGGCCTGGCCGATGATGTTGCCGGCGTCGATCCGGATGTTCCTGGCGATGACGACGGTCCGGGCCAGGGCGTCATTGATGTTCGCGGCGTCCACGTCGATGCGCTGTGCAACGTCGAGGATGGCTGCGGCCCGGTTGTCGATCCCCTTGGCGGTGCTGTTAATGGTGGCCGCGGTGCCGTTGATTGTCGCGACGCTGCCGTTGATGTCGCGCGCCGAACCGTTGATCGTGGTAGCGGTGCCGTTGATGGTGCCGGCCGTACCGTTGATGGTTCCCGCGGTCGTATTGATCGACTTGGCTACGCCGTCGATGTCGCGGGCGGTGGCGTCGGCCGTGTTGAGCAGACCCTGCAGAGGCTTGGCGCTCTGCAAGATCGAGGCGGCAAGCTCATTGGTCCGGTTCAACTCGATGACCGGGTTGGTCGCGACGTCGATCTTGCCGGCATTTCCGGCGATGGCCTGCGCCTTCTTATCGATGCTCTGTGCCGCCGCCAGCGTCCGGGCGAGCAGGGCGGCCGCGATGCCGATGACCAAGACACCGACAACGAGGATCACGACACTGATAACATTGAACAGTCCAGCTCCTCCAGATCCCCTGGAACGAGCATCCGTTCTTGCCAACTCCACCACCGCTTCCTTAGTGCAGGATTTTTCATGCTAGGGAAACGTGCTGGGCGGGGAGTTACGGCGCAACCAAGCTGGTAGTCGCCGCAACGGCCGACGCCGCTGGACGCCCCCTTTCTCAGCACGCCTCCCCGGGGCAGCTGCTCCCGTCAGGTACGCGGCAGCTTGGAGGATGTGGACCAAGAAAGCAAGTGGGTGACCCCCAGAGACGGAGCGTAGTGGCGTCCCCCATCTCCACGACCATTCATACCCGCCAATGGCGTCGACAAAGCCCCTTTTGAGCCACCTCAGCTCGCTTCCAGCCTTCGTTTTGGTGATCACTGTACCAGCGTTGAGCTGCACTGTTGCCGAACTACGGCGAGACAGAGAGCAGCCTGCGGTCTCGGTGATCAACCCGGCATCGCGGCCGTTCAGGGCCCGCGTGGCCTGCTATGGACAGTTACCCAACGTTACCTTCACCGGGACGTAGCCCGGCGGCGACATACCGAAGTCGAGCGTCGTTCCCGGCCGAAAATGACAGTAAGTTATGTATTCACTCTAGTGGGTGGAGATTGCCTCATTCACCCGGAATAGTCGCCACGCAGCGCCCTGAGTGCCGGGCCACAGCCGGTAATCGGCGACCGGAGGACAACGGGCGCAGCGTCCGCGATGGTGGCTTGCTCAGCCGAAGCGCCGCACCAGACGTACTAGTACCCACGTTGCGATAAGCCAAACCGCGGCAGGCAGGCCGTAGTCGATGACAACGCGCGTCTTGGCGTTTTGCGGTGTGAACAGGCCGCGGAAGCCCAGCTGGAGGCGATCCGCCCAGTACGCCACCAGCCTCGTGATGCTGTTAGCCGGGTTCGCTTCGCCCAAGGTGAGCACGATGTGCGCAACCAAGATCAAAACAATTAGCCCGCCCACGATCCGGAGCAGGGCCGCAAGGGCTGCGGCGACACTGGTGCGCTTGGCGCGGACCGACGTGCGGCTAGAGCTCATGCCAGAAAGTCTGCCACGGCTGACACCGTGCGTGCACGGGCACTCACCGGTGATACGCGCCGCACTAGTGCGCCGTCCCTCCCACCATCCGGGAGACCGGTTGCGCACCGGCCGCTCCCCCGGGCTACGGTGATCGTGTGGCACGCGCCCTCCTGCTTCGCTGCCGCGACGGGGTCTGAAGCGACCGGCCCCCCGTCGCGGAGTCCCCCGCGCGCGCATCTGCCGGTCGGATTTCCCGACTCGCCCAGAGCCCAGAGAGCGCAGAAGCAGAAGATGACTCCTCAGTCAGCTGACATTGGCCGCAGCACATTCGCCGAGGGCAGTACCAGCCGTATCCGAATGCCCGACGCTTCCCCGCCGATTGACCAGGACAGCTGGAATCCCCAGCGCGGCAGCACGATGCCCATCCACCGCTACCGAGCCTTTTCCCAAACAGTGGAACCGGTATCCCTACCGGATCGCACCTGGCCAGACATGACGATCAGCCGGGCGCCGCTGTGGTGCGCGGTCGACCTACGGGACGGCAATCAAGCTCTGATCGATCCGATGAGCCCGGTCCGCAAGCGACGCATGTTCGAGCTGCTGGTACGGATGGGCTTCAAGGAAATCGAGGTCGGTTTCCCCTCCGCCAGCCAGACTGATTTCGACTTCGTCCGCGAGATCATTATCGAGGACGCGATACCCGAGGATGTCCGTATCCAGGTGCTCTCCCAGTGCCGGCCTGAGCTGATCGAACGCACCTTCGAGGCACTGCACGGTGCCCGGCAGGCGATCGTGCACATCTACAATTCGACGTCGATCCTGCAGCGCCGGGTGGTGTTCCGGGAGGAGCGCGAAGGAATCAAGAAGATCGCCACCTCGGCGGCCGAGATGGTAGCGGAGTACGCGGGAAAGTACTCCGACACCGACTTCCGATTCCAGTACTCGCCGGAGTCCTACACCGGCACCGAACTGAGTTACGCCGCGGAGATCTGTAACGCGGTCACCGAGATCTGGCAGCCCACGCCGGAGGCGCCGGCGATCCTGAACCTGCCGGCCACCGTGGAGATGGCCACCCCGAACGTCTACGCCGACTCCATCGAGTGGATGCATCGCAACCTGGAACGGCGCGATTCGGTGGTGCTCTCGCTGCATCCACACAATGACCGCGGCACCGCGGTGGCCGCCGCCGAGTTGGGCTACCAGGCCGGCGCGCAACGCATCGAGGGTTGCCTGTTCGGTAACGGGGAGCGCACCGGCAATGTGTGCCTGGTGACGCTGGGGATGAATCTATTCAGCCAGGGCATCGATCCCCAGATCGATTTCTCCGACATCGACGAGATCCGCCGCACGGTGGAGTACTGCAA
>CAXUFG010000122.1:0-15409 GCA_964250265.1 uncultured Pseudonocardiaceae bacterium | reverse complement strand
TCGTGGTGAACAGGATCACCGGTACGCCACCGACCGGTATCAGCGGCGTCCGGCTCAGTGGTGGGGGCCAGGTGGGAAAGGTCTGGACCGCCGGCAGCTACAACCGCAAGCCCACTGGAATGGTCGCCGTTGACGGCAATGGCGACGGCCGTGACGAGCTGTACCTGGCCGTACAGGACCTATGCACCGGACCGGGTGCTCTGACGTTCAACGATGCCCCGGCGGCGAGCGTGTCGGTCTCCACCGACTACGGCAGGACTTGGCGGACCACCACTGCGCCGATGTTCACTGACCACGTGTTCACCACGATCTTCTTCCTGGACTTCGGCCAGAGCAACCGCAACGCTTCGGTGCTCGGCCCGGGCGGCGCGGCCTACGTTTACGCCTACGGACTGGATAACAACTGGCGCGACTCGTTCAGCAACACCGTTGCTGATCCGCAGAACCTCTATCTGGCTCGAGTACCGAAAGGTTCCATTCAAAATCGCGCGAGCTGGCAGTTCTTCACCGGCGCCGATGGCTCCGGGGTCCCCACCTGGAGCAGCGACATCGGCCGCAGGGTCGCAGTGCTGCATGACGAACGTCGGGAGTATCCGGGCACGGTAACCTCGGACGGTTGTTCGGTCCTCTCGCAGGGCGGTGTCGTCTACAACGCCCCGCTGCGCCGCTACCTCTACACGTCCTGGTCCGAGTTCACCCACGAGTTCTACGAGGCACCGAATCCGTGGGGGCCGTGGAAGCTGTTCCTGCACAAGGACTTCGGGCCATATCCGTGGTGGGGCGATGGCTCGGCCATTGGGCCGAAGAACGGCGGGTACGCCACCACCCTCCCGTCCAAGTTCATCAGCGCCGACGGCCGGCGGATGTGGATGCAGTGCAACTGGTTCACCGGACTCGGCGCAGGAACCAACAACTACAAATTCTCACTGCGCCCGCTAACGGTCAGCCCCTATCAAGCGGGCAGCCCGAGCAACCCGGGAAACCCCTCGGTGAACCTGGCACGAGCCGCGGACGCGGTACCGATCGACAAGACCTCCCACTACGGGAAGCTGGCCTATCTCAACGACGGCAATCCCTCGACCAGGGAGGATAGCTGGGATGGCTCACCGAAGGACGCCGACCGCTGGGGCATCACGTGGTCAAGGCCGTACAACCTCGACCGGGTCGTCTACACGACCGGGACGATGTTCCCTGACGGGGGTTGGTTCGCCAGCGGGTTGACCGTCCAGGTCAGGAACAACTTCGTCTGGACAACCGTCACCGGCCTCGCGGTCAACCCCGCCTACCCCTACGACGCCAGCGCGGGTCCCTCCCGACGGTTCACGCTGACCTTCGCCAACACCTCGGGCGACGGGGTCCGCATCGTCGGCAGCCCGGGCGGCAGCGCGCACTTCACCTCGATCAGCGAACTCGAGGTCTACTTCGACGGTTGAGCGCGGTTCATGTCAACCAGGCCTCAACCCTGCTTCATATTGAAGTAGCGAGCGGCTGGGGAGCCGGTTCAGTGTCGATCGAGTGTTCCTGGTAGGGACGCTGCCACATCGTCTGCGGTCCTGGTCTCATCCGTATTCATTCGTCTTCGTTCGCCGGCATCAGGTGCCATACTGACCCTCCGTCAAGCGCGTTCAACACTGACGCCGCTGTTGCGGTAAGCTCAAACCTAATATCCTTTGCCTTCGCCATCAGTTTATGTGTCTTACTGTCAGGTGTTCGTGGTGGGCGTGCAGGATCGATACTTTTCGAATTTGCAACATCATGTTGCAGATCACCCACCCAGCGCTGTACCTGCTCTAGCTACACAGCTATCAGCTCTTATCACCAAGAAACCATCCCTCTCATGTCACCATGCCGGAGGCCGCATTTTATACCTAACATGGCACCTACTAAGGCCTCGACCACCATCGCCAGGCCGTTGCCCTTGAGGCTTATTCAGGGGTATCTATTATTGATTCTCGTCGGCGTGGCAAATAGGGCGACGGGCCATATTTAGAGAGAATGGAGTTCCGACACTCGTTCCCCGAAAGACGGTCCGCTGCATGTACCATACTACAGGCTTCAGCAAAGACGAGATCACAGAGTTGTGCGCGCTTGTTCATGCGAGGGATACGAGTTCTGGCGGTGACGGTTACCCGCCCATTCTGGGCTTGTTCAACTCCGTTGTAGTCACGTTGACCTATCTGCGGAGAAACCACGTGCAGCAGGAACTGGCGGAGTACTACTGGACGTCCCAATCGACGATCTCCCGGGCGATCGCCGCGATCACCCTGAGCTGGCGCGGATGATGCGCCCGTTCATCCCCACCGCCGAGGACCTGCCCAGCGATGAGCAGCTGATCGTCGATGGCACCTTGGTCAGCTGCTGGAGCTGGGAGGACCACCCCGAGCTCTACTCCGGTAAGCGCCATACGACCGGGGTTGAACCTCCAGATCGTGTGCGACCTGGCCGGCCGGCTGCGCTGGATCTCTGACCCCGTCGAGGACTGCCGCCACGACAGCGCCGCATTGCGCAGTTCGCGGGTCCTGGAAGCCAACACCCGATCGCCAGGTCACCATTACCAGCCGGTCTGCACACCCCTTCTCCACCGAGCCCGGGATGGGGCCGGCCGGCCACCGGGAGCTGACTCTGACGGGCAACGCTCAACCGGCGGCCGGCCGGGGTCTTACTCCTGCGCCCGTGCCAACTCGACAGGGTCCGCAACAGTGCGGAAGATCACCCAGCACACTGGCACAGGCGGGGTCCGGGCGGCTTGTCGTACTGGGTGGTCTGGACCGGTAGCAGCGCGGCGCACCGCGCCTTGAGTGCGCCGGCGGGATGCTTGCCCTCGGGTGCCAGCAGGTGCGCGTCGAGGTCGACCGGCGAGACAGCCCACCGCGACGCCGGCCGCGCTCACCGCTTCCCCCTTACGATCAGCTGCGGCCGGCACTTCGGGCACACCTGCTCCGGGTAGGCCGGCTCACCGGAGAGCCCCGGATAGTTCTGCACCGGCAGCTCGAAACGCAGCCCGCACCGCGCGATCACGGTGCCATCAGGCTGCCAATCGCCGTAGTGAGTGTCCCCATCGGCCAGGGATCGCAGATACCAGATCACCGGCGGGCAGACGCAGTATCGCCGGCGGCCGCGCCCTGGAGCGCCTCCCTCACGCACTCCAGGCAATACCGGGGGGAGCGCGCACGCCAGTGCCCGACGGAGGACGGTGGCAGCTGCGGCGGCTGGACCCATGCCCCGCACAAGGTCGCGAGGCTCATATGCACGCGATGGGCCACATCCTCATCAGCTACCAGCAGATGGAAAACGCCCTCCAGTAGCGGCTCGCCCTCCGGCACCACACCGTCGAGCGTCACGCTCGTCGGCGGACCGACGTCGACATCGGTGATCCATACCGCGAAGCCAGCTCTGCCGTCGGCCGAGATCACCGCATGACGGCCACCGTTGTGGTCCTCTTGCGTCTGTTGGGTGAGCTCCCCGTTAGTCACCCGGGGAAGGGTGCGGTCAAGATCGCACTACTTGTCCACATTCCGTGGACCCTCACCGGCGATGCCGAAGCGGTTCCGCAGGCTGTCCAGCTCCCACACCCGCCGGCGGGCACGCCGGTCCAGCGTGAGCACCAGGTCCCGGGCGAGCGGATCGTTACGTACCCGCAGCGGCGCGAGCCGGTCGGCAGTGTCCAGGGCACGCAGCGCCTCACCATCACGCGCACCATCGGCTTGTGCCCAGGCGCGAGCGAGGTCGAAGGTCACATCGGCTTCTCGTTCCTTGCTGGCGAACACCGAAAAGTCGATCGGGGCGGTGATGAAGCGCTCTGCCGCGTCCGGGCCGGTGCCCGATTCCACCGCTAATCCGAGCTCCCACGCAGCCACGTTGGTGGGACCGAAGTGGAAGCGCATGTGGTTGCGCTCGCCGGTGTGTGCTGCGAGGTCGTGGGCCTCCGTGAGGTAGGCAGCTGTGTCCTGGGGACGGCCGTCGCGAGCTGCCACCAGGCCCGCGGTGAGCAACAGCATCCCGCGCGCTTCAGCCGTCCTGGTGTCGTCGGGCGTCGGTCCAGGCAATGCCGAAACCTCGCCCAGCGCCTCCGTGCACACCGCGGTGGCACGCCAGCGGGCACCAAGCCCCATCAGGCCGCCGCTGCGGTTCATCGCCATCAGTCCGGCCAAGTCCGGGCGTTCGGCCCGCCGCGCGGCTTCGTAGCCACGCTCGGCGATCGTCATGGCGAGCTCGGTGCGGCCGGTACGCCTAGCCATCAGGTAGGCCACGAGGCACGCCTCGGCCAGGGCGGCCAGGGCGGCCTGGCGGTCCTCACCGGCGCTGCTGGTAACTGCCCAGACGTGCAGCTCCGTAAGCACCGCGCCCAGGCCTTGACCGGCAATCGCATAGCGAGCGTTGTCACGGTGCAGGTTGGCTCGAGCCGCAGCTGCCGCCAATTCAGGTAATGGCCTGGCCCGTAGGTCAGGCACGTCGTCGAGAGTGGCATTGTGCAGCGCCAGGCTGACCTCTGAGATCGCCGGCACCGCGGTCGCGGTCTCCCGGTCCACCGGCAGATAAGGCTGTCCCGTGAGGTCGGCCACCGAGCAGCCGAGAGCCGCCGCCAGATCCTCAAGCAGCCCCCGCCGATTGAATCCGCGCTGGCCCAGCTCCAGCATCGATAGGTATTGCTTGCCGATCCCAGCCAGGCCGGCCACGACTTCCAGGCTCAGCCCACGGCGACGTCGGATCTTGCGAGCGCGCGCACCGATCGTCGACGCTTCCTCAGCGTCCACAGGGAACCACTCCTCACCGGTCCCCCACCGATGCCCCCGGGAGCTACCCGGGGGCGGAAACCCGGTGAGGAGGTGACTCCAGGCTAGACCGCCCGACCAGGGAGGGAGGCAGTGCCTGTGTGCGTAGAGCGCCGAAAACGGGGGTTTGAGCGCATCACCACCCCTGCCTCCCTGGCCTCCCTGACGGTCGTTTGTGCAGTTCAGGGCAGAGAGGTAGGGGCAGGGATGCGACAGGGAGAACTCCCCTGGGTCCGGCGACGCCTCCCTGACGGTTCATCGATCAACTCGGGAGCTCTTGAGATTGTGGTCGGGAGAAACTCGTGGCGGTAGTCATCGAGATGGTCCGCGAGCTGGAGATAATCGAAGATGGTACGGGCTAACACCGACATGTCCGTATTACTTGCCTGTTGAAGCAGTCCGACCATGCGGTCAATGGACCTGAGGTGATCTTCGATTTCGGCAACAAGGTTGAGCGCGTCGGAATTTAAGAAGGCTGCAAAGCTAAAGATTTCGCGGTTTACATCATGAGCGCGGGTCATGTGGTAGCGGATGACATCGAGCACCGTTCCCTGCACGGTGCCGGTGGGCGTCAGTAGTCCGAAGTTGGCGGGCGATCGAGGGCCGATCAATGTACAAGTGTTTTCGACATTAGGCCACATGTTCTTACGGTTTGCATCAACGTGTGCCGTCTCGTTCAGCGACATCATGAGTCAGCACGCCTCACCGACGACTCGGCCAAAGAGGGGCGCTAGGTACCGGTACACGTTGCGTCGATCGCGTCGTAGAGGGAGCGCCACGACGAGGAGATAGAACGCGAACGCTCCGATATACGCAATGGCGAGGTCGTAGAACAGGTCAACGAATTCGGCACCAGAAGGGAAACGCTCCGCAACGTGGGTGAGTATGCTGAACGAACGCATATATGAGGGATATTGTGAACACGGTCCAAAGGAATCCGTTGAGCCGGCGTTCAAACTGGCTCAGATGCTTTATCCGCTTTGTTGTCATCTACCAGCGCTCCCGAGGGCTGTAGAAGCAGCAACCCCCGGCGGGGATTCAGCCGAGACGAGGTTGACCGGGGGCGCTGCCGCCCCGGTGCTGGACCGTACCCCGTCTTGGCGCCGCCTGCCGCGGTCACCACGATCTCCCACGACGACGTCGCCCGGGAGGCTCGGCAACGCGCCGCGAGCGCCTCGACGCGGCCGCAGCCGTGCCGTAGCTGCCCGGCACGGCACGCGTGCATCGCGTCAACCAACGGCCAGAGATCACGTTGTCTGACATCTAGTTGCCGGGCGCCTTGCGGGCACAGGCTCGTGATCGATCGGCGATGCATCGTCGACGAGCTCGACGGCCGGCGCTGAGTACTCAGCGCGCAGCAACGCAGGGGCGGCGCGGATGATCTTCCATCTGCTAACCGTTTGCTAACACCGCGAGCCTGTTGATGACACTCCGCCCTCCGCGGCGCTTGGCTGTGGGCGGGACTACGGCACCGGTGCGGGCCGGGGGCCGGAGGCGAAGGCTGCGTCGATCTCGTTGTCGGTGCGAGCGAGCCAGAACGTGCGCAGCGCGGCCAGCCGGACTGGCGGCAGCGGCGTGTTGTGCATGCCCTGCCGTGGTCGGGCTTCGGACTGGACCGCCCAGGCCAGGGCGACGTGCCTGCCGATAGCCTGCCAGCGCGCCGCGTCGACGTCGAGCACGGTCATCGCCCGGAGGATGGCCCACCACCGGTGGTAGCCGATCGGTGGCGTGACGCCTGCGTCCATCATGTGCACTTCGTTGCCGGGTCGTCGCTCGTCGAACAGGTCGCCCTGCCCGAAGTGCTCGAACGCAAGCCGCTGCAGCTCGTCGTCGCCGTGGAAGTGGTCGTCGAACGCGGCGAGCTGGAGCCCGGACAACGCGGCGAGCGTCGCTCGCAGGGGTGTGACGTCGTCTTTGTAACTGGTGCTCACCGTGCCTTCGCCGACGCGCTGAACGAACGTGTCGACCAGGGCGTCGATGTCACCCAGGCCGATCATGGCCTGGATCGCCTCGGGGCTGGGGGCGTCCTGGAACCGGTTGTCGAAGTCGAACCAGAAGTCCATCGCCGTCGTCGTGTCGGCAGCGATCCCTTCGGCCATGTCGGCACCGAGGCCTGGGCCTGCGGCGGACGGGACGAGCGCGACGAGGGCCGCGATGGTGTTGGCGGTGACGGTGGCGAGCCGCTGTCCCAACCCGGTCGGGAGGGTGGGCGCGAGCGCGGCGGCGGCCGCGGCGCTCTCCTGGGCGAGGCGCCGCAGCACGAACACGGTGCCTGCCGTGTCGTGGCCGAGGGCGTAGCCCATGCTCAGCGGGTCGAACGGGATGCCGACGCCGAGAGTGGCGAGGTGGGTGCCGAGCGGGCGGAGCGCAGACCGCATGTGGGCCACGGCCTGGAAACCGAGGTCCTCGCCTGCCTCGCCCGTGCGCAGGGCGATGTCGAGCAGGCCCAGGACCAGCCAGTAGTGCAGGTTCGCCAGCCATGCGGTGGCGCGGTGCGGCTCCGGGATGGCCCGTGGATGGCCCTCGAACGCGCTGGGGTCGGTGCCGATGTCGTGGGCGGGGTAGGCGTCGTCGGCGGGATCCAGCGACCAGATCTCGGGTCCCGCTCCGAACGCCTCGCCGGTGAAGAGCTTCTTGAAAAAGGCGTAGTGCTCATCTTCGCCCTGCTTCTTGATGTCGCGGAGCGTCGTGACGTGGTGCGTCAGATCGGGCAGGCCGGGCAGGCCTGCCACGATGACGTCGTGGAGCCGATCCAGAATGTCGCCGTAGAGGCTGCCGATGTGGTTGGGCCGCGGCCCACCACCCAGGGCGCCGAGCACAGCCGCGATGTACTTCTGGCTCGCGGCGTCGGCGTTGTCCGGGTCGTCGGGGTCGAGCACCTCGGCGGCTGCCTCGGCGTAGACGTACTTCGCGCACGAGCGGCGAGACAGCGGCTCCATGCTCAGCTCGAACGGGTAGATGTCGGGCTCGTATGGGAAGTCCTGGCGCACCAGGTTCGGCGCCGCATGCAGATCGGTGAGCAGCTCGTTCACCCGGGCCAGGTGGTGCATCTCCTGCACGGCAACGCCCACGAGGCTGATGCTGTCGTCGCCCCCCGTTCCAATCACGGCCTGGTAGCGGGACTTCACGGAGAACGACGCGTAGAGGTACTGCACGAGCAGGGCGTGTTCGATCTCCGACGCCTCGCGCACGAGCCGGACCAGCTCGAGGTAAGGGTCCTGGAAGTCACGAACGATATGCGGCGGCGTGGCCCCATCGGCGGCGGTGAAGCGCAGCATCGTCGGCGGTCCCTACTTGCTGTCCTGCAGCAGAAGCCGCGCGTTGATGGTGGGGTCGCCCGCCGCCCGCAGCGGGAAGCGCCGCCCGATCCGCTCCGCACCCGGAGCGAGGAGCTCGATCTCCGCGGTCAGGTCGCGACCGACGACGGCGTCGGCGTCGACCCGGAAGTCGAGGTCGATCACGCCTCGCTCCCGGCACGCACCGCACTCCAGAGGCTTCGTTGACTGGAAGAATGGCCGCCGCCCGATCGGTTCGCCGTCCGCCTTGAGGACCACGTCGAACGAACCGGGGATCGGGAGCCGGTTGATGCCCTTGACCCGGACCGACACAACGGGCCCCGCCCCCACCTTCATCCGCCGCGACGCCACCGCGCTGCCGAACATCGCAGGCGCGGCCTCCATCAAAACCGGAGCGGCGTCGTGCGGCAGCGCGTACCCGACGCCGGACGCGGCGAGGTCGAGTTGCAGCTCCGCGCGCTTGTAGTCGCCCGTCCCTTCGAGCGCGTTGTCCGGCGCCTTGAGGAATCCGGTCAGGCCGCTGGTCACGGTGCTGCGGAACGACCACCGGGTCGCGGCCTGCATCGCCAGCTGCCATTGCCACCACAGCCGGTCCCAGTTGGCGTGGAAGAACCAGAAGATCGGATCGAAGGAGGCCGCGTCGGGCACCGCCATCGTCTTTCCCGTCGCGACGTGGCCGGCGTCGTGGGGATGCCACTCTATGCCCGTCGGATTCGCGAGCGCAAAGTCCCCCCAAGAAAACATCGCCAGCGCCGCCGTGATGCCCTCCGGAATCCGCCGAAAGGCAACGTTGTCTTTGATCACCTTAGCGGCGAAACGGCTGGTGCGATAACCCGCCGGATAGCTGGAGTCGGGGTCGTCCTCATCGATGTGGATGTCGCGGGGCAGCGCGTAGGAATCGAACGGCGCGGAGTACAGGAAGTCCGGCGGCGCATCGGTGATGTCCCAGTACGGGAGGGTCACGTCGGCGCAGCCGGATACCGACCGAAGCGCGTCCTCGAACGTGCGGATGTACGCGCGGTGCCACGGGTGGTACCGATCGTCGTGATGGTGGCAGTGGATGTTGGGGTACCAGTGCTGGCCTGCGATGGCGAAGTAGCTCGTCGGGTCGTCGGGGTCGCGGTCCATCAACCCCTGGAACGCGCGCGCCAACGTCTGCTGCTCCTCGTCGGACAGGTCGCGCGCGTCCTTGCGCATCCGTTCCGCCGGAGCCGGCGGCTGCACCGGAAGGGGTGTCATCGTGCCGAGCTGGAAGCCGTTGTCGACCCAGTTCTGGAACGCCTGGAACCGCTCCTGGCTCCACTTCCGTTCCGGCTCCGGCGGCATTGCGGCGTCGGGCGGACGGGTCTGGTCGATGACGACCTGCTCGTTCGCCTTCAACGTCGGGTACGTCGTCAGGTCGTAACCGCGCTTGAACATATGCTCGAGATCGACGTCCTCGAAGAAGTGCCGGACATGCTCGATATAGGTCGGATTGGCAATGACGGTGTCGGCCATGGTGCTCTCCAGCAAGCTCGGCGCCTCGACGCGTTGGAGCCGAGACGATAGTTCTCTGTCCGAGTAGGACCCTGTGGTCCAGTTCACAGGGTCGCTGCGCATCGACTGACCGTTAGCTGCCGCGCGGGCTTTCTGCCACGACACGCCGAGCCATCATAGCGGCAGCCGCCCGACCAACATCAGCATTCAGGACAACGCCCTTCGCCCACGGTCCCCAGATTCGAGGCAACGGCCTTGATCTGATCGCGCAGTTCCGCATCCGGCGGCGATTCTGTCGCGTCCATCGCGCGTCTGATGTCGTTCACGCCGTTCGCGCAGTAAGCCAGATACGTACGGCTCCCGCACGGGCGTCATCGGTCCCGAATAGCTCGACCTGGTTGAAGGCCTTCCGAAGGTCTGGGTGGAGATCACGCCATCGGGCATCTGCGTCGGCGTGCTGGCCCGGATCGGTCGATCCGACAGCGTTGGCAACTCGGTTCTAATGAACCGCAACGCCTCCTCTCCAGCGAGTGAAAGGTTGCCGTAGGCCTTCTGGCGGTCGTCCCGAAGCCAGGTAGCCCGCTGGGCCGTCAAGCGCTGCGTCTCAAGCCAGCGGGTGTCCTGCGCCCTTCTGCGCTCAAGGACGCGTTAGCGAGGAGCGTCAACACACGCCGGCGAGCGTTGCTCCAACGGTGATCAACTGTGTAGCGATACCGACAGCCATCTCGCCACCGTCTCGACATCACGATGCTTGAGACCTCGAAAGCGTGCGAGACCGACCGCCACGGAACAGGGACGCAACGTCCGGCGCGGAACGATCACGAAAGCGGGCTTCCCCCGCTGCTGAGAGCGGCAGTCCGCCCGACGCGCCGCGTGCTCGAAGAAGACCCGCCAAGTGTTCGCAACCCGTGCAGGGCGGCTGTTGATGATCACGCGCCAGTCTCAGTTGCAGTCTCGTTCGTCATCGTTCACCGACGTCCACCGTCCGGATGACCTGCCTGTCGACCGCTGCGGACACGTCGATGACCTTGCGCGGACAGCCGTCATCAGACTTGGAAAGCGTGCGCCCGTTCCCTCGGCCATCACCGCACCGGGGAGACGACAGAGGCACCGCTAGGCCGGGGCACTGGTTGTAGCCCACCGACGGGTCGTTGGATCGCAGGCTCCGAATGAACTGCAACTCAACTTGTGTCACCTCCGAGCGCGACGCATTGGCCGACTCCCAGAGGATTTCCTTTCTGATCGTGAAGTCGCGGCTGATCGGCTGTAAGGTCCTTCTCGATCAACTTGCGTCCGCACTGCCGAAGTAGTTGAGCGTGTCCGTTCGGTCCTGGCCGATGTAGATCTTCCCGTCTTGGATAGGTGATCTTGTAGACGACGGGCGCCACCCAACAACACACCCACGTCCCACGTCCGTAACCGGCGGGCCGTCCATGGCCCGGTAGGGTTGCACCCGCGCCGCGAGGAGATCACCACCGAGGCCGAGGCGCGTGGCGGGACCACGAACACGGAGAGCGCGAAACCATGGCGAAACGGCCGTGACCAGCACCTCCCCCGCGACCACCCCGGCCGAGACAGGACACCCCCGCTACGCAGCTAGGATGCTGACCGCAGGCCCTCGTAGCTCAGGGGATAGAGCATCGGTTTCCTAAAGTCCTTGCAGTCCCCGCCAACGCCCTTCGATCGCCCACTGACAACCAGCCAAAACCCTCCTTAGCCAGGGAAAAGCCCCTTCCAGGATCGCCTCGCCGCCACTTGCACATCGGTCATCATCTGCCACCATCTGGCCCTCTGCCGTTCGCGGCACAGACGCGGCATGAAAATTCTCCTAGAGACGATCTTCGCGGGCATCCCGTTCAGCAGCTCTTCCCAGACACACTGCACCGCATGCCGTTCGGCTGCGTGCGCCAGATTTCTGGGCAGCGTATGAGCGTTGTAGGCTTAGCGTATGAGCGGCAAGAAGGAACGGATCACCGTGAGCCTGGATCCCGGCGTCGCCGCGGAGCTGAAGGCCGCCGCCGAACGCGCCGGAGCGGCCAGCGTGTCGGAGTATGTCGAAGGCGCCTTGGACGCCCGGATGGTCCGGGAGCAGTGGCTGGCTCGCTGGCGTGCCGCAGCGGGGGACGTCGATCCTGGGGCGCTGGCCTATGCCCGTCGTGCCCTGCTCGGTGAGCGGGCTAAGCAGCATCCGCAGGCGTCGTGAGCGGTAGGGTCCTAGCCGCTTCTGCCATCGTTGATATCGCCACCGATCGCTCCGTGTACGGGCGGGCGTTTCTGGTGGCCGCCGTCGAGTTGGGGATGACTTTCGCGACTCCCTCGACCGCGCTGCTGCAAGCGTGGGCTGCGGTCCCGCCGCAGGCGCGGGCGCTGCTGGAGTTGTTCCTGGACGCACCGGCGGTCGTCGTTGAGGATCTCGATGCCTCGGTGGCCAGCCGGGCTGGCGTGCGTGCCCACGCCGCGCACCAGGCTGGGCGCTTTGACGTGGCCGCCGCCCACGCGGTGGATGTCGCGATCACCCGCGGGTTGGCCATCCTGACCGCGGAGCCTGGCCTACTGCGCGCGATCGACCCGAATGTGGAGATCGAGGAGCTGCCCACACCGTAAGGGCTCCGAACACGGTCTTGTAGTGCCACCCGTTTCCGTCAGGCACTGCTACCTTTTGGCGTGCGCCGTGACGCTCGGTTGTTAATCAGAACCTCGTACGGCGTGACGCGGGAGCCCGGCGATTTGCCGGCAGCCTCGATCGCGCGGACGTCAGCTATCCGGCAGGCCGCCATGGTGGTGTGGGACATCCGGGTGGTCAGCGCGCGGCGAAGCGTGCGCCAATCCCCCCTTGGCACGCGCTTGCTGAACGGCTGCAACGACCAGCAGTGTCACGGCGACCGTGACGAGCAGCACAGCCGGCAGACCTAGCACGTGATTGGCGGAGATCGCCGCGATCCCGTCGACGAGGGCGACGGGCTGTTGGAGCGCGACGAGGCCGGCCAGCAGTCGAGGACCGTCCCGTGGTGCGGTGACCAGGCGGAGTGCGACGAATATGCCCCAGAAGAGGACGAGGAAGACGGCGAGGATGAAGATCGCGACAGCGTCAATCCGAATGCCCAGGGCGGCGGCGGCACCGTCGGCGCCCTGGGTCTGCTGGACGAGGATGCCGACGAAGTGCGTAGGCAGACTCGCTGCCGCCAAGAGATCCCCGAGCGTCACCAGGCGGCGACCCGACATGGAGTGCGGCGAGATAGCGGCGACGCCCAGCGTGGCCACCGCGAGCCCCGCGAGGATGGTGAGGACGACCTTAGGCCCGACGTACTCCGCCGGCTCGGTCCAGACCGTGACGGTCGCGCCCACGGCGTTTGCGATGAGCAAGCCAGCCACGAGGCCTGACCAGGACCGTTGGGCAAGCGAACGGAGGCCGAGGGCCGCCATACCGAGCGGAGCGGCCCATGCCACGAGCGATGTGCCAGTGCGGGTCGCGGCGATGACCGGAAGTGGTTGCTGCCACAACGGCGCAGAGTTCTCCCAGTTCGAGACGGGCGAGCTGGGAGACACCGGCTCACCCGCCGATGCCGCCCCACCCCCGCGCGGGAAAAGCGGTTCGATCTCGGGCTTGAGCCGCTATCCACGCACCGCCGCCAGCAACCGTTCGCGCGCGATGTCTCGGTCCACACCAAAGAGGTCCACCGTGACCAGCTGCCTCAGTAGCCCCTCCCGCGCACAGTCCTCTACCCGAAACGCGAGCAACCGCCGCTCACGCCCGGATGGGTCAGCCACCCACGCGGCCTGCCACTCCTCCGTGGCGAACACCGATGCCTGGTAGGCCCTTGACAGCACCGCGATGATCCGCGACGAATGTCGGGCCGCGAGGTGCATTTCGGCGACAAAGTGCGCACATGGCCCAAAATCCCAAGCCTGCACAACCACGCGGAAGCCAGTATCTTCCAACACCCAGCTGATCCACTCGGCCCACGTTTGATCCGAACGGGTGTAGGACACGAAAAAGTCGGGGCCCCCGTCACGATCGCCGCGAGGTGCACCGCTCACGGCAGCAGCATCCCACTTACGAGACCCTCGAAGTAGTCGCGCAGCCCGAGACGGGCAGCGCCCTGAACCGATTTAGTCAAGAAGCCCGTCTATCGTTTTGTTGATCTTGTTACGTTGGCCGTCGATGCATTTGGCGTAGACCCGCAAAAGCACATCTACGGAGTGGCCTGCTCGCCCCGCGATTTCTGTGGCCGGCACACCGCCGTTGAGCCACAGCGACACTGCGGCAAGCCGCAGGTCAAAGGGTCGACCCGCCAGTGGTGAAGCCACTTGGGCAGGGGTGAGTGCGCATGTTCGTGCTTGGGCCCATACCCGGTAGTAGGTGGAGGCTCCGACGACACCACCGTTGGGTGAGCGGAACAGCCACCCGTCCGGCCCATGACGCCTCCCCTGGATCATGGCTACACAAGCGAGCACGTGCACACCGCAGAGGACAGCACAGCACAACCCTCCCCTTCTAGGCGGTTCGAGGTGACGCCTCGCTGGAACTCCTGGCCAAGCAAAATCCTTGGCATCCTCGAATGTCATCCTATTTATGACCAACCGCAACATCGAGACGCTGGCCACCAAAAGTAACCAAACGATCACATCTCGTAGTCTCATAGGTCATTCCGTCGTAAGATGTAACAGGATGCTCCATGTGGCCGACGTATCAAACGGCAGTAAGAATACACGCCTGGTGACCGAACCATTTGTCGAAATTTGGAGCATCTGTGCGGAGAGTACTCGCCCTACTTCTGGGATCGTTACTTGGTGCAGGAATGATGGGATTGCTCGGTGGTACCGCTTTCGCCGATCCTCCCAAGGACCCGAAAGACCTTCCGTCGCTAGGAACTTGTTCCCAGATGAGTCACGGAGATCGCGGGGACTGCGTTCAGGCCCTTCAGTACTCGCTGTTGGTTCTGGGCGTCGGAATCATTCAGGACGGCATCTACAGCGACCAGACCCGAGCTGCAGTCACTGCGTTCCAACAGGCGCACCCGCCTCTAGCTGTCACTGGTGTAGCCGATCCCGATACTATCGCAGCCATTGACAAAGCGGCGAACTCACCATTGCCGCCATCCGATGCCACTGGCACTATCTCCCCGGCCCAGCCGGGGGATGACGCCATAGTGGGTACTGAGTCTGTCTACACATGTGGCAACCTCTACGGTACGTGCAGCGTGTATTTTAGCCGAGCTGCGACCCGCGAGATTAACAACCAGCTGAACAATCCGGGTGTGGGCGCGGGCAGTGATGTCTCGCAGTTGGCGGTATGCGGCCGGATTGCGTCAAAGTCGCCCAGCGCGGGGCTTGCCTGTGAAGCTCTCGGCATTCTAGGCAAATACAAGGTCAGCTCCGCCGCACAGCGGGCTGTGAGCCAGAACGCTTGCCTGAAGATCAAGATGTTGTCGGATCCGATCTGGCCTACGAGCGCGGCCGCAGACAACGGCCCCAACTGCGTCGGTGCATGAATAAAGCCAACAGTGGCCCCGTTCGGGGCCTGCGCCGTGCCCAGTCGGCTAGCAGGAACTTCGACTGCATCAGCTCGTACGGTTCAGTCGATTGTGGCCACGATAGTGTCACACTCGGCATCAGACCGTCACGACGCGCTGTCGATTGTCGAGCGCTTCCATCACGTCAGTGGTGGCCGGTGGCCGATCGTGAACGCGCCGTAGCGGGCCACCTAAGAATAGGAGTTAGTCGTGAAGCTCGGAATTGTCCTCGCCAGTGCGGCCCTCCTCGGTGTCGGCATCCTCGGTCACGGCGGTTCCTCCAAAATTGTCGCGCAAAGTGTCTATTCGGAGCCTGTACTCCCAACGAGCTTTAGTACAGGTGTTTCGTCAA